>NZ_JBFUKZ010000025.1:0-125518 GCF_056400585.1 Mucilaginibacter sp. P5_A6 | reverse complement strand
AAGGAATACAAGCCCGGAGGTCAGTTATTAGAGTAAATGATATGACGATCGGTAAATGGTTGATGTCTCTTGGATTAAGCAATGCTTGTATCGGAGAACGTATGACAGCAATTAAAAATATTGAGTTATCAATTAATGTAATTAGAGAAAACTTAAACAACAGTGATGAAGTATTGAATGGCACGCTGTTTTTATCCGCCGCGACCGACCTTCTAGCCAGACTCCAATAACCACAAAAAAGGGAACGCGTGTCAGGACGGTCCCAGCTAAATTTAAAAAAAATCACAAGTCATCTGCACACATTTCCGACGCACAAGACTTGCGCTAAAGGGGGGAAGACCTGTTTTCTGAACGACTTAAAAATGTAAATAAATATGTGGTCCTTTAGAAAAGCTAAATACCTGCTTACAAAAAATTAATTTTAACATTCGCTAAGGTTTTGCAACCCCATGCGACTAATTGTATAAATATCATTAATTGAAAGAGCAATTTGTTTTATTAATAACCAATAACCAGGGCCTGATTTTAAAGGTTTGCAATATGTATTGCAATAGTCGCGAAGATAAAGAGGACCTTTTTCAAGACATCGTATTACAGCTTTGGCGGGCCTATGGCTCATTTAACGGCGACTCAAAAATTTCAACATGGATTTACCGTATAGCGCTTAATAATGCTATAACCCGGCTTAGAAAAGAAACGAAACGCGAAAAATTTGCCGCATTTGACGATAATGCGTTTGAGATAGCTGCTATAGACAATAAAGAAGAAAATGAACAGGTACTCCGGATGTATAAAGCTATAAAAAACCTACCAGAGGTGGAACGGGCCATTACCATGTTGTATATGGACGATTACAGCTACAGGGAGATCGGCGAAGTTATGGGGCTTTCCGAATCCAACATTGGGTTCAACCTAAATAAAATACGTACCAAACTGAGAATAATTGTAAACAACGGATAATATGGAACTGGACGAATTTAAAGCGCACTGGAACACTATCCAGGATAAGGAATTTCAACAACAGAAAATTTCACCAGAAAAATTAGAACAAATTATTATGAACACAACAGACACATTGGGCCAGCTACACTCCAAAAGTATTTATTGGAGTAAAACCAGCAAGCTTATTATCCAAATTTTTATTGCTGTACTGGCGGCGTTTTTCCTTATTACACTAATTAAAGGTATTTACCTGCACGGGCTGGCCGGCGTTGTGGCGTCTGTTGCATACCTGGTTATAATGGTGCTTTATTGTATGGTTACTGTATGGGGTTATAAAAGGCAGGAACAGATATTTACTATATACAATAGCGACAATGTAAAGGTAACCCTTAAACAAACTATTGCAGCTTTCAAAAGATTTTATTTGATGTTTAACATTATTTACCTGTTTTTATATCCGGCATTCTATTATGCTGTTATTAAACTATTTATTACTTATTGGCATCCATCCCCACAAACCATTTTTATAACCTGCGCACTTGCAACTGCTATATCACTTATAGGTGGGCATTGGTATTACAAAGTTAAATTCTTTAAAAAGCTAAAATCGCTTGAGGCAAATTTGAAACATTTAGAAAGTTAGCAATCCTGATCCGTAGACATTGAACCAAAAAGATTAGATGCAAAAAAAACTTGTGCCTGCTTTTTGCAACGTTGGATTTGAGATGGAACTTGGGGTGAAGACGGAGGGAGGACGGAGGATGAAAAAGAGGAAAGAAATTTCTGAGTTCCATTGGTACCTGGAAGGTGTTCCGGAGGGAGATATTAGGTGGGCGAAGAGGGCAGGAGAGTGGTACGGAGGGGCGGGCAACGGTAGTAATTTGGTTCAAAAAAAATACCCCGATAAAATGTGGATTTTTATAGTTTTTTCTGGATAATTCTGGCATTTATTGTGGATAATTAACCATTTTTTTGAACATAAATCAGTAGGTTTTCGGGATTAAAATGGGCTTTACGGCCCATCAATATTTTTGGTTTATCATCAACTTGCCGGCTTTTTTACTTATATTTGTACCCTTAACTGCAAACTGCCCACCGGCAATTGCGAACTCAAAAAAAATGGGGTCGACCGGAATTGACAGGATGGAGATAAGTAGGTAAGCATGCAGCGCGTTGGGTGAATTAGCGCTTAAATCAGAACGCTCAAACTTACAAATGGCGAAAATAACTACGCCTTAGCTGCTTAATTTAGAATTAAATAGCTTTTGTCCCGCCGGTTTTGCGTTTCATTGGATCGGCAACCGGGGCATCGAAAAATGGAACTGGCCTGCTTAAGGTGTGCATAGCAGGCGAGATAAAGCACCTAAGGAAGACGGTACAGGTATGCGGCTGACCTTCCCCTTCCCTACAATTAAACAGCAGCTAAGCATGTAGAAAGCTTACCTTATACCATGTTTGGACGAGGGTTCGAATCCCTCCGGCTCCACTAAAACGGTATCAAACACCACTAAAACCCTTCAAGCGCTACGTTTGAGGGGTTTTTTGTGTGCATTTTGGTGTCATTTGCTCACCAATGAACGGACATTTTGGTGAGCACCTAATTTCTAAACGAGTGCTCACCATGGTATCTTTAACTAATTGATAAGCAATATGTTCAACGATTGAAGATCTTAAAAAAATATGCTGTAAAGATGATTCTGTTTAACTTTTTAAAAGCTTTTTATGATCAAAAATGTGKCTGTTCTCTTTTATCTAAAAAAGAGGACGAATTCAAAAGAAGAAAAGGTCCCGGTTTATTTACGGATCACTTGCGATGGACAGCGTGCTGAATTGGCAACAGGTCAAAAATTCAGTCGAAGCTCTGGAATCCAAGCGAAGAAAGAGCCAAAGGCAAAGCCGAGGCGGTCTACAAATTAAACCTAGCCCTTAATGATGTCGAACTAAGGATTAATGATACGATCCGCTACTTAAAGGACTGTGGTGAAGAACTTACAGCGGAAAAAATCAAAAACCGGTTTCTTGGCAAAACTGAAAAGCCCGTTATGCTGATTGACGTATTTAAAGAACATAACCGCAAAGTAGCCGCTTTGGTAAATCAGGAGTTTGCGCCTGCCACAGTTATCAGGTATGAAACTACGCTAACACACACACACAAGATTTTATGCAGTGGAAATACAAAATTAATGATATACGTGTAAAGGAAATTGACCATCTGTTTATTAGCGAATTTGAGTTCTATTTTATTAATTGGGGACTGCCTGTTGATAGGTTGTTTTAATGGAAATGAGTAGACAAAACAAAGACGCCTTATCCGACTATTACTTGAAACAAAGCTCCAAAAGGGATTAGAATATCTGGGATAACAATCAAAAATATTTTAACCTTCAGGCAATTTGATTTTCAAGGATAATCAGTATTTCTAAAACAATAATTATGTTATTTTTACCATGTAATCATTAATTTACATGGTATATTTGCTCCAAATTAAACTTTATTGCTAAGGGACATATGGAATTGACCCAATATATTAATACCAAAATAAAGCTTAGCGACGAAGAAAGCCAGGCAATTGATGCCGCTTTCAGGCGGGAGTTTCATTCCAAAGGAACTTTGTTGGCCGACCCGGGTAACCGCTCTCAAAAAGTTCATTTTATTGAAAAGGGTATGCTCAGAACTTTTTACAATAAAGATGGAAAAGACATTACCCATTTCTTTTTCGACGAAAACGCCTTCACAATGTCCTTGGAGAGTGTTTATTTTAACAAAATAGACCCCTATGGCAGAGAAGTTCTTGAAGAAACGACGTTAAGGACTATTCAAGTCAAAGAATTTAATGATTTATTTAACCAGATTGATGCTTTTAAAAGTTTTGTTTTTATGGTATCCGTCGAGACAATAAAACAATTTTCGGACAAACTTTTTGCATTGCAATTTCAAACGGCAGAACAACGCTATCAATCCATGATAGACAATTACTCCAATATTTTATTAAGGGTTCCGCTTGGACATATAGCTTCGTATTTAGGGATCACCCAACAAACCCTTAGTGTTATTAGGGGCCAGAAATGATTTTTTAAAACAGTACACTATAAAATCATTACAGCGGATTTATAGCAAAGGTGTCCGTTGGCAATCAAACATCTTTTGCAAGATCCGACTATAATTGACTGGTTTCAATAGTATTCTCCAGCTCGTCATTTACATTTTTTTCTCAAATCGTTAAATGTCTAAAAGCCAGGGATAACATTTAATCATTCCCGAATTTAAGTATGCCAAAAGTTGGCACATCTATTTGCATGCCCTTTTCATTTTTTAAGATATCTTAAAAGTAGCCTCATTCTTCTTGCCTTCCTTTGCATTAGAAATTTTTCGCCAATGCATAAGGATATTAAAGAAATGGGGATCCATTATATATTTATAACAGATGACATAGGGATAGCATCCATCTTTCCTGCTATCAAGTTCAAATTGACTGACCAAAAGTGTCAGCAGGTCTCGCTGCTTTATTTCTCTGTAAACAAGCAACACACATTCCAAAAAGAACTGCAAATTCTGGAGAGACGTTTTCTCACTCACTTATATGTAAGCTATATCTCCAAAGAAATTGAAGGCCCAACATTATTCCCAAACGAGGAGATTGAAGCTGTTCTGAACGCCAACACAATGAAACGCATGGATTTCATCCTTTCGGGCAACGGAGATTTTATTGAGAAAGTAAAAAGCATACTTCATTTTTTTGATATAAACGAAATACAAATACAAGAACAATTTTTCACAGAATAATAAAAAATAACATAATATGAAAAGAAATAAAAAACTTATACCAGTCCTATTTTTGCCGGCCCTGCTTTTCCTGCCGGGCTGCAAAAGCAAAGATAAAAATGCCGCAGAAAGAGCGCCTTCAATTTTTGCAGTCAGAACAGAGGTCGTTCATGCCGCTATCATTGCCAAAGAGGTATCTGTCAGCGGAAACATCGAAGGTAATGCCACCGTGAGGCTTAGTTTTATGGTGGGTGGCAAAATCAACTATATCTCCAGTAAAGAAGGAGAAAATATTGCAAAAGGACAATTGGTTGCCAGCCTGGATCCAACTAATTATTCCATTGCCAAGGGTACAGCCGACGTACAGGTTAGTACCGCAACTGACGAATTTAACCGCTTAAACATATTACATGACAGAGGCAGTTTAAGTGAAAGCGACTTTTCCAAAGTAGGGTTCAATTTACAACAGGCAAAACTTCAGCAACAGTTACAACAAAAAAATCTATCAGATACCAGGTTGTATTCGCCGATAAGCGGCGTATTGCTCAAAAAACAAACTGAAATAGGTGAGATTGTGGGTGCAGGTACCCCGTTGTTTGTTATAGCAGATATCAAAAAGGTAAAAGTGCTGGCCTATGTTCCGGAGGCGGAACTGCATGAAGTAAAGATTGGGCAAATCAGCAAGATTAATATTTCCTCACTCGATAAGGTATTCACAGGAAAAGTAATTGAAGTTGGCTCAGCGGCCGATGCTACATCCAGGGCTTTCACCATTAAGATTGAACTGGATAACCCGGAATTGCTCATCCGRCCAGGAATGATTGCCGAGGCAAAGATTGCTACCACAGAAAAAAAGCAGATGATATTATTACCGGCAGAATGCATTCAACAGGATTTGGCCAATCAGAGCTACGTTTTTGTGCTGGATAAAACACAGGATAAGGTATTTAAGCGCAGAATAAGCCTGGGTAATATGTTTGATAACAAAATTGAAATTATTTCGGGGCTTATTGACGGCGAAGTGGTGGTTACCAGCGGCCAGAAAAGATTGTCTGACGGTTCATCAATTTCTATAACCAATAAATAAAACTGAAATGAATATTATAAAAGCATCGCTCAAGTATAAGCAAGTTACATTATCGGTATTGCTATTGCTTTTTGCGGTTGGTGTAAATTCCCTATTGAATATGCCACGCAGGGAGGATCCTAAAATTACCATCCGCCAGGGCTTAGTCATTGCATCTTTCCCGGGAGCTAACTCCACACAGGTGGAAGACCAGGTTACAAAAAAACTGGAACAATATCTTTTTCAATATGAAGAGGTAGATAAATCAAAAACATATTCTACTACAAAGGATGGCATAGTGGTAGTTAACGTTGAGCTTACCGAGCGTGTAAAACAACCCGACATATTTTGGAGTAAGCTTCGCCACCAGCTTTTGGTCTCAAAGCAAATTGATTTACCGGACGGTGTTAAAGGGCCTATTGTAAACTCGGATTTCGGCGACACTGAAGCCCTGGTAATCGGGTTGGAAAGCAAAACCGCCAGCTACGAAGAATTAAAACATTATGCTCAAAGATTGGAAGATTATCTGCGCACTATACCCGCTGCTTCAAAAATAAAGCGGATAGGCGAACAGCAAGAGGAAATTGTGGTGTCATCCAACTCAGAGAAAATGTCACAATATGGGGTTAACGCCCAGCAGGTTGTAAAGCTCCTCCAATCTCAAAACAACATTAATCCAACCGGAGAGGTTAAAACAAGCAGCAACAAAACGCCGCTTTACACCAATGGCTACTATAATACCGAAACAGACTTGTCCAATCAGGTAGTTGGCACGTCCCAATCGGGTTCTGTTGCAAAGCTGGGAGATGTAGCCACCCTAACCAGGGATTATGCTGATCCGGATAATATCATTGCAGTTAATGGCAACAAAGCTGTGATCCTCTCGGTTCAGATGCAGGAAGGCAATAACATCGTGCAATTTGGTAAAGAAATAACCGGCAAGATTGAAGAAGCCAGAAAAGTGATACCATCCGATATCAAAATCACCACCGTTGTTAATCAGCCCCAGGTGGTTGACGAAAACATATCGCATTTCATCCGGGAATTCTTTTTGGCCATCGTATCAGTGATCGTAGTGGTTGTATTGCTTTTGCCCTTACGTATTGCTACTGTTGCAGCTATGGCAATCCCGATGACCGTTGCGGTAACCTATGCCATAATGCATGCATTGGGGATCGAATTGCACCAGGTTTCGCTGGCCGCGCTGATCCTCGTTTTGGGAATGGTAGTGGATGATGCTATCGTAATTGCCGACAATTATGTAGAACTGTTAGATGAAGGCGTTGACAGGGCTACCGCAGCATGGAGAAGCGCCAATGATCTGGTAGTGCCCGTACTTGCTGCAACTGTTACCATCATTGCTTCATTTATGCCGATGATTTTGTTACGGGGAACTGTGGGTGAATTTATTTTCGCATTGCCTATAACAGTAGCTGTAGCCCTTGCATCATCATTTTTAGTAGCAATGGTATTAACCCCAATGCTTTGTTTCACTTTTATCAAAAAAGGGTTGCACCAGAAAAGCGATGCTGCCGAAGAAGAAACAACTAAAAAGAAACAAAGAAAATCATTGCTGGACTTAATGCAGAATGGGTATAACAAGCTTTTAGATTGGTGCGTCAATCATCCAAAGATAACTATCATAAGCAGTTTAGTGCCTATTGTATTTGCATTGTTACTGTTTGCAAAGGGAATAAGGCAACAATTTTTCCCGGCGGCAGAAAGGAGCCAGTTTGTTGTAGAACTATGGATGCCTACCGGTACAAAATTAGAAAAGACCCATGAGGCCATTTTAAGGGTGGAAGCATTGTTGAAAAACGACAAAAGAATAGTGTCTTATGCAACATTTTCGGGTACTGCCTCTCCAAGGTTCTATTATAATTTCTCTCCGGAATTCCCCACAAACAATTACGCACAGATACTTATTAACACTACCACAGAAAAGACTACTGACGAACTCGCCGAGGAATTAAGCGGCAAAGTGGATAAATTAATACCAGAGGGCACAACCTATGTTAAATTGATGCAACAAGGTTCATCGCTAAAAGCACCGGTAGAAGTTAGAATTATCGGGGAGGATATTGATCATTTGAAATCTATTGGAACACAGGTAAGTGACATTATTAAAAAAGCGAAAGGCAGTCGTTTTGTGAGAAGCGATTTTGCAGAAGATTATTATGGAATAGGGATAAAATTAAAAGAAGAAGCCAGCCGCCTGGGCTATACTACTACCGGTATCTCTCAATCAGTGTACACCGGATTTAGCGGCGCTGCTATTTCTACCATTTATGAAGGCAATAATCCGGTTAATATTGTATTTAGACTGGATGCAAAAAACAGGCAGACCACTGATGATCTCCAGAATATTTATTTGAGATCCCCTGTTACCGGCGCTGATGTCCCGCTAAGACAAATTGCAGATTTGACACCTCGCTGGCAAACCGGCCGCATTATGCACCGCAACGGTGTCAGGACGCTTACTGTGCAAAGCGAAACAACACAAGAGGTTCTGCCGTCAGAATTATTGGCAGCTATACAGCCCGAGATAGCCAAACTACAACTGCCCAACGGATATCGCATCGATTATGGCGGCGAAGATTTTAACAAAAAAGAAGCATTGGGTCAATTAGTTGCCGCATTGCTTGTAAGCCTTGTGCTGATATTTTTTATCCTTCTTTTTCAATTCCGCGACCTCAAAGAGGCGGCGATAGTGATGCTTACGATACCGTTAAGTTTGTTTGGCGCCATCATGGGCCTCTATATCACCGGAAACTACTTCAGTTTCACATCTTTTATTGGTTTGATAGCACTTTCGGGAATTGTAGTACGTAATGCAATCATCCTGGTAGACCATACCCATGAATTGATGAAACATGGACTTGATTTAAAAGCAGCGGCTATAGAATCAGGGAAAAGGCGCTTAAGGCCCATCTTTCTTACTGCCATGGCAGCAGCGATTGGTGTGTTGCCCATGATCATATCAGGATCTGCAATGTGGGCGCCCCTTGCAAGTGTACTGGCATTTGGCGTGGTATGGAGCATGGTTATGGCCTTAATCAGTGTCCCTGTGCTATACATTGCCTGGATAAAGCCAAAACCGATCAATTTAGAAAAAAATTAAAACCAACCGTAAAATGAAAAAAATTATAAAATGCCTTTTACTGCCGTTATTTATTTTCTTATGCCGCAGTACCCAGTTGCATGCTCAAAATACAGAATCTTATACATTGGAACAATTACAAGATTCTGCGTTAAAGAATAATCACGTATTAACAATAAAACAGTGGGAAATTAAGGAAAAGCAGGAGAAAACTAAAGAAGACGAAATCAAGAGGTATCCTACACCTACCTTGAATGGTAACTATCAACATGTTTTCAATTTGGGAGAAATCACGATTCCCAAAGGCACGCTGGAATCAAATCCTAACACCGACGAAACTTTTAGAGTAGGTAAACACGATAATTATGGCGCCGGATTATCGGTTTATCAGCCCATCAGCCAGCAGTCCAAAATCAGCACTTTACTGAAAGTAGATAAAACGGACGAGATATTAACCGAAAAGGAAAGATTCAAAACGTCGTTGCAAATAAAGCAGGCAATAGTAAAGCTTTATTACGGAACGTTGATTTTACAAAAACAACTGGATGAAGCGGAGGCAAAGCTGGCCCTGGCTAAGTCAAGATTTACAGATGTTGAAAATGCTTTAATAGCCGGTAAAACAACCAGTGCAGATAAAATAGGATTGCAGGCTAATATCGCCGACGAAGAACAAAACGTCCTGAAAATAAATATACAGATTCAGGATTATATGGGTGATCTGGTTAATATAACCGGCGTAAATGCGGGTTCATTAAAGCTTGCAGAGGCTGAGCCGACTGTACAACAGGTAGATGGTTTAGACGTGTATAAGAACGTAGCATCTGGTTCAAACGCCGACTTACAAATAGCTAACCTGAACAAATCGAAAGCTTTATTGGGAATAAAAGCAGCCAGGCAAGGTAATATACCGGATATAGGTTTGGTTGGCGGCTATTCTTATGTATTCGGAAGCGCTATAGTACCTTCCAACAACCCATATATAGGTTTAAACCTGAAATGGAACCTGCAGGATCTTTTTTTAAACAAAAAGATAGTAAAACAGAGACAGTTTCAGCTAAAGCAATCTGAAGAGAATATTCTTAATACCCAGCAGCAGGTAAATAATGATATTGAAAAGGCCTATAGGAAAATTAATCAGACACAGACGCTTATCAGCGTTGCGCAAAAGGTTGTTTCCTACCAAAAGGAGGAACTAAAAATACAAGAAAACAAGCAGGCTGCCGGTCTTAACGTAAAAACTGATTTGCTTAATACAAAGTCTTTCTTAGCAAAATCCGAAGCCGATATGTATGCCGCACAGTTGTCTTATTTGATAGCAATTTCAGATCTGAAAATCCTGACAGGCCAATAAAAAGAAAAATCATATGAAAATAGTAATCATTGGAGGTGGATTTGCGGGCCTCAATCTGGCAAAGCAACTTGCGGGAAATCAATTAATTGATATCACGCTTGTCGATAAGAATAATTATCACCTTTTTCCGCCCCTGCTTTACCAGGTGTCTACGGCTTTTATCGAAGCCTCGAATATAAGTTACCCATTCAGAAGAATGTTCCAAAACAAAGAAAACCTTCGTTTTCACCTCGGTGAATTGAAAATGATTGAAGCATCAAGCAACAAAATTGAGACGTCGAATGGCGATTTATATTATGATTGTTTAATACTTGCAATGGGAACGGAGACCGATTATAGGGGATTGGAAAATATAAAAAAGCATGCATTGCCCATGAAGACAATTGATGATGCGATTCATCTTCGCAACCATTTATTGTTGAATGCTGAGAAAGCCGTGAGAACAAATGATCCGGCCGATAAGTTAAAACTGCAGAATATTGTTATTTCGGGGGGAGGGCCAACAGGTGTGGAAGTTTCCGGTATGTTGGCGGAAATGATTTATTCACTTATTAATAAAGATTATCCTGAGCTTAAAAACACGAACGCCAATATTTATTTGATTAGCTCGGGAAATGCCTTGCTCGGTCCGATGAGCGCAAAATCGCAGGCAGAGGCTTACAAGGTATTAAATAAATTAGGTGTACAGATAAAATTAAATACTGCCGTTAAGGACTATGTTGATGGAAATATAATCCTTTCCACAGGAGAGTGTATCCCGGCAGCAACGCTGGTTTGGGCATCTGGTGTTATTGCACGGAAAGTGCCCGGACTACCTGATGTATGTATAAGCCGTGGCAAGCGAATTATAGTTGATGAATTCAATAAGGTACAGGGCACACAAAATATTTTTGCAATCGGCGATCAATGCCTTCAAACAACAGATGTGGATTATCCAAACGGGCACCCGCAACTTGCACAGGTTGCTATTCAGCAAGGGATTCACCTCGCCTCAAATCTTAAGCAATTACAATCCGGACAAGCGTTAAAAGCATTCAAATATAAAAACAAAGGAAGTATGGCAATTATCTCGAAATACAAGGCTGTAGTTGATTTACCGAAGTCGTTTTTTAAAGGATTGCCTGCGTGGTTTGTTTGGTTATTTGTTCATATCATCCCAATCGTGGGATTCGGCAACAAAGTTAAACTCGCCTACAATTGGTTCTGGAGCTTGATAACAAATGACCCCACCTTAAGATTAATCATCCGGCCAAAAAATGATTTAAATCATAATTAAAAGGATTTAGCTATGAATTTTTTCGCTTTCTGTCATGCTTTTTTTAAGATATCTTAAATCAATATAGTGTTTAATCCCCTTTTTTTGTACATGCTACAATGCAGCTAATTAAAACACATTTAAGTACAGACTAAACAAGACAATTATGAAAATGATATTTGGATTTACACACGGCGTTATGTTCATCTGCATAATTAGTATCATCTACTATTCGGTATTTTATACCGGCGAAAAACAAATAGAATTTAAATTTACCATAATAGGACGCTTGATATCGAAAGTAAAATCAACGCGGGTCAATCGGATATTTTTATATCGCCTGGCTTCAAACTTGATATTTATATTTTTTAGATAGCATTTAAATAGTTATTTCCTAAACAATGGACACCTCAAAAAAAATAGCCGACAAAGTGCATACCCTTTTTAGCCGTTACGGTATTCGTAGCATTAGTATGGATGATATTGCATCTGATCTAAGGATCAGTAAAAAAACAATTTATCAATTTTACTCCAATAAAGATTCATTGGTAGAGACATTTGTAGATAAGGCAATAGATGAAAACATCTTTCGCTGTAGGATTCTCATTGCAAAAAGTGATGATGCAATTATTGAGTTGTATTTTTTGCTGGTATACGCAATGGCGCTTTACAATATTTTAAATCCTGCCATCGTTTATGATCTCGAAAAAAATCATGAATTAGCCTATGAAAAATTTAAGGGTCATAAAGCTGAGTTCATTCATCAAATCGTTAAATCAAGTATAGAACGTGGCATGAAATCAGGCTTATACCGCAACGATTTTGATATCGATGTGATAACAAAGTTCTTTCTCGAAAGCTTAGCCATCATATCAAATCCGGTGGTATTTCCCGCAACCAATCATAAAAGTAAACCAGCAGATGAATTATTTGCCTGTTTAATAGGCGGAATAGTGACCGAAACTGGAATGGACGTTGTAAATGCATATAAAAACCAGCGCGACCTTATGCTTTTAAGCAATTATGAAGACAGGCTTTTCTGGGACCATTAGCTATCATTACTTCCTCAATATGAGTTTAAATAAAAAGAGTCTGCAACACTACTGTCGCAGACTCTTTATCAATTATATTATTAACATATCAATTTAATTCCAATCCCCGGAAACATCTTTAGCTACGGCAGAGTTGGCATTCTTCTCGGCTAAAGGTATTGGTAACAACACATTTTTATCTTGAAACGGCTGTGTACCGTCCTCAATCTTCCTTTCAGCATTTATTGTTTGCTTTGCAATGCCCCAACGTATCAAGTCAAAATAGCGGCTTTGTTCGCCGGTTAGTTCCAACTGCCTTTCACGCATCAGGATGTTCATAGCATCTAATTGGCTACCCAGCGAGGTATAAAGTGGTGCTTTAACACTTGCCCTGTTACGTACCTGGTTAATTAAAGCTAATGGCTCGGCACCTGTGTTACTCTGCTGTATATAGCTTTCTGCCAGCATAAGCAAAACATCAGCATAGCGTATTACCTGGCCGTTTATACCACTTTGCGGACCGCCAAAAGATGATTGCTTGTTATAATATTCATATTTAAGCCATTCGTACCCTTTTGAAGCGAAGGGAAAATCTACAGGTCCCCCAGAACATTGCTGACAATATTGTGTTTGCCCGCCACTTGTAGCATCGCCATAAAAGGTGAAAGCTGCGCGGGGGTCTACGTAATTTGCAGCCGGGTTTTGCGGGTTAGGATAGGTAAAAGCCTTAACAGCGGTTGTAGTTATATGTACGTTGTTCCAATCATTAAAGCCGTATTCCTGCGCACGGTCTGAGTGTGTTGCTTTTCCGCCCCAGGTTTCCTGTCCTCCAAAAACGTAATATTGGTTACCTACGCCCCAGTCTGTCCATTTCTGATTCATCACCTGGAAAATGGTTTCAGGATTCGCAGTAGCATCATTCTGCTTCGGATCATCAAACAGATCGTTATAAACCGGTGCAAGCGAATAACTGAAAGGCGCCTTGGTTAACTTGGTAAGTTCTGTTTGTGCCAGGGCCCATTTTTTTTCATATAAATATGATTTACCCAAAAGCGCCACCGCAGCCCCTTGTGTAGCACGTCCGAAACTTTCAGCAGCATAGGAAAGAGGAAGGCCTGCTTCAGCATCTTTCAAATCCTGTTCAATAAACGCCCAAACAGCGGCAACAGGTGATCTTGGTGCGTTAATATCTGCAGGTGTTGGCAGCGTTATGTAGTGGGTGCGGAGTGGTACCCGGCCGTACAAATTAACTAATTGAAAATAAGCATAAGCCCGCAGAAATTTAGCCTCGGCAATATATTGCGTTTGGTCCGTTGCCTCTGTAGGTTTAAGCGGATCCGGTTTCCATGCCTGCGTACGGTCAATAACCACATTGGCACGCGCTATTATTTGGTATAATGCCGACCACATCTGACCCGCCTGGTTTTGGTCGGGGCCAAAATTGTACTGTGCTAATTGCAGCAAATCACCTACAAGGGGCTGATTGTTTTTGGCATCATAGCCAAGCAGATCAAAAGTAAAATACCACTCGCGTGCCCACATGCCATTATGCAGCAAACCTGCGTAAGTGGCTACAACGGCCTCGTTTAAGGCAACATCGCTGGTAAAATACGTATCAGAAGTGTACGCACTTTTATTAACCAAACTCAAATCTTTTTTACACCCTATCGAGAGAACCAACAAGCCTCCCGTCATAAGGAATTTCATAAATCTTTTCATAATTATATCTTTCAAAATGTTACTTAAAATCCTGCTTGTATCCCGAATAAAATTGTACGCGGCTGCGGAACCTGGCCGCGATCTATATTGCGGTTAAAAATAAGATCGCCCCCGTCTGAGCCTATTTCGGGGTCATACCCTTTATAGCCCGTTATGGTAAATAAATTTTCCGCAGCAATATATACGCGCAGTCTGCTTAAAACATTACCTGAAAACGATCGCAAAGTGGTTTTGCCAAAAGTATAACCCAGTGTGATATTACGGGCACGTAAATAGGCGCCGTTGTCTATAAAGAAATCTGATGGCCTTAAATTTCCGGATCCATTGGCATTCTGTCCAGCTCGTGGTAGAACAGCATTGTCTCCAGGCTTTTGCCACCTGTTTAATATGGCGGTTGAGGCATTGTGGCCTGTTCCTGCAAACTCCAAACTGGACCTCAGATCATTTCCAATTTGCACACCCTGCACACCTGACAACACTACATTAAGATCGAAATTATGGTAATTAGCACCTATGTTAATTCCATACATAAACTTTGGAATTGCGCTCCCCAAAACCTGCTGGTCTTTTGAATCGACGGTTCCGTCGCCTGTCAGATCCTTAAATATAAAGTCGCCGGGTTTTAATCCACTCTGGTAAACCGCAGTCTGATTGCCGGCCTTCTGTTGTGCTTTTGCATTTAATGCGTCAATTTCGGCCTGGTCTTTGGCTACATGATCAACCTTATAACCATAATATGCCCCGATAGGGCTACCCGGCTGGGTCAATGTTTCTGCAACAC
Source organism: Mucilaginibacter sp. P5_A6 (assembly GCF_056400585.1). NCBI lineage: Bacteria > Pseudomonadati > Bacteroidota > Sphingobacteriia > Sphingobacteriales > Sphingobacteriaceae > Mucilaginibacter > Mucilaginibacter sp. P5_A6. The sequence goes on along the minus strand of NZ_JBFUKZ010000025.1, from coordinate 110,511 downwards.
CTGTCCCGCCCACAATTGGAGTCGGCGATTGGGTGCCTAACGATATTGTTTTATTACTATTAAAAGCACCGTTAACACTTATGTTATAGCTAAAATCACTTTTAACCTCAGAATGGTAACCTAACTGAAATTCAAAACCTTTATTTTGTGCATCCGCCGCGTTAACAGTCTGGGAACTGCCGCCTGTATTTATCCCTATACCTAAACTTGGCGGTACGGGTATATTAACTAATAACCCACTGCTTTTTCTGTTGTAATAATCGGCATTAAAAGTTATTCTGTTGTTGAGAAAACCCAGATCGATCCCCGCATCGGTTTGGTCGGTTGTTTCCCAGTGTAATAACCCGTTTCCTATAGTTGTAAGTGTTGTGCCGCTAACAAATTGCTCATTCCTGCCAAAGGAATACGCCAGGTTTCCCGCAGTCGATCCATTAAAGGTATACACATCACTGGCGGTAAGAGAGATCCTGTTGTTACCGGTACGTCCCCATCCTAAGCGAAGTTTACCATCACTGATGAATGGAAGGGCTGCTTTTACGAAATCTTCCTGACTGAAGCGCCATGCAAAGCCCGCGCCCGGAAAATTGCCGTAACGGTTTGCCTTGGGAAAGTTAGAAGACCCGTCGCGCCTTAAACTGGCCGAAAGAATATACTTATCGTCGTAAGAATAAATCAAACGTCCATAGTAAGACTGTTCTATGCCAGCCCCATTGGCATAACCAGATGAACTTGCGGGGGTAATTTTTGTGGCTACGGATATGTCCCTTACTTCATCGGTCAGCATACCGGTACCTGTTAGATTAACAAAGCTACTGCTACCCGCGTCTTTATAACTTGTACCTGCTGTTAACGAAATATTGTGTTTACCAAAGGTATGGTTATAGGAAAAATAATTTTCAATGGTGTAACTGGAGTAGTCGTTAAAACTACGGCCCGCTTGCCGGTCGAAAGACAGTTTATTGGCAGTTACGTAGGGTATATTATAAGAATTGCTCACACTGCTGCCATATTGTAATGACGCTTGTGACCTGAAGGTTAAACCATTTATAATTCTTACTTCTCCAAATACTTGCGGAAATAATATCAGTTCATGGCCGCTTTGCGTTTTTACGCCTAAGTCCTCTAATGGATTTACTGCATTGCTGTCATCATCTATATTGGTAAGGATGGAATAACCGCCCCGAATTGAAGAATCATAAATGGGTTGATAAGGCGCGTATTGAAGCGCGTTACCTATGCCTGCCATAATTCCCTCCGTTTTGGTATACCTCAAATTTAAGGTTTGCCCGAAGCGAAAACGGCCTAATTTTTCTTCTAATGTAAACCGGTTATTAAACCTTTTTAATTGATAATCCTTAACTGTGGCTTGTTGTGTTACGTATCCTGCCGACATATTATATATAATCTTATCACTTCCGCCGCTTACACTTATGTCATTTTGTGTTGATAAAGCTGTTTTAAAAATTTGGTTTTGCCAGTCATTCCTGTCAACCAAAACATATGGTGTGGCAAGTTTTACCGGTGTGGGATTATTGTTGGTAACATCAATATCTTTAAGGAGCTTTACATAATCAGCAGCTTTCAGCAGATCGAGCTTTTTAGGTATGGTTGCAAAACCTACCTGCGAGGTAAACGATATTTGAGGAGCGCCTGTTTTACCTTTTTTTGTTGTAATGATTACAACACCGTTAGCACCGGCAACGCCATATATTGCTGTAGAAGCTGCGTCTTTTAATATGGTAATATTCTCAATATCTTGTGGGCTAATGCTATTGAACAAGCCTTCACTACCCTGTATGCCATCAATAACGTACAACGGGCTAACATCGGTGAAAGAACCCACACCACGTACAATAATTTTCGCAGTTGAGCCCGGCACACCATTTGTCGGCACTACCTGAACGCCGGGGGCCTTTCCTATTATCAGTTGTGCAGGGCTTAGTGATGTATTGGCGCCGGCATCTTTCGAATTTACCACATTAACAGCACCTACCAGGTCTTTTTTGCGGGAGGTTCCATATCCTATTACTACTACTTCGTTCAGGTTATTCGTACTTTTTGATAAAACCACGTTAAGTGCGCCTGATGAAGGAACAACAATTTCTTTTTGATCGTAACCAACAAAAGAGAATATCAGCGTACTGCCCGAGGCAGCGTTTATGGAATAGACACCTTCCGAATTTGTACCCGTAACCTCGGGTTTCCCTTTTACTTTGACAGATACGCCGGGCAGAGGCAATCCGTCGTCCTTATCCAACACTTTGCCGGTAATTTTCCCCGTTTGCGAAAAGCCGGGTAAACTTATCATTATAATTGATAAGGTTATCCCGACAAAAATCAGGAGTTGTGTAAATAGTTTTCTTTTCATGAATTTTTAATTTAAGTGAAACAAATTGGCTGATTATTAAGGTTTAGAATATCTGGCTGTAGGAGATTGGGCCCCACACGTTGCGCTGTTATAAGCCGGAGGTGCATTTGGATGCTCCTCCCATCTTATCGGCGATAACCGGAGAAATTTTTGTGATATAAATAAATTAGTTAACGTTTTTAAGCTTGCAATCGATTGCGAAACTTCGATATAAAAAGGCTTATCACAGTCCTTCAGTGAATTTTTTAACATATCAATAAAAACTTTAAACAGAGCCTCAGCTGTCCGCTAAGTTGAAAAATAAATAGGTGCTGGTTCAACTGGTAATTGGTGGAATATTGTTCAATATCAGCATTTCAAATGCACCGCATTGAAGTGATATTCCAAGGGTTGAAACTATGGTTACTTAACAAAAAGTAGGGGGTAGAAATGAATAAAAATATAGACCAAATGTGCAAGGGATTGCAATGGTTTATAGATAAGGAAGTTATATTTTAAATCAATTAACTGAACTGTTTCCGATTGATTGTGTTGATGGGCGAGGTGCTTAATACAAGCTACGGTTTCTTACCTACTGTTTGATTTGCTAACCAATAAAAAATCTTTAATTATTGAATGGATTCTTTTCATTTGGGCAAAAATGGTATTGTTGGCTAAACAATGTTACACTTAAATCTTTTGATGTGATTAATTGGCTTACCTATAAGTAATAATTTCAATTTGAACATTTCGTACCCTATTTATTCACTTTTGTACCCGTTCTCCGTTTCTGCACATCTATATTTTTGGCAAATCAATTAAACAAACCAAAGAGCGTTCGAAGTTAAGACAGCCATTTTTGTTTCTTGTTATGGAAAGCGTGACAGCCATTATTGACAATGAACATACTGGATGTATCCGATCAGACGATTGGGCAGTCGATAGATCTGTTTCATCCATGAATGACGGTGCGTATTTCGTTTCCTTGGTCTTTTTTACAAGAAACCAATTTTACATTCTATATGAGAACACTAAACTATTTTTTCAGTATCGCCATCATCCTGGCGGCGTCGGGATGCCACAAACAGGAAACTCCCAGTTCGGCCGTTAAGCCGCTTGCTAAAACGAGTACTAAAACGTTGACCGCAACCAGTTATCCGAGTTACAACATTTCGCCACTGCCGCCCGATCAAACTGGCGTATCCAGTACCGCTGCTCAGATCGCTTCTAGAATCCAGTTAGGATTTAATATTGGCAACACAATGGAGGCCCCTAATAATGAACAGGGGTGGGGGGCTCCCATGATTACCCAGGCGTTTATTGATAAGGTAAAACAAAGCGGCTTTACCGCTATACGGATTCCTTGTAATTGGAATTGGTCACATGTGCCAGATTCAACAACTGCAAAAATAGATCCGGCCTGGCTTAGCCGTGTGCAGCAGGTTGTGCAATACTGTGTTAACGACGGTTTGTATGTGATATTAAATATACATTGGGACGGCGGATGGTTGGATGCCAATATTACAACCACAGCGCAGGCTGCCGTTAATGCCAAACAAAAGGCACTTTGGGAGCAAATTGCAACACAATTGCGTGGTTTTGACGAACACCTGCTTTTTGCCAGCGCGAACGAACCTCCCGCTTCAGATGCAACAGAGATGAGCATTCTGCTTTCTTATCATCAAACTTTTATCAACGCTGTAAGATCAACGGGCGGGCACAACAGTTACAGAACTTTGGTTATCCAGGGGCCAAGCACAGATATTGTAAAAACAAACAACCTGATGAACACCCTTCCCTCAGATGCGGCGTCAAATCGCATGATGGTTGAAGTTCATTACTACACTCCTTACAATTTTTGTTTGATGGACGGAGACGCGTCATGGGGCAACATGTTTTATTATTGGGGCGCGGGATATCACTCCACCACCGATCCTACACGCAACGCCACCTATGGCGAAGAGTCGGACCTCAATGGATATTTCCAGTCGATGAAGACGAAGTTTGTTGACCATGGCATCCCGGTTGTACTGGGAGAATTTGCAGCAGGGCGCCGGTCGCTTACAGGAGATGCCTATGATCTTCACGTTGCTTCCAGGGCGTACTGGTATAATTACCTCATACACCAGGCATTGGCAGACGGTATCCTTCCATTTTTATGGGACACCGGGTCGATCATCGACAGGTCGACGTACGCTGTAAATGATAAACAGCAGTTAGCCGCGCTTGTGCAGGGAACGCAAACTGCCTCATCCCCTGGAATTCAGGTTGGAAGTGTGTATCAGATTGTTAACAGATACAGTTTTAAAGCTTTGGAGTTTGCCGGCTGGGGTACTGCTAATCAAACAGCGGCAGATCAATGGGATTATTTAGCCGGAACAAACCAGCAATTTAAAGTGCAATCTGCCGGAGGCAGCAGCTACCTGTTAACACCTATGCACGTAAGCGGGAAGTGTTTGGAAATATATGGCTGGTCTGGCTCTAACGGAGGTATCGCAGATTTATGGGATTACACAGGCACAGGCGGGAATAATCAAAAGTGGTTAGTTCAGCCAACCGACAATGGATACTTTAAAATTATCAATGTAAATAGCGGAAAAGCCCTTGAAGTTAAACAATCTTCGCTCAAAAATGGCGGCGTGGTGGATYAATCAGATTACGTTGGGGGCAAAAACCAGCAATGGGCGTTTGTGAAAATATAAAATATAAACTAACGTCGCGTCAACAGTCTTTAGTGGGAAGCCCCAAGGCGAAATTTGTCTTTTTCCGGCTTAACACTACCGTCACTTAATCATTGACACGACACTGGTACCAGGCAATTTAAACCAATGCCATTAGGCTAGTTTTAAAAGACATTAAAGCTCATAAGGGGCTTTGATTTAGTTGAGTTAACAGATTAGTTAGTGCGCTCCGGAGGTGAGATACCGGGCGCATTTTTTGTTAAAATTAACTCAAGCTTTAACCGGTTGAGGTAACTACTGCATGTCCATTTATTTATAATAAATTGCCTGTTTAAGTAATATTTATATTACTTTAGTGTACTGGCTTTTAAAATCAATTTGTTGATTTTGGGTTCCTATAATGATCTCTATTCGCATAAAATATTACTATCTCCTTACAGTTACATTAATCTCGATATGTGCAAATGCTTTTGGGCAAAGCAGCCAGTACCGGTTTTCGCACCTCGATATCGCCAATGGTCTTTCACACAACCAGGTTAATTGTATATTAAAAGATTCTAAAGGCTTTATGTGGTTTGGCACTGCATCGGGCCTCAACCGTTATGATGGTTACACCTTTAAAGTATTTAAGCATGACCGCAATAATAAAAACTCTGTTAGTGATGATTTTATAAACAAGGTTTTTGAAGGTCCTGATAAAAAAATATGGATATCAACCCGTAATGGGTATTGTTTTTATGATCCCGAAACGGAACAGTTTAACAGTGATATGCCGCCTTTGCTCCGTTCTTTAAAACTTCCTGCTTATCCCTACATCTCTAAAATAGTGCAGTCTGGCTCGGCAGACTTTTGGTTTTTGTTCCCCGATTCAGGTATTTACAGGTACAATGCCATAAGCAAGCAAACAAAACACTATTATCATAGCAATCTTTCCACCCCGGCTTTATACTCAAGTTCCGTTGCAGACATCACTACTGATGCTAAAGGCAATGTATGGATAGTTTATAGTGATGGCATAGTGGAGCTGTTTGATATTAACCTTAATAAAATTAGCTACCATACGGATGCCTTTAATAAGGCAACAAATAATAAAAATGGGAATTATTCTTTAATGGTTGACCGCGATAATGATTTGTGGCTTTACGCATTTTATGAGGAATCTGGTGTATTTTACTACAGGCCTTCAACAGGGGCTTTGCGGCATATTGATAAGGAATCGGCCGGAGCAAAGTTAAACGCGAAGGTAATTAGCGGTATTGTTCAGGCCGATGATGGCCTGATATGGATTGCCGCCGATCACGGGGGCATAAATGTACTGGATAAAAAGGATTTCAAAATTACTTATCTGCTAAACCGGGAAGATGACCCCACATCATTAAGGCAAAACAGTGTATTCCTCTATAAAGATATCTTCGGTATTATGTGGGCCGGTACTTTTAAAAAGGGAATAAGTTATTATCATAAAAATATCATCAGGTTTCCGCTCTACAGGCATTTTGCCTCAGATCCTGGTAGTTTAAGTTTTAACGATGTTTACAAATTTATAGAAGATAAGCACGGAAACCTGTGGATTGGCACCAATGGGGGCGGTCTCATTTATTTTAACCGTACAACAGGCAGGTTTACACAATATAAACATGATCCGGGAAACACAAATAGCCTGAGTAATGATATTATTGTTGACTTATGTGTTGATCATGATCAAAAATTATGGATAGGAACCTATTTTGGCGGTCTGGACAGTTTTGACGGAACCACATTTACCCATTACAAACACAATGATAAATTAGCCACCAGTGTAGCTGATGACAGGGTATGGAGCATTCTGGAAGATTCTTCGCACCGTTTATGGATAGGGACGTTTGCCGGAGGGCTTGAAATTTTCGACCGTTCAAAAAAAATATTTTATCATCCTTTTAAACAGCGCGACATCAGGTCTCCGATGATAACAGCAATGTTTGAGGATAAGCGTGGCAATATATGGACCGGAGGATATTTTGGTGTAGATGTAATATTAAAAAATGGGAAAGGGGTAACTCATTACATCTCAAATGGCAGCGACGCAAATAATTTAGTCGACAATACCATAAACAGTATTAACGAAGATAGCCGTGGTTTGATGTGGATAGCCACATCAGGCGGGTTAAGTGTTTTCAATCCAAAGACAAATATTTTTACATCGCTGACAAAAAAAAATGGGCTCCCGGCAAATTCAATATCGAAAACACTGGAAGATAATAAGGGAGCGATGTGGTTGAGCACCTCAAATGGTTTAAGCCATGTCACCTTAACGCCAAAGGCAAATGGTTTTAATTTTCACTTCGAAAACTTTGACGAAATGGATGGTTTGCAGGGCCGTGAATTTAATATGAATTCTGCTTTAAAAACACACAGGGGCGAGTTGATATTTGGAGGTGTTGATGGCTTTAATATTTTTGATCCCGCAAGCTTAGAACTCAATACCAATAAGCCGCAATTAATATTTACCGATTTTCAGTTATTCAATAAGAGTATATCAGCCAATGAGGCTATTAACGGGCATGTGGTACTCTCAAAGGCCATATCGTTAACACACAGCATCGTACTTAATCACAGCGAAAATGTCTTCTCGATAGAATTTGCCGCCCTTGATTTTTTCAATTCCGGTAAAGTAAAATATCAGTACATGCTGGAGGGTTTCGACAAAGGGTGGGTAAACGCAGATAACAGAACACGAAAAGCTAATTATACTAACCTGGATGGGGGAGATTATGTATTTATGGTGCGGGCATCCAATTCCGGGGGCGTGTGGAATCCGAATTATATTTCGTTAAGGATTAAAATACTGCCGCCATTCTGGAAATCGACCCTCGCCTTTATCATTTACTCGGTACTGTTTATTGGTATTCTTTTGTTTATCCGGCGTAGGGGAATACAAAAAATAAGAAGACAATTCACTGCTGAAAAGGAAAAGCAGGAAGCAAAATTATTAATTGAACAGGAGCGCCAGGAGGTTAAACGTATGCATGAGCTTGACCAACTGAAAACTAAATTTTTGACGAATGTAAGCCACGAGTTCAGAACGCCGCTATCATTGATCATGGCGCCGGTTGATAAAATGCTTACCCGTGCAGATCAGGAACAGAAACAACAGCTGAATATGATAAGAAAAAATGCCAGGCGATTATTAAACCTGGTAAATCAGCTGCTCGATTTTAGGAAGATGGAAGTTCAGGAGTTGAAACTGCATACCAAGCCGGGAGATATTGTGAAGTTCATCAGCGAGATAAGCCTGTCATTTACAGATATTGCCGAAGAAAAAGAGATTGATTTTGTGTTTGATACTACGATTGATTCCATGTTTACCAGTTTTGATCATGATAAGATAGAAAGGATATTGTTTAACCTAATATCAAATGCCTTTAAATTTACTCCGGCCGGTGGTCAGGTAAGCGTTTTGCTTAATGTGGATAAGCGGAGCGATAGTGATGCCTCTCTTGAAATAAAAGTGATCGATACAGGTATTGGCATTCCGCATGAAAAACATAATAAAATTTTCGAGCGTTTTTTTCAGCACGATATTCCCGTGTCGATGATTAACCAGGGCAGTGGCATCGGTCTTGCAATAACACGTGAGTTTGTGAAGATGCATGGAGGGGAAATAACCGTGGAAAGTGAGCTGGATCATGGCAGTTGTTTTATCATCAAACTGCCGCTTGTTATTTATACCGGGCCCGAAATGGATCTATTAGCCGAAGATGAAGTTGAAGTTGATGATGAAAATCTGAACGACGTCAGCCATATTGAAAATAAAGCTTTACCCAAACAGCAGTTTGYAAATAAAATGCCGGTGGTTCTTTTAGTTGAGGATAACGATGATTTTCGTTTTTATCTGAAGGACAATTTAAAGGACATATTTTTTTTAATCGAAGCTTCAAACGGAAGAGAAGGCTGGCAAAAGGCGCTTTCGCAGCATCCGGATATTATCGTAAGTGATATCAGTATGCCCGAGATGACAGGTATTGAATTGTGCAAAAAACTAAAGAGTGATAAGCGCACGTCGCACATTCCGGTTGTATTGCTAACCGCATTGACGGCTGAGGCGGAACAAGTAAAGGGTTTGCAAATTGGTGCAAATGACTACATGACAAAACCATTTAATTTCGAAATACTTCTTTCAAAAATCAAAAATATCCTTACCCTGCGGGATACCTATAAACGGACATATAAAAAGCAAATGGATGTGCAATTGCAGGAAACACCTTTACAAAATGAAGATGAGAAACTGTTAAGGAGTATAGTAGAGTATATAGAACTTAATATTTTAAACGATAGCCTTTCGGTAGAAGAATTAAGCCGCCAGATGAACATGAGCCGCGGATCGCTTTATAATAAGGTTTTGATGCTTACTGGTAAATCACCTGTCGAGTTCATTCGTTCCATAAGGCTAAAAAAAGCAGTGTATTTGCTCGAGAATAGCCAGATGACCATTAGCCAGATTTGCTATGAAGTCGGCTTCAACACCCCCAAATATTTTACCAAACTATTCAAGGATGAGTATAATACCCTTCCCTCTGCCTATATCAGTTCTATCCGCCAAAAGAAACTATCCGAAGCTGAAGAATAATAGCTTCCATATCGCTTAAGGCAGTTAGCCATAACTTGGCTCCAAATATTATCCTATAGTCTGCAAAAGCCTGGTGCACTGAAGTCATGGGTTGTGAATTATTATTAAGTTTTCATGGGCATACAAGGTATAATAGCTCCGTTTGTTGTTTGTAGTATACTCATTTACAGTGCATTGTGTTTGTTTGAACATTTGGTCTATATTTTTGTTCAACTCTGCCACTTCTCTTTTTTTGAGTTATCATAGTTTCATCCCCCGGAATATAAATTCAAAGTAATGTATTTAAAGATGTTGCTTTTATACAATGTTCCACCAATTACCAATAGGACCAACAGTTAACTTTTTTTTGAATTAGTAAGCATGCGTCTGGCTGTACCTGAAGTTTTTTAACTGATTGTTCGGGCAGCCGTTTCATGTGAAGAAACTAACAATAAAGTAGTTTCCAAAGGTTGTTTTTGAGTCTTGGGTTATTCAAAAAGATATGATAACAAAATAATTATGAATGAAAGAAGAACCATTTAAGTACTAACCAAAAAAACAATGAATCAATTATCAAACCTTAAAATCCTATTATCAGATGGATAAAAATTTACCAAAAAGAGTGAAATACCAGATTTCATTATTTATCACAAGCATGTTACTTTATTTTTCAGCGCATGCACAAACCGTAAATATTACGGGCAAAATAACAAGTGCCGACGATGGTCAGCCGATACCAGGAGTAAGCATTAAAATTAAAGGCACAGGCCTTGGAACCATATCCAGCGTTGATGGTAGCTACGCAATAGCGGCTGAGCCTGGCAAGGTGTTAGTTTTTAATTTTTTAGGTTATGCAAAACGGGAAATAACCGTTAAACAAGCCGGTGCAATTAACGTCAGGCTCAATTCAACATCCAGCAACTTAAATGAGGTGGTGGTTATTGGTTATGCCAAGGTGCAAAGAAAAGATGCTACCGGGGCCATAAGTTCAATATCGGGTACCGAATTGCGCCAAACACAACCAACTACTTTTGACCAGGCCCTGCAAGGAAAAGTTGCAGGTGTAGTAGTGCAACAGATATCAGGTCAGCCTGGTGGTGGCGTATCTATTCAAATACGTGGTGTATCGTCAATATCAGGCGCAAATGCGCCGCTGGTTGTTATAGATGGTGTTATTATTCCTCCAGCTACCGACCCTGGTCACGGCTCCAATCCTTTAAGTGGTATCAATCCTAACGACATCGAATCACTCGACGTATTGAAAGATGCATCTGCAACTGCCATATATGGTTCGCAGGCTACCAATGGTGTTATCGTTATTACCACAAAAAGAGGTAAAGCAGGGCGCCCAACTGTAAATTACGATTTTTATACCGGTTACCAGGAGATTCGTAACAGGCTCCCTACCGTGAACTTACAACAGTTGGCAACATTTTTGAATGCCCGCGCACAAGTTTGGGGCTACGGTACAAGGCCAGAATTAGCCAATCCGCAATATTTAGGTAAGGGTACCGACTGGCAAAGTGAATTATTCCGTAAAGCGCCGATGACCAGTCATACACTTTCTGTAAGCGGTGGTGATGAAAAAACCCAATATTATATATCGGGGTCTTACTTCAACCAGCAAGGTATAGCGCTTGGGTCTGCTTTCAAAAGATACTCAGTACGTTTGAACCTGGACACTAAAACCACTAAATGGTTAAAATTAGGAACCAGCCTTCAGTTTTTTCGTGTTTATGAAAACACAGTTTCCACTGATGGCGGTGTAATTGGCAGTGCATTAAGCATGACACCCGATGTTGCGGTAAAAAACGCCGATGGTTCCTATGGTGGTGTTACCACCTCGGACGGTTGGGTACCACCTGTTGCAAACCCTGTAGGCATAGCCTCGCTTTTAAAAAACGAATCTGCAAGATATGAAGCGTATACCAACGCTTATGCTGAAATACAGTTTACTACGGATCTGTCATTCCGTACAGAAGTATCTGGTAACTTCACATTTGGTTCCCACAATACTTTTAATCCGGTTTTTCTATTTGGTACAGCAACTAACAATGTCTCCAACCCCGTCAACAGTGCCAGCTCGGATATTAATCATGACTACTACACCACATGGCGCCAATATTTAACTTTTAACCATAATTTCAAGAAATCTAAATTCAATATTTTAGGAGGGCACGAAGCAAATACAGATTATTACGAAAATATAAGTGCCGGGCGTAAAAATTTCGTTTCAAATAATGTGCAGGCTATCAGTGCTGGCGATCCTACTGTTGTAACAAATGGTGGCGATCATGGTCCCGGTAGCTCATCGGAATCTTATTTCGGCCGGGTTAATTTTTCCTGGGATGATAAATATCTGCTCACTGGTAACCTGCGCAACGATGGTTCTTCAAATTTTCCGGTTAACCATAATTGGGCGATTACCTATTCAGGGGCATTTGCCTGGAAAATTAATAACGAGGCGTTTTTAAAAAGTGTAAAATCTATAGATGAATTGAAACTGCGACTTGGTTATGGGCTTACCAACAACCAGGGTATACCGGGCAATACTTATGCAACCCAACTAACAACAGTTCCTACCGGTTTATCAGGTGTTTCGCAGTTTCAAAGCAATTTGGCAAATCCAGACGTAACCTGGGAAAAAACAAATTATTATAATGCCGGACTTGACGCAACGTTTTTTAACGGCCGCATAAACTTTTCGGTAGATGCTTACGACCGCGAAACAAAAGGGCTTTTATTAAAAGTCCCGCTTCCTGAATTTAGCGKTACTACCACGAATTGGTCGCCGGGGGCCATGGCTTCACCATATGTAAACGTTGGTTCTATTCGCAATAGAGGCTTTGATTTCCGTATTAGCACTACTAATACCAATAGCAAAAACTTTACATGGAAAAGTGATTTTACCTTTTCACGGAATGTGAACACAGTACTCAGTTTAGGTTCTGGCGGAAGTGATGCCAGCTTAACTACCTCTGTTCAAAAAACCGTAGTCGGGCAGGCAATCGGCGAATTTTACGGCTACATATATGATGGCATATTTGCAAAGCCAAGTGATTTTCAAAACCATGCCCGGTCTGCTGATCAAAGCGGAAAACCTTATCCAATTACTCCCGCTTATGGCGGTATCTGGTACGGCGACCGTATGTTTAAAGACTTGAATGGTGATGGTATTATCGATACCAGGGACCAAACTTTTCTGGGTTCGCCTCTCCCTAAATTCCAATATGGGATCAACAACTCATTTACCTTCAAAAACTTCGGCCTGAATATCTTCTTTAGTGGTAATTATGGCAACAAAGTTTACAACCAATTGGCTGTATCACAAACCAGTTCACAAAATAACACATCCTATTTTGTCCAGGTATTAGATTACGCGAAATATGCTATGGTAAATCCCCAGGGTTCGTCGTCTGATATTAATAACGTGTATATCTCCAACCCGAATACATCGGTTGTAGGTTTAAGACAGGATAACGTCACCAACTATAATAATCGTCCTTCTAATTTGTGGATCGAAGATGCTTCATTCCTGCGTTGTAAAAATATCAGGTTAGATTATAGTTTTCCAGAAAGCATGTTGTCGAAAGTATTCCTGCATTCAGTCCGTGTGTATGCTAATGTATCCAACGTATTTGTAATCACAAAATATAAAGGGATGGATCCTGAAATTGGTACATGGAACCCCCTTCAGGGCGGTGTGGATGGCGGTAACTATCCTATGCCACGCGTATTTACTATTGGTGCAAGCCTAACCTTTAACAAATAAAATGATTACCAATTTTAAAAAGATATTTTATGAAACGAACTAATAAAATTGTGTTTTTTTTGCTACTCGGAGCAGCAATTGCCGGATGTAAAAAAGAATTTTTGAAGCGTCCATCCAACTCGCAAATTAGCTCTACTAATTTTTACAAAACCCCCGGCGATTTAAGGCTGGCTACTGCCAGTTTGTATGGAGGTGCACCTTGGGGGCAATGGCATTATAATGCTTTGTTGCAATTGGGTGATATATTGAGCGGAACTGGTCATGTAGGCTATAACGACGATATGGGGCAGCTTTTTAGTCGTACAATTACGGCGAATAATGGCATTTTAAATTCGGGCTGGACAGGTTTGTATATTGTGATCGGTCAATGCAATAATGTTATTAATGCCATACAGCAAACAGCGTCGGCATCTATCCCGCAGGCAACCAGAAATGCTGCTATTGCCGAAGCAAAATTTATACGTGCGGTAGCTTATTACCACCTCGCTGTTTATTGGGGCGCTGTGCCCATTATTGAGGACAATTCCAAATTAATAAGCAACCCTATGCTTAATCGTAATACTGTTGGTGATGTATTTAAATTTATCACCATCGATTTAACTTATGCCGCACGAAATCTTCCTTTAAAAGATGACAAAGGCAGGGTAACCACCTGGTCGGCGCAAGGAATGCTGGCCAAAGCGTATTTAACAATGGCAGGTGTGGGCAGCAAACAGGAAGGGCAGCGCAACCAGGCATTGCTGGACAGTGCAAAAAAATACGCAGGTAATGTGTGTAAAAACAGCGGATTAACGCTTCTTGGGCAGGATGACGCGAACCATCTCGGTTATTATAATCTTTTCAGGTCGCAATACAACGACAACCCCGAAGCATTGTTTGCATTTCAGTGGTCGCCAGATCAGACGAGTTGGGAAACCGGTAACATGTATTTAACCTTTTCACCAAGCAATGCTATAAACCCTCAAAAAAACGGTGCCTGGTTTGGCTTAGCCCCAACCTGGGATCTGTATAAGATGTACTCGGCCGACGATACAATAAGGCGCAAAGCCACTATTATGCTCAACGGAGATTTTTATCCCGAATTGAACGCTGCAGGTGGTGGTTTTAAATCAACAGGCGTTGGTTTAAAAAAACACATTATTGGCAACGAAGTGGATAACAACGCGCCAACAATGACTTATACGTCATCCATTGAGCATGACGCGGTACTGAGGTTGGCTGATGTATATTTGGTGTATGCCGAAGCTATTTTGGGTAACAATAGTATTACCTCAGATCTTGATGCCTTAACCTATTTTAATAAGGTGCGGACAAGGGCTGGCGTGGCCGCTGTGAATAAGTTGGACGGCCCTACAATACTTAAAGAGAGAAGAGTTGAACTTGCTTTTGAAGGACAATATTGGATAGATCTTGTTAGGTATTCTTTTTACAGTCCGACGGCAGCTGTGAAGTTGCTTAACGATCAGGATGCTACTCACAGCCGACAGACGTTTAGTTATGATCCTATAACGCGTATAGCCACAAGGGATACTACTGCTGCTCCATCTGCGGTTGCGGCATCCATCAGTTCATTTACATTGCAAATTCCGGCATCCGAATTATCCTCTGATCCGAAACTGGCAGCTCCACCGGTACCATATTATTAATTGAAACATTTTAAATAAATTGTTATGAAAAAGAAATCATACCTAAGCTTGTTTTTTTTGCCGCTTTTATTCATGATAGTGGCCTTATCACCAGCTTGTAAAAAGAATGCTGACAGCGGCAGCAGTGCTCCTCCGGTTATCGCAGCTATTAAAAGTTATGTGGCCTCACCTAATGATACGGTTTTACATAGCGCTGTGGCAAAGGGCCAATGGGTGGTTATAACCGGGCAAAATTTGCAAAATGCAACTCAAATTTATTTTGACGGAGTTCCTGCCTCTTTTAACGTTGCTTTATTTGCCCCCAGCAGTGCTGTTGTGCAAATCCCTGCCATACAGTTTTCAACGATTGATACGGCCAAACTGTATACGGTAAAATATGTTACAGGAGCAGGTTCAACAACGTTCGCTTTTAAATTAGGCCCGCCGGCGCCAACTATTAGTGCCATATCCGATGTGTTTGCCAACCCAGGCGATTCGGTTTATCTGTATGGTACCAATTTAGTATTGGTTCAACAGTTTGTTTATGGTGGAACCAAAATTCCAAAATTTAACTCAAACGCTGATGGGACCTCTCTTGGTTTTTTGATGCCGGCAACAACACCCAACAGCCAAATAATAGTTACCACTAAATCTGGTACTGCCAGGGATACAATAAATGCCAAGCCAACCATAACCGGGATTTCCTACGAAAATGCCAACCCAGGCGATTCGGTTTATATTTACGGTACCTATTTTAAGAATATTGAGTCGCTAATTTTTGCGGGCACTACAATTACCACTTTTACAACGTCAAAAGATACCAAGTCTATCGGTTTTGTAGCGCCTTCACTCTCGCAAAGCGGGCCGGTATCTGTTACTACAAAGTTTGGCACAGGTACTACTGTGTACAAGGTGCACGATGGATCGACAGGTCTGATAGCCAATATGGAATGGAGCGGGCCTTTTGGCTTTACATGGAATGGGTCAAACCTGTATAACGGTACTTATTATCCGGGCGATTGGGAATCCTATGATGCTTCTTTTTCCGGGATCACAACAAATAAATCGCAACATGTTGCCAAAAAAACAGAAATTCTGAAACCCGGGGAAGGAGCTGCCACGTGGCCGCCCACTTATGAAATACCGTTTGACGATCAACAGTGGATACCAGCAGCCAACCTTGGTGATGCACCAGGTAATTGGGCCTTTAAATTTGACGTAAGTGTTCCTAAAGCCTGGAATGGTGGTACAATTAATTTTGTAACCGGGCCAGGCGGTTACATAGGCAGGTGGGAACCATGGCAAAAAACCGGAACATCGTTCACTACAAAAGGCTGGATTACTATAACAATCGCGCTGTCATCGTTCCGTGCAAATGATGCCACACTTGGCGACGGTATGGGAGATTCCGTACCCGACCTTATTAAGTTGGTAGGCCCTACAGGAAAAACCCACTTCACACTGTATATCCATAACTATAGCGGCTCGGCCACGTCAACGGGCTTTTATGGTGCCTTTGATAATTTTAGGGTCGTAAAAATTAAATAAACTAAGGTCCCGCCGCAGCATATAGCTGTGGCGGCTTTAACTAATTAAAAGATAATTTTTTATTAAAAAACGAATATGAAGATAATGAAAATAGAGACGGCGTATAAAATTGCAGGAGTGTTTTTTGCAATTTTAGTTGCGACTTCTTGTAAAAAATCGGAAACAGCGTCCGCACGGCTTACGCTTTCTAATCTAACAGATACTATACCGGAAGGTGGTGGAACCGCGGCCTTGGCATTTACAAGTAATGCCGCATGGAGTGTTGATACTACCGGTATAGGATGGCTGCATTTAGACAAAACATCGGGCAATAGCGGTGATGCATCCATTAAATTTACGGCAGCAGCAAATTTATCGGGCAGTACCCGTTCTGTGCTGTTGAATTTGAGTTCAACAAATGGTCAAAGAAGGCGAATTACCGTAATGCAAAATGCCCAAATCTATCCATCATATAATATATCGCCAAAAACACCTGATGCAGCAGGCATGGGCAGCACTGCTACACAGTTGGCCGCAAAAATGACAATGGGTTGGAATATTTATAACACTATGGATGCGCCTGGATGGGAAACCGGATGGGGAAACCCGAAAATTACCCAGCAGCTGATTGACCTGGTAAAATCAACTGGTATGAATGCCATAAGGATTCCTTGCACCTGGAGTAACCACATAATAAATAACCAAACTCAGGAAATAGACCCACTCTGGCTCGCCCGCGTAAAAGAAGTTGTTCAATATTGTTTTAATGACAATATGTATGTGATACTTAATACCCACCACGATGGTTATATTGACTGCAAAGTTACAGGTGCTAAACAGGATAGTGTTGATGCCAAGCATAAGGCAATTTGGCAGCAGATAGCCACAACGATGCGGGATTTTGACGAGCATTTGATATTTGCCAGTGCCAATGAACCCAATGCGAGTGATATACCCACAACCGTTACCTTAATGCGTTATCACCAATCATTTATTGATGCAGTGCGAGGGACTGGTGGTAAAAATACTTATCGTGCGATAGTTATTCAGTCGCCTTCTACGTCACTTGATTTGCTTTCTTCTTATCTTGATCCGGCTAATGCGTATAAAACACCGACACTACCTACCGACCCTACCCCTAATAAAATGATGGTAGAGTTTCACTTTTATAGCCCGCCGCAATTTTGCATATTAGGTGGCTACGGTAGCACAACACCTATGGACGCAAGCTGGGGAAAAGAATTATATTTCTGGGGAAAAGACTTTCATACAAAAAACCCACTCTTCCTGGATCGCAACTGCGTAGCCTCAACAGAAGAAGCTTATATGGATAACGCATTTAAAGACGTTAAAACAAAATTTGTGGATAAGGGTATCCCGGTAGTTATGGGCGAATTTGACATTCAATATCACGCTCAGAGATTAACCGGATACCCGGCTGATTCGATATTGGCATTAAGATCGGGTTGGCATTACTATGCTTATATCACAAAGCAAGCCAAAGCACATGGTGTGCAGCCGTTTTTATGGGCCAGCGGTATATTTCAGCGGCCAAATACCGGTGTGCCCGCGTATATAGGAGACCGGCAGGCATTAGATTCGCTAAAAAAAGGTGCAGGGTTTTAAGCAAACCRACAATTAATATAATCACCCATTGTGGGTAGTAAAAAAGATCATCTGGACAGTATGCTGTTCAGATGAATCTTTTATGTAAAGATTAGGAGAAAATGAAAATAAAGTATTCTTTTAAAATATTAATATCTATTATATCGATTGCGTCTTTTTTTTCATTCAAAAGGGCGAATAATTACAATACAGTCTTCAAATTATCAAACACCAATAAGTCGTCTGCCATTTGCATGGCAAACCATCGTCCTGGTAATTTGATAATTCCTTTTAATTATGGTCAGGCGGGGAGAAATACGGTTTTCGCATGGCATGCTACCTATCCGTCTTATAATAATTCGCCAATAGCCCCCGATTCAACCGGGATGAAAAGTAATGCCGCACAACTCGCCGCTAAA
Organism: Mucilaginibacter sp. P5_A6; assembly: GCF_056400585.1. Lineage (NCBI taxonomy): Bacteria > Pseudomonadati > Bacteroidota > Sphingobacteriia > Sphingobacteriales > Sphingobacteriaceae > Mucilaginibacter > Mucilaginibacter sp. P5_A6. The sequence goes on along the minus strand of NZ_JBFUKZ010000025.1, from coordinate 91,950 downwards.
ATTAGGTTAGGGTGGAACATCGGCAATACTTTTGAAGCCCCGGGCGGTGAAACAGGTTGGGGTAGTCCTGTTATTACAGAGGATTATATAAAATTCGTAAAACAGCAGGGTTTTAATGCTATCCGCCTGCCATGCGCCTGGAATTTGACGCATTTAGCTGATAAAAGCAAAGCGCGTATAGATATAAATTGGCTTAAGAGGGTTAAAGAAGTAATAGGATATTGTGTAAAAAACGATATGTATGTCTTACTCAACATACATTGGGACGATGGTTGGCTCGAAAACAATTGTACCACCGTTAAAAAAGAGTCTGTTAATGCGAAACAAAAAGCGCTTTGGGAGCAAATTGCAACAACTATGCGCGATTTTGATGAACACCTGATGTTTGCCAGCGCCAATGAGCCGAACGCAGACAATGCGGAAAAGATGGCAACGCTTGCCAGCTATCATCAAACCTTTGTTAATGCAGTTCGATCCACCGGCGGGCGGAACAGTTACAGGGTATTAGTAGTTCAGGGACCTTCAACAGATATCGATAAAACCAATGACCTGATGACTGCTCTTCCCCTGGATAAGGTGGCGGCGCGGATGATGGTAGAGGTGCATTATTACTCTCCATATCAACTTTGTTTGATGGACGGCGATGCAGACTGGGGCAAAATGTTCTACTACTGGGGAGCCGGACATCATTCTACACTAGAGCCCGGCCGCAATGCCACCTGGGGCGAAGAAAGTGATGTAAACGCCACCTTCAACAAGATGAAGACAAAATTCGCTGATAAGGGAATTCCCGTCCTGCTGGGCGAGTATGGAGCCTACAGGCGTAACAACAGCAATCATGTTCCTTTAGATCTGGCAACTCATAACGACGCTGTGGATTATTGGCTAACCTATATTACAAAACAAGCGAGAGCCAACGGGATGCTGCCATTTTTCTGGGACACGGGTGGTGCTTTGGACAGGCAAAATTATTCAGTAAAAGATCAACGTACAATTGTCGCCCTTAATGCTGGCGCTAACTAAAATATTACACAGAAAATCTGCAAATTGCATTCGAAAATAATAACACATAACGCTGCCGGTATCATGGATTAAAACATAGTACCGGCTGCACTACGGATAGCAGAACCGATATGTCACCTGCATCTATAACAGATGACGTTATTGATAATGTTGAATAAAAATTTATAGTGAAACAACTTATAATAATTTCTATAGAAAACCCCGGAATCTTTTGATGAGAAAATTAATAACAACAATTATATTAGGGATCTTAATCCCTTCGGCAGCGTTAAAAGCACAGGAAACCAGCCGGTTTTTCCCGGAAAAAGATTTGGTAACAACCGGTATCTATTATTACCCCGAACATTGGAGTGAAGCCCAATGGGAAAGGGATATAAAAAAGATATCAGACATGGGTTTCGAGTTTGTTCACCTTGCCGAATTTGCCTGGTTCAAAATGGAGCCCGAAGAAGGACGGTTTGATTTTAACTGGCTCGACAGGGTTGTGAACCTTTGCGCAAAGTATCATCTCAAAGTGTTGCTATGTACGCCATCTGCAACCACCCCAACGTGGATGCGGATAAACTACCCGGAGACGTTTGTTATGGATGGCCACTATATCCGTGCAGAGAATGGTACGCGCGGATTAGAGTCAATGGTCAACCCGAAATACCGTGACTTTGTAAAAAAAATAGTAGCGGAAATGGCAAGACGATACGGGCAGAACAAAAATGTGATGGGGTGGCAAATAGATAATGAACCCGGTGCAGTCTCTGATTACAGCCCCTCGTCGCAGGAAGCATTCAGAACGTGGCTGAAAAATAAATACAAAACCATTGATGCATTAAATACTGCCTGGGGGGCCGCATTCTGGAGCCAATGGTTTAATAGTTTTGATCAGGTTATCATCCCTAATACTAACCTCGTAGGTTGGTGGGGTAATAATCCCCATGCCTTGCTGGATTTTAAAAGATACACGGCAGATGCCCAGGCTGAGTTCCTTGATTTTCAGGCAGAAGTTTTACGCAGTTACGTTTCAAAGGCTCAATTTGTTACCACCAACTATACTGCCGTTTGCACCGGTTCAGATCCTAACCGTACCACAAAACTGGATTTTGCGGCATACACGGCATATCCAAACGGCGGTACTGATAATATTGGCGAATCAGGTTTCCGTTTAGGCAACAGCGATGTAGTTCTTTTTGCTTCAGAATATTACAAATCCGTAGGCGGTGTGTCAGGGGTTTTAGAAATTCAACCAGGCCCTGTTAATTGGGGGAGCTACAACCCCCTGCTTTTACCAGGTACAGTTCGGCTATGGTTGTACCACAGCTTTGCGGCGGGAGGAAAGATCGCCTGTTCGTATCGTTTTCGTCAAATTTTATATGGCGCCGAACAATATCATGCTGCTGTGATACAAACGGATGGAGTAACACCTTCGCAGGGCGGTAAAGACTATATGCAGTTTATGAAAGAAATAACAGAACTGAGGGGGAAATTTACGGCAGGCACGAAGATGCCGGCTAAGCTGGCCGCACGGTCGACAGCGCTTCTCTGGAATGTGGAAAATTACTGGAGCATTGACAGACAAAGACAGACAGGGCAATGGAATACATGGGATTATCCGGTAAAATTCCTTAAAACTGCAAGATCATTGGGTGCACCTGTTGATGTAATTAAGGAAACGGCAGATTTGTCGAAGTATAAATGTGTAATCATTCCCGCTTATGAAATGATTGATTCTGCATTGGTAAAAAAATGGAATGACTATGTAGCCAAAGGCGGCCATCTGGTTATTACCTGCCGTACGGGTACCAAAGATCGCAGAGGGCATTTTTGGGAAGGGGAGACCGCCTTGCCAATTTCAAACCTGATTGGTGCCCATGTAAACCAAACCGACATGCTTTCATCGTATGGTAAAGGCGATATATTGATGAATTCGAATCATTATCCATGGCATAGTTGGGGGGATTTGCTCGTGCCCGAAGATACTTCCGGTGTGCTGGCCACATATAATAACCAGTTCTATAAAGGAAAAGCTGCTGTAGTAAAACACCGGATTGGCAAAGGCGACGTAACCTATATCGGTGTAGATAGCGATGATTCTAAATTAGAAAAGGATTTGTTGAGGCAGATTTATAAAGATGCCGGTGCTACAACGGAGGATTATCCTCCCGGTGTATTTGTTTATTGGCGCGATGGCTTTTATACGGCATTAAATTATTCATCTGAAAATTACACCGTAAATCTGCCTGGTAATGCAAAAGTTTTAATTGGGGAAAAAACACTAAAACCATCGGGCGTGCTCGTGTGGACAGAATAATTTTAATAAGAATTAACAAAATAGATGAAAAAAATAATTTGGGTATTGGTGGTTTCGCAATTCGCTTTTTTGGCAAATGTAAAAGGTCAAAGAGCGATTAACGTAGATTTAAACAAAACATCGGGTAAGCTTAATAGCATGTTTAACACCTGTGTAGGTGCAGGCCGGGCAAATGAAGGGCTGCGTGCCGACTGGCAGCAACAATTGGAATACGTAAGAAAACAATGTGGTTTTCGGTATATCCGCATGCATGGCTTACTCACTGATGATATGGCTGTTTATACCGAAGACTCAAAAGGGAACCCTCAGTATAATTATATGTATGTAGATGCCCTGTTTGATTTTCTGCATAAAATTGGGATGAAGCCATTTGTAGAGCTTGGCTTTATGCCTAATGCCCTGGCAAGCGGTAAACAAACAATTTTTTGGTGGCGCGGTAATGTTACCCCTCCAAAAGATTACAACAAATGGCAGGCGCTGATAACCAATCTTGTTCAGCATTTTACAGAACGGTACGGTGTTGAAGAAGTAAAATCCTGGTATTTTGAGGTATGGAATGAGCCTAACTTATCTCCAGGATTTTGGACGGGGACGCAAGACGATTATTTTAAATTGTACGATTATTCCGCAAAAGCAATTAAAAGCGTAAACCCCGGATATAAAGTTGGTGGGCCAGGCACTGCAGGCGCGGCATGGGTTCCCGAAATGATAAGCCATTGCAGCAAAAACAACGTTCCAATCGATTTCGTAAGTACCCACTCATATGGGGTAAACCAAGGCTTCCTGGATGAGTATGGTAACTCGGGCACGGTGTTAAGTAAAGATTCTTTGGCAGTAAGCGGCGACGTGTTGAATTCCCGAAAACAAATTTCTCAATCAGCTAAGCCAGGCCTGGAACTGCATTATACGGAATGGAGTGCTTCATATACACCGGCAGATCCTGTGCACGACAGTTATCAGGAAGCAGCCTATATCCTGGAGAAATTAAAACAAGTTGGCAATGCCGCCAATTCCATGTCATACTGGGTTTTTACCGATGTTTTTGAAGAACCTGGTCCGCGGTTTACACCTTTTCATGGAGGTTTTGGGTTGCTTAATATTCAAGGCATAAACAAACCAGCTTTTTACTCCTATAAATTTATGAATAAGCTGGGGAGAACCGAATTAGCCAATAATGATACACGCTCATGGGTTTGCAAAAATGATAAAGGTGACATCCAGGTTTTATTGTGGGACTATACTTATACTTTACCAGATTCTGTCAATAACCAGTCCTATTATATTAAAGACCTGCCCGCCAAATCCAAAGGGAAGGTTAAAATAAACCTTTCGCATGTGCCTGCCGGAAAATATACTATGGAGGTTTACAAAGTAGGTTATAGAGTGAACGATGCCTATACCGGTTACGTGGATATGGGCCGGCCCTCGCAGCTGAACAAGCAACAAGTTGAAAAATTAAAACAAGAAAATGGCTCGCCTGTCGTGAAACAACAAATTGAAATAAAACCCAATTCCGTTTACTCCCGTGAATTTGATATCCGGGAAAATGATGTGATCTTGGTAAACCTGATTAAACGTTAACTGATGAATGTATTAATATCAAGAATAATAGTAAAAACATACAGCTGTGCGCTTTTTCTTATACTGCTGGCAGCAGGAATGGCAAATGCACAGCAAAGTCTGAATAACAGCAAACAGGAAGAGAAGATCCGTTCACTAATCAGCCAGATGACTTTGCAGGAAAAAGTAAGCCTGTTGCACGCGAATTCCAAATTTTATGTATCCGGGATAAAGAGGTTAGGCATCCCCGAATTGGCGCTGAGTGACGGCCCGCATGGCGTACGCGCTGAAATTAACAGGAACGACTGGGCTTATTCGGGCTGGACCGCTGATTCGGCAACGTGCTTTCCTCCGGGAACAGCGCTTGCTGCAACCTGGAATCCTCAACTGGCCTCAAAACAAGGGCTGGTATTAGGCGAGGAAGCCCGGTTTCGAAAAAAAGATGTGCTGCTGGGGCCTGGTATCAACATTATCCGTTCGCCACTTTGTGGCCGAAACTTCGAATACATGAGTGAAGACCCTTTTCTTATTTCGAGGATGGCAGTTGCTTACATTAAAGCCCTGCAGTCAAAAGATGTTGCCGTGAGTGTAAAACACTGGGTAGCCAACAACCAGGAAACGCATCGCGATTCCGTTGATGTACAAGTAAGCGAAAGGGCTTTTCGCGAGATTTATTTGCCGGGCTTTAAAGCCGCTGTTACTGAGGGCGGCGCTTATACCGTTATGGCTGCTTACAATAAATTCAGGGGCGACTGGTGTTCAGAAAACGAATATCTCAACAGGCAAATTCTTCGGAAAGAATTTGGATTTAAAGGTGTGTTAATGACCGATTGGGCTGCTGCACATTCTACAGTAAAGGCTGCATTAAGCGGGCTCGACCTGGAAATGGGCACCGATATACAAGATTACAACGAATGGTATTTTGCCGATCCGCTGATAAAAGCTGTAGAAGAAGGAAAAGTACCGGTATCGGTAGTTGATGAAAAAGTAGCGAATGTGCTGCGTGTAATGTTCAAAACAAAGATGTTTGATGAAGGTAATCGCGAAAAAGGAAAAATGAATACACCGGAGCATCAAAAGGCAGCCTATAATTCTGCTGCCGAAGCAGCGGTGTTACTTCAGAACAAGGGCGATATTCTCCCTATCAATTTTAACAAAATACAATCGATTGCAATCATTGGCGATAATGCTACCCGGAAACATTGCGGGGCGGGGCTTAGCTCAGAAATAAAAGCGTTATATGAAATAACGCCGTTACAGGCAATCAAGCAAAAGTTTGGCGCCAACGTAAAAATAAATTTTGCCCAGGGATACGAAAAGCAATCTACTTTCAAAGAAGGAAGCAACAGGGGGCAGGGCAATTCGAATAATATTGACTGGAAATTGATTCAGGAGGCTGTAAAGGTTGCCAGGGAATCAGACGTGGTTGTCATTTTCGGAGGGTTAAACCATGACTTTGATACAGAATCTTTTGACAAACAAAATATGGACCTGCCTTATGGGCAGGAAGTTTTGATGCAGGAAGTGGCAAAAGCAAATCCTAATACAGTTGTAGTAATAGTTGCCGGTTCGCCTGTAAAATTAGCAGGCATTGTTAACCGGATACCTGCTATTTTATGGTCATGGTATGGTGGTATGGAGGCCGGTAACGCGGTGGCAGATATATTAAGTGGAAAAGTGAATCCATCCGGCAAATTACCTTTTACATTACCCGTGGCGCTCGATCAGTCGCCGGCCCATGCATTGGGCAATTTTCCTGGAAAAGATTTGAAAGTGAATTACGAGGAGGATGTTTTGGTAGGATATCGCTGGTTTGATACTAAGAAAATCCAGCCTCAATTTCCTTTTGGATACGGGCTCTCTTATACAGATTTTGCGCTCAGCAATTTTTCGACAGAAAAGAATATTTATGAAAAGAATGATATCATCCACGCAAAATTCGTGGTTAAAAATACAGGCAGCCGTTACGGTGCCGAGGTTGTGCAATTGTATGTAAGCGATCCTGTTAGTTCGGTTTTGCGTCCTGAAAAAGAATTGAAGGCTTTTGAAAAAGTTTTTCTGCAACCAGGCGAAACGAAAACAGTTGAACTGAATGTAAAGGTTGGTGATCTGGCTTTTTATGACGAAGCAAAAAAATCATGGAAAGTTGAAGCCGGCGAGTTTGTGCTGCAAATAGGTAATTCATCACGCAATATTTCAAAAACGGTAAAAATATCGGTTAAATAAACATCAATCTGGATACTGTTATACTCAGAGACAACTTTCAATTAATAAACAAATGTCGGTTTTGTATAAAAGAAAGTCCCTTTAAATTAAACATTAGGGTATTCTTTAAGCTAAATTTGACTCACCAATTATCAATTCCTTATAATGAATTAAGTGGGGAACCCAACATTGACCGCTACGCTTCTTCCTGTCTGGATTTGTTAAGCCCTGCTAAACAAATAATAAAGGAATTTATTCTGCAGGTGGCAGATAATTCATCACGTAATATTTCAAAAACAGTAAAAATATCAGTTAAATAAATGAAAATACAAATCAAACAGCTTTTGATAATTTCAACGCTGTTGCTTGCTACCTTGTCTGTTAAAGCTCAGGAATTATACGTGGGGACTAATTATCATCCACATGATGATAAAGACCAGGAAAAAATAAAAAAAGATATCATGCTGATGAAGGCTGCCGGGTTCAAGACGGTTAGGATGGGCCACCTGGCCTGGGACAGTTATGAACCTTCTGAAGGTAAGTTTGATTTTCAATGGTTTGACTTTGTGATGGACATGATGAATAAAGCAGGGATTAAGGTTATCCTTGATATCGCTATTCGCCCGGCGCCTGTTTGGTTGCACCATAAGTATCCCTCCATTGATGTTACCAGCCCAGGGGGCAATGCACAATATCCCAACCATCGCTACATGGATGATGTAGGTGATCCGATGTATCAAAAATACGCTGTACGCTATGCTGATACACTTACAAAACATTATGCTAAACACCCTGCGCTTTTAGCTTTTGGTGTTGATAATGAACCTGGTGATGGCCCTATTTCCTACTCAGAAACGGTAAGAAAAAGATTTGTTGTTTGGTTAACCAAGAAGTATGCTACCATCGATAATTTTAACAAAGCCTGGGCTACACAACGTTGGTCAAGAAGGATTAACGAATTTGATGAAGTTGGACTACCCGTAGCCGGCGAAAAAAACGGCGCACCAGAGAAAATATTAGATTTCAGGCATTTTATTTCAGACGAAGTTAACCAGATCTTATTCAAGGTACTCGACAAGGTTAATACCAATGCCCCTGGTGTACTTACCAACACTAATGCCTGGTATTTCAGTTGGATGAGATATTTTGACTATTCTGAAATTGCCTATTCGGGGAAAATGGCCCGCGAGGGTTGTGGCTTCTATCCCGGAAACTCATTAACCACAAATTGGGGGGTTATGAATGCGAACTTTGTAATTTCCCGTAACCAGTTTGAAAGCACGAACCCTTTCTGGTGCAGTGAGTTTACAACAATGACAGCGGTTCCTAATTCGATCAGAAAATCAGCCTATGCCACGCTGATGTACGGTAATCAAATGGTTTGCGGATGGACCTGGCAAAGTATGTGGTCGGGCGAAGAACAATACCTGGAAGGGATGCTTGATTGGGACGGAATTCCCAACCGTAAATATGATGAATACAAAAAGATAGCGACTGAGTTTAAAAAGATCGAAAAATATTTTCCTTACAAGCCCAGCGCGGAAGTTGGCTTAGCATTCTCCTTTCCAAGTCAGATAGCCAGCAGCTCTTTCCCCGAGGCGCAGGACCAACAGTTACAAAACTGCTGGAATTTGTTTCATTACCGCAATATGGATTCCCGTGTTGTTGAAATCAGCAAGAGCTCATTAAAGTATAAATTACTTTTTGTGCCAGGTGTAACTGTAATGGATGAAACAACTGCCAATAAAATCCGTGATTTTGTAAAAAATGGCGGTACGGTTGTTATGACAAGTAATTCTGCCGTGGTTGACGAAACAGGGAAAGTATTTGCCTCTACTCATCCGGGGCGTTTAAGCGATGTGTTCGGAATACGGGTAGCTGGTTATGAAGAAACAGAGGCGATGAACGAAATATCCCGTCTATCGTTGAAAGGAAAAAAAATTCAATTAAACTATCAGGGCAAAACTATTGGAACTGAATCAACCCGATTTGACGTTGTCGAATCCAAGGGTGCCGAAATCCTTGGAAGTATAACCAGCCTGGATAAAGATTATCCTATTATTACGACTAACAAATATGGCAAAGGCAGGGCAATTTATGTAGGCTTGCCTGCAAGTGGCGAAGTGCTGGGCCCATTGCTTGATAAACTGATAGACGAACTGGGTATTAAGAAAGGACCAAAGGTACCGGATGGCATCATGGCCAGGCAAATTGACAAGAATCATTTTTTATACCTGAACGTGACCGGAGAGCCAAAAGAAATACCAATAAATGGAAAATCGCAGAGTATTCTGTTTGATAAAAGTTATACCGGCAATTTTACTATCGCACCGTACGAGCCGGAGTTTATAGAAATAAAATAGATTTAGTTCGCATAAGTTGAATAACAGAAAATGATAAACGGCGTAAGCTCTATTGGAAAAGTGTTAACAAAACAAGCTGAAAGCAGAACAGGCGCAACAGCTAAGAGCCTTATTGAATTTTTAATTGAGCGCCTTGGAGAGATAATTAGCAAAAATAATAACCCCTATAATCGTAACTATCGTAAAACCGGCGGGTGTATAGCTTTTAATGGATATTACCTGCAATCGATTGAGTGTGATAAGATGCCCGGTGACATCCGTTTAAAAGCGGCGACCGGGCAAATCACCTGGCCCACGTAATTCTTAAACAACGTTAAATGCAGAAGATTAAAAACTTAATTATAACATCCGTATTGCTTGCTGTCTTCCTATGGCCGGCCGGCAGCAGCGCACAAACTAATTTATATGTTTCCGTCAGCGGTAATGATAGCAATCCGGGTACCCAAAGTAAACCATTTGCTTCCATAAGCGAAGCATTGACCAGGGCGCGGAAAGTCCCGGGAGCAGTTTTCATCAGGCTTTATGGAGGTACATATCACTTAAGTGCCCCCGTCGTTTTTACTGCTGCCGACTCCAGGAAGGATAATGAACCTCTGACTTTGACGAGTGTTGACCACCAGGAGGTTATTATAAGCGGCGGCGCAGTACTGAGCAATCTGAATTGGACAGCATATAAAAATGGCATCCGGCAGGCTAAGATCGCCCACGACCTTGTTTTTGATGAACTGCTTGTGAATGGAAAATTACAGCACATGGCCCGTTACCCGAACTATGACCCTTCGGTGCAAATTCTCAGTGGTACAGCAGCAGATGCCATTAGCAAAGAACGGGCTGCAAGATGGAAGTCACCCGCAGGCGGGTATGTGCATGCATTGCACAGCGCCAGATGGGGTGATTTTCATTATATCATTACGGGGAAAGACACCAGCGGCCAACCTATACTGGAAGGGGGCTGGCAAAATAACCGGCGTTCGGGCATGCATGAAAAATATCGTTATACTGAGAATGTTTTTGAAGAGCTTGATGCAGTCAACGAATGGTATTATAACAAAAAGACGAAAATCTTATATTATTTCCCTGCTAAAGGTCTGGATTTAAAGACTGCAAAGTTTGAAACGCCTCAGATTGCGCATTTATTTGAATTTAGGGGGACGGAAGAAAAGCCGGTTAAAAACATTACTATCTCCGGGCTTACATTAACAGGAACGGTACGCACCTTTATGCAAAATAAGGAGCCGTTGCTGCGCAGCGACTGGACGATTTACCGGGGCGGGGCAGTATTGTTCGAAGGTGCCATACATTGCCGCCTCGAAAACAGCCTTCTGCATAATCTGGGTGGCAACGCTGTGTTTTTCAATAAGTACAACCGGGACTGTGAAGTGTCCGGGTGCCAGATTTCCGAAATTGGGGCGAGCGGCATTTGTTTTGTCGGCGACCCGGGCGCGGTACGTTCGCCCAGCTTTGAATATAACGAGTACATACCACCGGCGGAAATTGACCGTACGCCCGGGCCCAAAACAAATAACTATCCAAAGGATTGTAAAGTTTATGATAACCTGATGTTTGATCTCGGCTACGTAGAAAAGCAATCAACAGGAGTGGAGCTATCTATGTGCCAGGACATCACGGTAAGTCATAATACCATTTACGATGTGCCCCGTGCCGGTATAAATGTAAGTGAAGGAACCTGGGGAGGGCATATCATCGAATTTAACGATGTGTTTAATACCGTAAAGGAAACTGGAGACCATGGATCTTTTAATTCCTGGGGCCGCGACCGTTACTGGCAGGCCGATAAGAAGAAGCTTGATTCAGTGGTTGCCGAAAACCCCGGTATAGCACTCCTTGATGTTGTAAAGCCGATTGTGCTTCGTAATAACAGATTCCGCTGCGACCACGGCTGGGATATTGACCTGGATGACGGATCCAGCAACTACCTTATCTATAATAACCTGTGTTTAAACGGGGGGATCAAGCTACGGGAAGGCGTAAACCGTGTTGTTGAAAACAATATCATGGTCAATAATACTTTTCACCCTCATGTATGGTTTAAAAACAGCGGCGACGTTTTTCGTCATAATATTGTTGGAACAGGATACTTGCCTATCGGGATTTCGGCATGGGGAAAGGAAGTTGACTATAACATTTTTCCCGATTCCGTGTCGCTGGCCGAGGCCAGATCCTGCGGCACGGATGGACATTCTGTATATAGCCCTCCGGTGTTTACCAACCCCGAAAAAGGTAATTTTCGCCTGAGCGACAGCGCTGCAGCGATATCAGCAGGTTTCAAAAACTTCGCAATGGATAGTTTCGGTGTGGTTTCCGTACGGCTGAAGGCCATTGCCAAAAAGCCAATCTTCCCGGCAATTGTTGTCACCGGTAATTTAAGCAAAGATGAAACGATAGATTTCATGGGTGCCAGGATTAAAAACCTGAGCACCGCCGGCGAGCAATCTGCAACCGGCATGGATCAGATTAGAGGTGTGTTGGTGCTCTCAGTTGCACATGGATCGGCCGCATCAGGATTCCTTCAGGCCAATGATGTGATATTGACTTTTAATCGCAGGCAGGTTAGCAATCTTAAAGATCTGCTGGAAGCCCGGGACGCGGTTACCGGGAAAAATACCGAAATAGTAATCTTTCGCAACCAACACCAGTTGAAGCAAAAGATTGAATTAAAAATGTAATAAATATGAATTTATGAATAGAAATTTTTTCCTGGGAATTGTTCTTTCTTTGTTCCCAACCGTATTTTGCAGCGCTCAAATCAGCGCGCCTAAACCATTTGGTCCGTTCCCAACCAGTAACCAACTGCGTGTGCAACAAATGGAATCCTATGCATTTGTGCATTTTTCATTGAATACCTATACAGATCAATCCTGGGGATTTGGTAACGAAGATGTGAATTTGTTTAACCCAAAGGACCTGGATTGCCGCCAATGGGCACGGACCTGCAAAGAAGCGGGTATGAAAGGAATCATCATTACCGCAAAGCACCACTGCGGTTTTTGCCTTTGGCCATCAAAACACACGGCGTATTCAGTTAAAAATTCGCCATGGAAAAATGGCAAAGGCGATGTGGTACGTGAAATGGCCGCCGCCTGTAAAGAATATGGTTTGAAACTGGGTATTTATCTGTCACCCTGGGACAGAAACAGTCCGGATTATGGTAAGCCAGAATACATTACCTATTTCAGGAATCAGCTTACTGAGCTACTGACTAACTATGGGCCCATTTTTGAAGTATGGTTTGATGGCGCTAACGGAGGGTCGGGTTATTACGGCGGTGCTAATGAAACCCGTACTATTGACCGGACCACCTACTATGACTGGAAGAATACCTATGCGCTTATCCATAAACTGCAGCCAAATTGCGTAATCTGGAACGATGGCGGCGACCGGGGCGATCTTCGTTGGGTGGGAACAGAATCAGGTTATGTAGGTGAAACCAATTGGAGCCTGCTTAATGCCACTGGCGAAGTAACCTGGAATATGTTACATCATGGTTTAGAAAACGGTAACGCATGGGTTCCTGCCGAAGTAAATACTTCCATCAGGCCGGAGTGGTTTTATCATCCCGGTGAAGACACTAAGGTAAAAACGCTACCCCAGCTGATGGATACTTACTACCACTCCATTGGCCGTAATGCTACTTTCCTGCTTAACTTCCCTATCATGCCCAATGGTTTGATTAATGAAAGAGATGAAAAAGCAGCCTCGGAATTTGGCAAAGCGATTAAGGAAGCGTTTGCTGTAGACCTGGCTAAAATAAAGAAGACCACTGCTTCCAATGTTCGCGGCCACAATAAGGAATTTGGTGCCGAAAATGCTGTTGATAATAAAAAAGACACTTATTGGGCAACAGACGATCATGTAAAAACAGCTTCGCTGACTATCGATTTTGGCAAGCCAACTACATTCAATCGTTTCCTCGTACAGGAGTATATCCAGTTGGGGCAACGTGTGAAAGCATTCAAAGTTGAAGCCTTTGTTGGCGGTAACTGGAAAGAAGTAGCCAACGCAACAACCATTGGGTACAAACGTATTCTTGCTTTCCCGAGTGTGAAGGCAACAAAAGTTCGACTAAATATTACGGACTCAAAAAGTTGTATTGTTATTTCCAATATCGGTGTTTATGATGCGCCGCAGATTTTGACTGCACCTGCTATAATCAGGGACCAATCTGGTAAAATAATCATAACCCCGGCTGATAAAGAATCTGTAGTTTACTACACATTGGATGGAAGTGGGCCCACCACTGGTTCAAAAAAATATACCGGGCCGTTTCAAACAGATGGAAAATTGGATGTAAAAGCAATTGCCAGCGATGCTACTACGGGTAAAAGCAGCCCTGAAGTGGAAGAAAAATTTGACCTGCCACGTAAGGATTGGAGAATTTTAGGAGTAGATGACGAAAAGGCTAACGCAATTTTAGATGGAGATCCTGCTACAGTATGGCACCAGGGCAAGGATACAAAAATGCCGGTTGATTTGGTGATCGACATGGGAAAAGAAGAAAACCTGTCTGGTTTCAGGTATTTGCCCGACGCTGGTTTATGGGGTCCCGGCATTATTACCAACTATCAATTTTATGTTTCGCCCGACAATAAAGAATGGAAATTGGTTGATGAAGGGGAATTCTCCAATATCAAAAACAACCCGCTGATACAAATTAAAAATTTTCTGAGTGTAAAAGCACGCTATATTAAATTGAGGGCTTTGAAGAATACGGAAGGCAATGATAATACCGGCTATGCCGAAGTAGATGTAATTACAAGCCAACCCTAATGTTATCGTCCGGTCTTTAAGGATCCGGTTATCTATTTAAATGATGAATACACAAAGTCACACTAATAATCAGCTATTTAATATGCTACAGCGGGGGATTACGCTCTTGTTTGCAGCTTTATTAGCTTTAAACGTAACAGCACAGGACAGGTCAAATCACGGGTCTGAAAGAACAAAGGAAAATTTTGACTTTAACTGGTTGTTCCACAAAGGTGATATCGCTATCAAACGGGCAGTGAAAGCTGCCGGATATGGAGGTTTAACAGATATCAATGTCAAAGTTGAAACCAACAAAGAAGCCATTATTGCTTATACCGATGTTGATAAAGCAGCTACATTTAAACCCGAAGACTGGAAGGAAGTAAACCTTCCGCACGATTGGTGTGTGGAGGGGACTTTTGTTAATGATAAATCAATCGGGAGCTCGCCGGCCGTCAGCGGATATTTGCCCGGTGGAACAGGTTTTTATAGGAAAGAGTTTGAAATACCAGAAACCGATAAAGGAAAAAAAATATCTATAGAATTTGATGGGATTTTCAGGAACAGTTCCGTTTGGGTCAATGGTCAGCTCATGGGCAACCACCAAAGCGGCTACACGCCTTCAAACTATGATTTGACTGATGTTTTGCGCTACGGTAACGAAGGCAAAAATGTTATTCTTGTAAAGGTCGACGCTACCGAGTACGAAGGTTGGTGGTACGAAGGCTGTGGAATTTACCGGCATGTTTGGCTCAATAAAACCGACAAACTGCATGTTGACCGGTTTGGTACCTATGTTACTACATCTTTAGTCTCGCCTCATGAAGCCGTCGTAACCGTAAAAACCAATATTAAAAACGAATACGGCTTAGCTAAGAACATTACACTCATCTCTAAAATTGTCGATAATAAGGGAGTCGTAATTGATACAAAAACTTCATCGCAGATAATTGAGCCGTTTAGCACGGTTGAACTTTCACAAAAAGGAACTATTCAAAAGCCCTTGCTTTGGACACCCGAAACACCAAGCCTTTACAAGATGCTGACGGAAGTTTCCGAAAACGGGATTGTCATCGATAATTACGAAACCACTTTTGGGGTAAGGACAATCGAAATAAACAGAAATGGGGTGTTTTTAAACGGAAAGCTTTACCCGGTAAAAGGTACTTGCAACCACCAGGATTTTGCCGGGATTGGCGTAGCCGTTCCTGATAAAATAAATGAATACAAATTAAAGTTGCTTAAAGAAATGGGGAGCAATGCTTATCGTTGTTCCCATCATCCCCCCACTCCGGAACTGCTTGATATGTGCGACAGGATGGGTTTGCTTGTGCTGGACGAAAATCGCATGTTGTCGAGTTCGGAAGAAGGGATAAAGGATTTGAAAGCCATGTTGTACAGGGATCGTAACCATCCGTCGATATTTATGTGGAGTATGGAAAATGAGGAATGGATACAAGGCACAGTAACAGGGGCGAGGATATTAAAAACACTGGTTGATATCACGCATAAAATAGACCCGACACGCCCTGTGACTGCTGCCATGAATCATGGACGGAACGAAGGCGGGTATGCCGATGTGCTGGATGTTGTGGGATATAACTATGGAGACAAAGGGCTGGCGTATGTGAAAGACCATGAAAACTATCCCAACCGGGTTGAGTTTTGTACAGAAGCCACAAGTTTCATTTCAACCCGTGGAGAGTATCAGAACGATTGGGGAAAAGGTTTTGTCTCAAACCTCGGATTATGGCAACCCAACTGGGGGCCACTGCCCGGAGAAGACTGGGCGGACATTGTTAAATACCCCTATCTGGGAGGCCTGTTTGTATGGACCGGTTTTGACTATCGCGGTGAGCCTACTCCATACCAATGGCCATGTGTTACCTCTCATTTCGGATTTATGGATATATGCGGCTTCCCTAAAGATGGGTACTACGCGTACAAGGCGGCCTGGACAAACGAACCCGTGGTTCATATTTTTCCGCATTGGAACTGGCCCGGCAAAGAAGGAGACAGCATAAAGGTGCATTGTTACACCAACTGCGACGAAGTAGAGCTATTCCTCAACGGAAAAAATATAGGCAGGCAAAAAGCAATTCCCTATACCAAAGTAATGTGGAACCTTGTATACAAGCCAGGTAAATTGGAAGCCAGGGGATATAAAGGCGGAAAGTTGGTAACACAAGACATTGTTGAAACAACAACTGATCCCGCCCAATTAACCTCGAAGAGCGATTGCAACACCCTTAAAGCAGATGGTACCGATGTGGCTGTTATCCGGGTGGCGGTTAAAGACGCCAAAGGGAGGGTTGTCCCTACAGCAGCGAGCCTGGTAAAGCTTTCAATCGAAGGCCCGGGAAGAATCATTGGCACAGGCAACGGTAATCCCAGCAGCCATGAACCGGATAAAGCCAGTCAGCGGATGGCGTTCAACGGCTATTGCCTGGTGCTGATCCAATCAAATAAACAAGCCGGGGAGATCCGGTTAAAAGCCTCTTCCGAAGCCCTTAAAGGAGCTGAAGTTGTTATTAAAGTCCAATAAGGTTAAATATTATTTCTTCAAAAAGTACAGATCACTATGAAACTGCATAAAATTTACAGCGCTACATATCATGTTAAAGCAATAGTTACCGCCTTGCTGTTTTTGGCAGGCAACCTCGCGTGTCAGGCTCAAAATTCCGATAAAACCGAGCGAAAACAATTATTTGATTATAAATGGAAATTTTTTCAGGGAGATACAGCATTGGCAAAATCGAGAGATTTTAATGATATGAGTTGGCGGAGCCTTGATTTACCGCACGATTGGAGTATCGAAGGCAAAATAAGTCCTAAAAATCCCATGGGGGGTGCGGGGGGATATTTCCCGGCAGGTATTGGCTGGTACAGGAAAGCCTTCAAAGCGCCAAGCGAATGGAAAGGCAAAAAAGTTTCCATTTACTTTGAAGGAGTTTATATGAATTCTGAGGTTTTTATTAATGGAAAATCACTTGGAATTTACCCTTATGGCTATTCGTCATTTAGCTATGACCTTTCGCCTTTTTTGGATTTTAATAATGAAAATGTAATAGCGGTAAGGGTAGATAATTCGCAGCAAGTAAACAGCAGGTGGTACAGTGGCTCAGGTATCTATCGCCACGTTTGGATGATGGTTACCGATGCTGTGCATATAGCAGAGTGGGGAGTTGCAATTACAACCCCTGATGTGTCTCCAAAAAAAGCAACCGTTCAAATTAAAACATTGGTAAAAAACGAAAGTGATTTGCCTCAACGTATTGTTCTTAGCACCTGGTTACACGATGCAAATTCTAAAAATGCAGGAAATAATAAAATAAAGGTTGAACTGGCCGCGAATAGTGAGAAAGAAGTTGCTCAAACTATCATTATAGCAACTCCCCAGCAATGGACACCGGAAACGCCCCGTTTATATGATGCTCAAATACAGATCATAAACAATAAAAAAGTAGTTGACCAAACGGAAACAAGTTTTGGCGTACGTTCTATAAAGTTTACACCTGAAAATGGATTTCAGCTTAATGGCAAAACAGTAAAGCTCAATGGCGGATGTGTGCACCATGATAATGGCTGCCTGGGCGCTGCCGCTTTTGACCGTGCAGAGGAGCGTAAGGTAGAGTTACTCAAAGAAGCGGGATTTAACGCCGTAAGAACTTCTCATAATCCCCCTTCCGAGGCTTTTTTAAATGCTTGCGACAAGTTAGGCCTATTGGTTGTTGATGAATCGTTTGATTGTTGGAAGGTGGGAAAAAACAAGCAGGATTATGCTCAGTACTTTACTCAGTGGTGGAAACGCGACTTAGATGCCATGGTTTTACGCGATCGTAATCACCCTTCAATTGTAATGTGGAGCATTGGTAACGAAATAGTGGAAAGAGGTAGCCCAGGAGCAGTAGAAACAGCCAAAATGCTTGCAGATGCTATAAAAAAGATAGATGCTGTTCGCCCGGTTACATCCGCTATTGTGGATAATGGCAAGGACTGGGCAACTCTTGATTCCCTTATGGCCGCCCATGATGTTGGTGGTTATAATTATCATTTGTGGAGTGCGGCTTCTGATCATAAACGGGTGTCTTCACGAATGATCGTTCAAACGGAGTCGTACCCCAAGGATGCATTTGCAAATTGGAAGCTGGTAAAAAACAACAATTATGTTATTGGGGATTTTGTTTGGACAGCTATGGATTATCTCGGAGAATCGGGGATAGGCCGTTGGTACTATTCGGGCGACGTGCCTGGCGAACACTGGGAGCATGATTTTTTCCCCTGGCATGGCGCCTATTGCGGCGATATCGATTTGATAGGATGGAGGAAGCCGATTTCGCATTACCGCAGCCTGTTATATAATAATGCCGAAAAGCTATACATGGCCGTTCGTGAGCCTGAACCATCTCCCCTCGAAATTAAAACAACATGGTGGTCGGTGTGGCCGACCTGGGAAAGCTGGACCTGGCCGGAGTATGTGGGAAAGTCCATTACGGTAGAAGTTTATTCAAAGTATCCTAAGGTCCGTCTTTACCTCAACAACAAACTCATTGGCGAAAAGCTAACGACAGAAGAACAGGAACATAAGGCGGATTTCAATGTGCCTTATTCTCCTGGTCAGCTTAAAGCAATCGGAGTAGATAAGGATAACGAAATTGAATCAACCGTTTTGCAAACGTCCGGGAATGCTGCAAAAATCAAACTAACTGCTGATCGGAAAGAAATAGTAGCTAATGGGCAAGACTTGTCATATGTGACAATAGAACTAACAGACGCGAACGGCATACCGCAACCCAACGCTGTGAACTGGCTGCAACTAAAAATTGAAGGGCCTGGTGTAATTGCAGGCGTCGCCAATGGGGATATGAAAGACACGGACTCATATGTTGGAAATACGCATAAAGCCTGGCACGGACGTGCTTTGGTTGTAATTAGAAGCAATCACGATGCCGGTGATATTAAATTGACGGTTGGTTCAGCTGGTTTATCCGGGGCTACTTTAAATATCAAAGCATTTTCTGGAAAAAGCAACTAACACAAAACGCAGGGTTCTTTGGTGGTCAAAAAAACTGCATCGATTACGAAGAATCCTGCCACTGTAATTTAAATCAAAAGATAATACAATGAAAAAATCTTTAATAATTGGTGCTATATTATTGTTTTCGTTAAATCTCTTTGCGCAGTTGCCGTATCAAAGTCCCAAACTAACTTCCGAAGAGCGAGCTAAAGATCTGATATCCCGCCTGTCGTTACAAGAGAAAGCTGCCCTGATGTGCGATCAGTCAGAGGCTATTCCCCGTTTAGGGTTAAAAAAATTCAATTGGTGGAGCGAAGCTTTGCATGGCCTTGCACAAAGCAATGGGGTTACTGTCTTCCCTGAACCGATTGGGATGGCGGCATCATTTAACGACAAACTTGTTTACCATGTATTCGACGCCGTTTCTGATGAATTTCGTGCCAAATACAACCAATCAAGAAAAAATAGTGAAGAAAATCGCGCGTTTCTAAGCCTTTCTGCCTGGACGCCCAACATCAACATATTTCGTGATCCGCGCTGGGGCCGTGGACAGGAGACGTATGGCGAAGACCCTTATTTAACCTCGCGTATGGGCATTTCGGTTGTAAACGGCCTTCAGGGGCCTGCTGATTCCAGGTATAAAAAGCTGCTTGCCTGTGCCAAGCATTTTGCTGTTCATTCAGGTCCGGAGTGGAGCCGGCATACGTTTAACCTCAGTCAGGTGAACCCGCGTGATTTATGGGAAACCTACTTGCCAGCGTTCAAATCGTTGGTGCAGCAGGCCGATGTCCGTGAAGTAATGTGTGCTTATCAGCGTTTGGACGATGAACCTTGCTGTGGCAGCACCCGTTTGCTTCAGAAAATACTTCGCGACGACTGGGGTTTTAAATATTTAGTTGTTTCTGACTGCGGGGCGATAGCCGATTTTTATAGTAATCATAAGGTTTCATCTGATGATGTTCATGCTGCTGCCAAAGGTGTTTTAGCCGGAACCGATGTTGAATGTGGATTTGGATATGCATTTGGTAAACTTCCCCAGGCTGTGAAAAAAGGGTTAGTAACCGAAGAGGAAATAAATAAACATTTGACGCGGGTTTTAGTTGGTCGTTTTGACTTGGGCGAAATGGACAGCGACTCACTGGTTTCTTGGTCGAAGATTCCCATATCGGTAGTAAATTCAAAAGATCATCAGAAACTGGCGCTCCAGGCGGCGCAGGAATCTATTACCTTGTTACAAAACAAAAAAAGTATTCTTCCATTATCCAAATCAATAAAAAAGATAGCAATAATTGGCCCCAATGCCGATGAAAAACCTATGATGTTGGGCAACTACAATGGTTATCCGGCAAATACCATTACCGTTCTGCAAGGCATTAAATCCAAACTCGCTGATGACAGGATATTTTACGACAAGGGCTGCGACCTTACCGAGGATATGATAACCGAAAGTATTTTTGAAAGATGTTTGGTTGAGGGTAAAGCAGGGATAGGGGCCACCTATTGGAATAATAAAGAATTTAAGGGGGAGGCAGTAGCATATGATCAGATTGTTAACCCAATACAGTTAACAACGGCAGGCCAGCATCAATTTAGCGCGGGGGTAAACCTTAAAGGATTTTCGAGCAAATACGAAACTGTTTATAAAGCTACAAAATCCGAAATGTTAGTTTTTAAATTGGAGTATGCCGGAAAATGCCAGGTAGTTGTTAACGGCGATACAGTGTTAAATAAGGAATCTTATCAGGCTGTACCGTCCAGGAAACCTTATCAGGTCGAAACGGGAAAAGAATACAAAATTGAAATCAGGTTTTCGGCGATTTTTGAATGGGTAGATGCCAGTTTAAAACTAAATATTGGCAGGGAAATACCTGTTAACTATGATGATTTGATAAGTAAACTGAAGGGAATAGATGTAGTGGTTTTTGTAGGCGGCATTTCGCCAAAATTAGAAGGTGAGGAAATGGCAATACAAATCCCGGGCTTTAAAGGAGGCGACCGTACGGATATTAATCTTCCTGCCTCACAACGTAAGTATTTGCAGGCGCTGAAAAAAGCAGGTAAAAAGATTGTATTTGTAAATTGTTCTGGTTCTGCTATCGCGTTAATGCCCGAAACCGAAAGTTGCGATGCCATACTACAAGCCTGGTATGGAGGGCAATCGGGCGGACAGGCGGTGGCCGATGTCATATTTGGTGACTATAATCCATCGGGAAAGCTGCCGGTTACATTCTACAAAAGTTCCGACCAATTGGGCGATTTTGAAGATTATTCCATGAAAGGAAGAACATACCGGTTCATGAACGATGCCCTTTTCCCTTTCGGCTATGGATTGAGCTATACAACTTTCAACATTGGAGAAGCCCGGTTTAATAAAAACTCTATAAAGGCAGGTGAATTGATTGTATTGACAATTCCCATGTCAAATACCGGTAGACTGGATGGAACCGAGGTAATACAGGCTTATGTGCGTAAAGTAAACGATGTTGAAGGCCCGTTGAAAACGCTGCGAGGATTTAAACGTGTGGAAATACCGGCAGGAAAAGCCCGGCAGGTTTCCATTGACTTGAATTCTTCTGCTTTTGAGTTTTTCGATTATGGTCAGCAAAAAATGACGGTTACCCCAGGAGAATATGAAGTATATTATGGAACCAGTTCGGATTCAAAAGATTTAAAAATGGCCAGGATTTCGATTGGGAAATAAAACCGGAAACCATAATAGATTGGTGTTCCTGGCTAATCTAAATATTAGTTTTCACTTAATAATTGTTCGTCTAAATAAGTATTTCATTTAACTTGGTTCTGTATTAATTTTATATAGCACAGAACCAAGTTATTATGTTAGATCAGATTATACACGGCTGGAACGTTGCCACGTATGGCTTTTGAATAAAAACAGGTTTGTTCAGCTCCCTCAATGATACGTTTAGCCAATTGTGGATCGGTACCGTTGGAACCGGGCGATGAAAGTTAATGTCTAATTTACCGTCTGAACTGCGTAGTGACTCGCCAGTTAAAAGTCACTATGCAGAGCATGGCTTAACTCAATACCAAGACTATTCGGTTTAAGCTATTTAATTATACCTGTTAAACTTCACCCTGATGAGGCTGTACTTATTATCTTTTTGCCGCTGGAACTTGATATAAGCATTTTTTGGGTTCATGAATCCAAATCCATAATCACCACCGCCGGTGCCTTCATCACCATTCAATCTCCTGGTAGTAACCCACTTTCCATTTTCGAAATATCCCTCATCTAAAAATTCGACGTCAAATAATGGTTTTTGAGGGTCGGGAGTGATTGGTTCGAGCTTAAAACTCATGTCCTTTCCAATTACCACAAATTCATCAGGACCGTTGGCAATGATAATCCCTCCGGCAAATCTTGCTTTAGAATTTCTGACACCAACGGCAATATTTGCCATTTCGGAATTAGACACTCCACCGAACAAAGCCTGGATATGGTATCCGTTAAGGTCAAACCGCTGTTCACGTTCAGCTGTATCCAGATAAATTCCTGCCATTGTGCCCTTGCCACGATTTTCGAGTATTTTATCCTTCGCCAGATTAAGTACTTCGTATGTTTTGCTGATCTCATCCTCCTCGGCAGGTAAATCATCTATTCCAAACGGAGAAAAACAGATGGCATTCAATTGTCCATAAGCCCAGAACGCTTCGCTGGCAGACTGCGCTCCGGGACGGATTTCGGGGATAAATAGCGGGTTACCCGGCCGGCTATATTGTTCCAGCGTAAACCGGGCAACTTTTGACGGAACATAGATATCGGGAGAAATAAAATCTATTGAAGGGGCGACAGCCCGCCATACGTCGAGCGTATGAGGGACGGGGCCTCCGCTTGGGTACTTGCCGGGATAATTAAACGAAGGTTGTTTTATCCAGGCATTAACATACATCGGAATTGGGTACTCGCTCTTCCCTGCAGCTGCAACGGCCCCTACATATTTTGCATAATGATATACTGTAAATAGCTCTTCCGGCAGATAAGATAATACAGA
The DNA here is from genome assembly GCF_056400585.1 of Mucilaginibacter sp. P5_A6. Lineage (NCBI taxonomy): Bacteria > Pseudomonadati > Bacteroidota > Sphingobacteriia > Sphingobacteriales > Sphingobacteriaceae > Mucilaginibacter > Mucilaginibacter sp. P5_A6. The sequence goes on along the minus strand of NZ_JBFUKZ010000025.1, from coordinate 68,700 downwards.
TGCATCCTTGGTATCAGACCTGCTTTTACCAAATACACCCTCCCATGAACCGGTCGTTTTGTACCCGTTAGCTTTCCAGGCACTATCCAGTTCAGGCTGCAGCCTCGCTTTGTTGTCAGATAGATATTTTATCAGATCTGCTGGAACGCCATGTTCGTATTCTTCATTGGCAAACTTTCCGTAGTCACGGGGAGATTTAAACAAACCTATCTCATTTTCAACCTGCATGGCAATAACCGTCTGGTATTTGCTGTCAACTTCCTTTATATGACGCATCAGCGTTTTGAATGCCTTTGCATCTGCGTTCTGCGATGCAGGGTACAAAGCTGAAAGCATTTCATAGGAATTTCCTTCTTTGTCTTTGGCCCTGGGATATTTGGCAGTATTGTTTTTTATCCAGGCTGGTACATATGTTGAATATCCATTTTTCCAGCTCCCAAACCATAAGATGACGAGATGAAGGTCTTTTGCCCTCGCACCGTGGATCATACTGTCTACCAATGTAAAATCAAATTTTCCCTCTGATGGTTCCAGCAATTCCCAGTAAACCGGCGCAATCACGGTATTTAAATGTTTTTTCTTCATTTTATCCCAAAGCGGGGTCATATAAGACACACTGGATGTGCTTGAGTTATGAAGTTCGCCCCCTAACACCAAAAAAGGTGTCCCTTTAACAATCAGTTGCTTGAGAGACCCTTTGGTTTCCAGATGTGGTATGGCAACATTTTGGGCAAATGCAGGCACCATCAATAGTGTAAATAGAGCAACAGCCCAGGTTTTCTTTAACATCATGATCCTTTATAGTTTGTTTAATTGGTTATGGCAGGTTAAAGATAAAAGTAGTTCCTGTATTTTTTAATTGTTTGATTGTTTTTCTGACAGTTCTTTCAGCCTGATTAACCAATCCCGAAGATCTTTACGAACCATATTAGGCGCAAAAATTTTCTCCATTTTTGTTTTAGGTCCATTTTGGGATTCGTCTGAAATAACCTTGCAGCCTTCTTTGGTTGGGATAATCATCCATGCATTGTAAATGGTAATTTTTTTATTATCGGTTTCCCCCAGCCAGGCTACGTTATAAGGAGGTTTGAATTCCTTTATAGTTGACGTGAATTTACCTGCCGGGTGCCAAATAAAAACACTGGATGAATTAAGCTTACCATCAGGTGAATTTAGCAGCTTAATACCTTCAGCTTTTTTGTTCAATTCTGGCCATTTGGCAGCATGGATGAAAATATCCCAAACTACTTGAGGCGAAGCTTTAATGTCTATTTCGTTGTGGATGAAAAAATCAGATTCTGCTGGTTTAAACCCTGCCGGCCAGTTGATTTTATCGGAATAAGGTAAACTTGACTGAACTACTTTTTTGTGTGAATAACATGAGGAAAGTAGCAATGACATACTGGTTAAACTAACCAGTATAAATAATTTTGTTGTTTTCATTGTGTGGGATATTTGATTTTTACTTTATTACGATTTAACACTTGCGAGATTCTTTTTGATCTTCATCATTATACTATCAGGGACAAAACTTGACAGTTTGGAGTTAAACCAGTTTTGAAAGCCTACTACTTTTTTTCCCTTTCCCGATAAAAGATGTTTCACACCTTGCGCTGCCACTTCTTTGGGATGCATTGGCTTGGTTTTATGAAGATTTGTAGATTGCATCTTATCTGTGGTAAAGCCGGTGTCTACCGTGCCGGGGTAAAGCGATGTAACGGTAACACCAGTGCCGTCTAATTCGGCATCAAGTGTTTCACTAAATGCCTTTACAAAAGCCTTGGTGGCAGAGTAAACAGAAAAATACGGCATTGGTAAAAATGCAACCACCGATGCCACATTCATAATTCTGCCAGACTTGCGGCTGACCATATCTTTTGCAAAGAGCTTAGTAAGTACTACCAAACTGGAAATATTTAATTCAATCATGCTCAGTTCTTCTTCCAATGACGTTTCAATAAAATTGCCATAGTTGCCTACACCTGCATTATTCACCAGGTGGGTTACTAATAAATTTTCCTGTTGCACCTTTTTGTAAAGGTCTTTAGCAGCATTTACATCAGAGAGATCTGCAACGAAATACTGAACCAGTATGCCATACTTGTTTGTTAGTTCAGTTTGCATTTGCTGCAATTTGGTTTCGGTGCGGGCAACCAATATCAGGTTCAAGCTTTTGGCTGCTAATTGATTGGCCATTTCGTAGCCTATACCGGATGATGCGCCGGTGAGCAATATGTATTCTTTCATGTGGATTAAAATTTATGTTAGTGTTTTTTTTAATTTAAAATGTGTTATTTAATCAGGTTCTTAAAGCGTTTTTTTTACAGTTTTCTAATTGATTTACTATAAATCATCTTCAATGCTTGGCGGTATCAGTTTATACATTACCGGCGTTACGATCCTCGAAAGAATGGTAGAACTGATTAGCCCGCCAATCAATACAATAGCTAATGGCGCTATCAGCGGATTGGGATTCAGGGCAATAGGCAGCAAGCCACAGATGGCCGTTATGGATGTAAGCACTACCGGCAGAAAGCGGGTTTCGCCGGCCATACTGATCGCCTCATCAATACTATGTCCTTCCGCACGTAACTGGTTGGTAAAATCTACCAGCAACAGCGAATTCTTTACCTGTATACCCGAGAGTCCAATGAAACCAATAATGGATACCAAAGACATGGGGTTACCAGTGAAGAGCAGGAATACCACGCCGCCAAGAACTCCCAGGGGTATGATTGATAGCACAATAATGATCCCTTTAAAGGTTTTAAACTGCAGCAGCAGGACACCAATGAAAAGAAAGGTACTTAATATGATCACCGACAGGAAATTACCACCAAGCGCATCACCTTCTGACTCAGCCTCGCCGGAAAGCTTGTAATAATAACCCTGCGGCATCTTTAATTTATTTAACTGCGGAACAACGTCTTTGAGAATATCATTGGCCAGTACATGCTCTTTAGTGAGGGAAGTAACCTTGGCAAAACGTGATTTATTAAAGTGATTGATCGCAGTGGGTGAAGTTTCAAAAGAGATCGTAGCGATCTGGTCTACCAGCACCGGGGTGCCCTGCACATTATTGACATAAAGTTTTTTGAGTGCATTTAAATTGGAAAACTTGTCCCTGGGCATGGTGATCACTACGTTACGTGAATCGCCCCGGTCATCAATATAATCCCCTACGGTTAACCCCGCAACGGCCATACGGATCACTTTGTCCACATCACTGGTCAGGACACCCAAAGTACGGGCCTTCTCCTTATCAATCTTTATTTTAACATCAGATTTATAGGTATTCAATTCGTTATTGACGAAGAAAGTGCCTGGATGTTTCTTCAGGATCTCTTCCACTTTAAATGAAAGGGAGCGTAATGTATCCTGGTTCTCGCCAAATACCCTTACTACAATATTCGCTTCAATAGGTGTTCCCTGTTCAAAATCCTTTATTTCGATCCTGGCATAGGGGAAGTCTTTAAACTTCGTTCTCAACTGTTTAATCAGATCTGTTTTTTCTTTAGGTTTAGCTTCTTCATCCAATTGGACAAATACCTGGGCAAAATCAGGTTTTACATCCTGCTGATGAACATTATAATAGATCTGTGGGTTACCTTTACCCACGTTTGAAGTGTAATAAACAATCTCTTTATGTTTTTTCAATTCCCCCTCTACCAGTTTAGTTGCCCGGTCACTTTCCGGAATGTCTGCCTGTAGCGGCATTTTGATATTGATCAGGAACATCGGTTTTTCCGACGTTGGAAAAAGCTTGAACCCCGTTAATGTGAACAGGAAAAAGGCAAGCCCGCTCAAGGCTAATGATATCCCGATAGTAGCTTTAGGCCATTTTAAGGCAAGCGGCATAACACGGCTGTAAGATCTGGTCAGAAACCTTTGCAGGTGTTTTAAAAAGAAGTTACCCTCGCCATGGGTATGGGTTTTTAACATCCGGCTGCCCAGGAAAGGTACAAGCGTCAAAGCTACGATCATGGATGCCAAAACGCTGGTCATGACGGCCATGGGTAGGCTGCGGATAAATTCACCGGCCATGTCGGGTAAAAAGGCCAGGGGCAGGAATGCGATAACCAGCGTGGCTGTACAGCCAATAACTGCGATACCGATCTGTTGCGTTCCTTTGAATATGGCATCTGTTCGCGAATGACCTTCCCTGAGCCAGCGTTCAATGTTCTCTACCACCACAATACTGTCATCCACCAGCAATCCCAAAGCCACTACAAGGCCTACGATGCTCAGCTGGTTTAACGAATAGCCCAGTAAGTTCATGGCAATTAGGCCCAGGGCTAAGGAAAGCGGGATGGAGATCATTACGATGAGCGATGCCCTGAAGCCTAATGGAAGCAGGGTAATAACCACCAGCAAGATGGCCAATCCAAAGTCAAAGCCCAAATGGCCTAAACGCTCGGATACCATATTGGCCTGGTCGAAGTTTTTGACCATGTGGATATTCTCCGGCAGGGTTTTGCCAAAAGCTTCCAGTACCGGTAAATATTCTTTCTGAACACCGGCTATATTCACATTGTCTTTCATGGCAGCCGTAACCAGCACACAACGGTGCCCGTTTATCCGGGTGATGTGGTTGACCGGACCGTCCTTATAACTTACCGTGGCTACGTCTTTCAAATAGATAATCTTACCATTGGCATTATAAATCACCGTATTGGCCACATCATCGGTGTTTTTGAATTTACCGCTGGTTTTAACGTTAAACACTTTGCTGTCCAGGTTAATGCTGCCTCCGGGAATATCTGCAGCCTCGCTTTGCAAACTACCCATCACCACGTTAAGCGGTATTTTTAATTGAGCCAGCTTATCCAGCTGCATATCAATGCGGATCTCCTGCTCGGGCATACCAAAGTATTTCACCTCTTTCAGGTTGGTAATTTTCTCTAACTGTGTTTTTAAGATGTCTGCTTCGTCCCGCAGCATTTTACCGGAAGCATTGTCAGATACAAGGGCCACCTGTATTACCTTTACATCTGAGGAGGAAACCTTTTCTGTTTTGATCAGGTAAATATCCTTCGGAAGTTCGCTGTTTTTTAAAGCATTGATCTCTGTGGATATTTCCTGGTATTTATTATCTACATCCACGCCGTATTTGAATTTAGGCTGGATAACCGCTACGCCGTCTTCTACGGTAGTCAGGATCTTTTCAATATTTTCCAGTCCATAAATTTTGTTCTCGATAGGCTTTACCACCTGTTCTTCCATATCCTTCGGACTGGTGCCTGGGTAAATAACCGTAATGATATATTGTGGCGGATGGGTGGTCGGGTCTTCAGAACGGGGCATGGTAAACAGTGTCAGCACGCCGACTACAGCCACCAAAAGAAATATGATCAGGGTGAACTGATAATTCTTAACGGCAAAATTTGTGATTTTCATGGCCTTACTTAATGATTTTAATAAAAGACTGTTCGTTGAGGTAGGCACTGTTGGAAACTACGATCTGATCTATACCGTCCAACTTATCCTTCAGATAAACATTTTCATTATCGAACTTCAAAATGCTGACCGGCACCCGCTTCACCCGGTTTAATCCTACGGTCGTAAATACAAATCCTTTGTTGCCGTCGGCCTCTACCAGCGATGCATAGGGAATAACCATTACGCTTTCATCCTGATGGGTAGCTATTTCGGCTTTGCCAAACATGCCCACGGCGGGCTTTACGCCGTTTAATTGTAACTTCAACTCGATCTGGAAAGAGCCCAGTTCGCGGTCTGCCGCCTGAGACTTACGGAATACCGTGGCGTCAAAAATTTGACCGGAATAACCGTCGAGCGTTACTTTAGCGGTTTGTCCGGGCCTAATGAGTGCCCATTCCCGGTCGGTCACACCCACTTTAAGAGAATAACTGTTATGTTGCTCGGTTGAATTGATGAGCAGAACCGGCGTCCCTTCTGCAATTACTTCGCCTTCGTTCGCTATTTTCTTGCTTACAAAACCGTCAGATGCAGCGTATATTTTAGAGTAGCGCTCATTGAAGGCTGTTGCTTCTCTTGCCTTTTTGGCAACATCCAAAGCTGTTTTGGTATTCTGCAATTGTTCCAAAGTGTAAACACTGTCTTTGTAAAGATTCAGTGCCCTGCTATAGTCACGTTGTGCCTTTTCTACACCCAAACTGGACTGTGCTAAACCTGCCGAGATTTCCGTAGAGTTGAGGGTCGCTAACAATTGTCCCTGTTTAAAGGACTGCCCTTCCTGTACCAGGATGCGGCTGATCACACCGCCTATCTTAAAAGCATATTTGGCTTCATCTTCCGTACTGACCAGGCCGGTGGCCGTAACGCTGTCGGGCACGCCTAAAACAGATACCTTGGAAACCTTAACGGAAATAATATCCGGTTCGCCAATAGGGTTTTCTTCTTTGGATTTTTCTTTGCAGGAGGCAACTACAATAAGGGTAGCTGCAACAAGGCTGAGTAATTTTATTTTTTTCATGATTGTTTGTTTTTTTAAGGTATTCAAGAGCCCTTCGGGGTTTTTCATGATGGGTTTTTATTGAATGGTGAAACTGGCATTAGCACGTTCGATCGCAGCATCTGCGATCCAGGTGTCGTAAAGGGCAATATTGGCATGAAGCTGGGCATCGATCCATTGGTTCTGGGCATCCAGCAATTCGATGTAGATCGCCATTCCCTGTTTGTATAGCTTCAGCATATCACCGTAATAGGTCTGACTGGTTTTTAATTCGGATTGTGCCGCCTCGTATTGCGCAATGGCGCTTTGCATACTTGCCTGACGTACCTTTAGCTCGGTAAGCAACTGCTGCTGTACGTAATCGGTTTGTGAGGCCAGGGCCYCGCGGTCGGCAATCGCCTGCTTCACGCGGTAATTGTTTTTACCTGAAGAAAACAGGTTCCATTCCAGGGAAATCCCAAACAAATAATAACGGCTGTTACTGTTAAACTTCCAGTCGAATGCTTGAGAACCCAGATCGATAAAGGTTCCTAACTTGGGGACGATATAGGACCTGGCAAGCCCGGTCAGGTTGCCGTTAATATCTTTAGCTATCCGTAATTTTGATAACTCTTCTCTGCCGGTAACGCTGTTTCCCAAGCTTTGGTCCCTGGCAGGCAGTGTTTTAATATCGTCTAAAAGTACGCTATCTGTAAGCGGGCGGTTAAGCAGGAAGTTAAAATAGTAGCGTGCTGATTCTGCTGTTTTCTGTGCCCCAATTAATGAAGCATTGATCCTGGATACTTCGTTCTGGCTTCTAAGCACAACGGTTCGGTTTACCTTGCTGTTTTCATACAGTTTGGTATTGATCCTTTGCCCTTCATCAACTAAGCGAAGTGAAGATTCGTAAATACCGGTGGCGTACACGGCTTTCTGGTAATTGTAATAAGCCGTTTTGATTTCTTTGACCAGTTCGCGCTTATAGAGCAATACCTCGGCTTTTTGCAGGTCTACCTGCTGCTTTTTGATCCGCTTGTTATAGATCAGTTCCGCATTCAGGATGGGAAGTGTTGTACGGAACTTGGCATCATAAAAATTATCCGGGTTAAGCTGGATCTTTTGGTTTTGCAGCTGAGGAAAAGCGTTAGTACCCGTCAGCTGGTTCAGCGTGGCGTAAACTCCGTTAAACAGGTCGCCGGTTGGGAAATCTATCGTACGCCCGCCATCGGCTTTGGTATAGGTCGTCGAAAAAGTTACCTCCGGCAGGAACATACTTTTGGCTTCCTTGAGTGCATAGACATTCTTTTCAAGCACAAAGTTTTGTTGCTTGATACTTTCATTGGAGGCAAGGCCTTGCTGGATATACTCATCCAGTTTGCCCTGGGCTTTTGCAAAGGGTGCAGCCAGTAAGGCCGACGATAAAAGCAAAAGTTGATAAAGTGTTTGATTTTTAAATTTCATTTTTAATCATTGTTTTAAATTTAAACAGTGTTCAATATATTTATAAAAAAAAGGCTAGCTTTTTTCGAGCAGGGCCACAAAAGACTCATATCCGTTCTGCATCAGCTCTTCGTTGGTTTTACCAACAAAGCTTGTGTTGCGGTGCTTACAGAAAAGGGCGCTGATGCCATGCACCACGGAAATGATCAGGAAGGTAAAATATTCCGTATCCATATCCTTGAATTTGCCTTTCTGCTGGCATTCCTTTACCATTCCCTGCATATAACTGATCGTCTCCTCAGCAATCTGGAACCCCTCAGGCAGCGAATCTTTCACCGGTTCGTCAACAATGAACATCAAATTATAATAATCTTTGTTCTCCTGCGCAAATTGAATAAAAACGCGGCCGGAAGCCTTTAACCGCTCGAAGGGGTCGCCAACCTTGTCCAGTACTTTTAACTGGTTCAACAACAGGCGAAAACCTTCTTTATGCAATTCGTGGAAAATTTCGCTTTTATCCTTAAAATAGAAATAAAGCGAGCCCGGACTATAACGGATCTCCTGGGCAATACTGCGCATGCTGGCCTGTTCATAGCCCTTCTCCAGGAATATTTTGCGCGCACCGTCAAGGATGCGTTTGTGCATTTCCTGCTTCTCTTCCAATTTTCTTTCTGCTATGCCCATTCTAAATTACTAATTTACAAATATTAAGATTGCCGGTCATGTGACCAAGTTCCGTTGCGGTTTTCTACTTAATTCTACATCCCGGGCTAACCAATGCTTTTTTTATGATGACTTGATTTAATGTTAAACCGATACAAATGTATTGAACAGCGTTCAATGAAACAAAAATATTCATCCATTATTTTAAAAGCTGACATTAAAAACAGAAATGTTGGCCAATGAAATTTGGGCATTTGTAAAACAACCTGACATATAACCTATTTTTTTATTAATAACCCTAAAACGGTGATTAAGACTTACCCGTCACGATGCGATAAATGTGTTAATCCCCATTTGTGAATTTCATTAAGCATTGGTAACGTTGTTTGCCCCAATGGCGTTGTACTGTACTCAACAGTTGGAGGTACAGTAGCAAAGATTTCCCTGCTTACCAGGCCATCGCGTTCCAATTCTCGTAATTGTGTGGTCAGCATGGTTGGCGATATACCTACAATTTCTCTTTCAAGCACCTTAAAACGTTTCGGGCTTTGATTAAGCAATGCATTCAGAATTCTTAATTTATACTTTCCACTCAACAAACTCACAGCATGATTGACCGGGCAAATATTTTCTTTGTTTACACCAGATTTTAATTTACTCATTATCAGTATTACTACAGTCTTATTAACTAATACACTTTTATTATACTACTTGTAAAAGTATAGTAATGGATCTACTTTTACAAAAAATAAAATTGACATGATAGGTAATACAGAAAAGAGTACGATGAAAGCTATCCGTTTTCATCAATATGGTGGGCCGGAAGTTTTAGTGGTTGAACAAATCAGTGCGCCAGAACCCGGCCCGGGGCAGATTAAAATTGCGGTTAAAGCGGCGGGTGTAAACCAACTTGACTTCAAGCTTCGGGCTGGCTATTTACATGAAATAATGCCAGTCACCTTTCCATCCGGCGTAGGGTTTAACGCATCGGGCATCGTAATTGCAATTGGCGAAAATGTGAACGGCGTTGCGATAGGAGATGCAGTTTTGGGCACCGGGCAAAATGCTATGGCCGAATACGCCATACTCAACGAATGGGTACACAAACCTGTTTCGCTTTCATTTGAAGAGGCTGCGGGTTACCCGGGGCCTGCCGAGACTGCTGTGCGCGTTTTAGAAGAGCTTGGCGTGAAGGATGGCGATACACTTTTAGTGAGCGGAGCAGCCGGAGGTGTTGGGTCTGCAGTGATCCAGGTTGCAAAAACTATGGGTATCCATACTATCGGTACTGCCAGTGAAATAAGGCATGATTACTTAAAAAGCTTGGGAACAGTACCTACAACATATGGCCCGGGTCTTCCGGAGCGTGTGACTGCGCTGGCACCAAATGGAGTGCAGGCGGCACTTGATATTGCCGTTTCTGGAATCCTTCCCGATCTTATAGAGATCACTGGAGACCCATCAAAAGTTTTAACGCTTGGAGACTTCTCAGCAGATAAATATGGTGCAAAATCATCATTTATACCCAGAAATTTAACTCAATCGCTTCAAAAGGTTGTTGAATTATATGAAGCAGGACTATTCACTTTACCTATAGCAAACATTTTTTCAATGGATCAGATTGCCCAGGCGCAAGAACTTAGCGCAGACGGTCATGCAAAAGGCCGGATAATTATCAGGATCGACGGGCATCAGCCAGGCACTCTTGCCTATTAACCAGAACTAAACGCAGAGGAACTTCGGCGGTCCCTAACCGATGGCGAAAAACAAGAAGCCACACACCTACGGGACTATGCTATCGGGAAATCCATCGAACTTTCAGCGTTACCTACGCATGATGAGGTATTAACTTTAATCAGGTGGCTGTTTCCTAAAAATACTTAGAGCAATGGTCACTCAAATACGGATAACTGACGAATTATCGAATGGCAGGCAAATTTGCAGCAGGACATTGATACAGATAATTGTTTCATCCAATACGATGACCACCAAAAGCCCCAATGGCAATCTGCCATTCCTATGCAACTTACTTGAAAGCGTAATTTATACTTGCAATAATTCTACAAAAAGCTTATCTTTATTTCATAAGATTTGCAATTAGTCTATAATTAAAAGTGGTGAGTGTTTCGGTGAGTAAGAAATTAAGCCATTATAAAATATTGAATATCAGTGCAGTATAAGGGGAGTACAAATCCCTCCGGCTCCACAAAAAAAGCCCTTAGATTTGTTTCTGAGGGCTTTTTTTATTGTGCCCGATGGTTTATTTCGGGTTCGGTTAGCTACAAACTGCTTAACGCTTCATTAATCAGGTAAAGTCCGTTTGCCGAATAGGGTAATTTGAGTGCAAGCCGATGCCCGTTCTCATCCATTTTCAATAATGATTTCCGAAGAATATTGATAATTTTCTCTGGTTCATGCTCATATTTTTTGCGAAATTCTTCATATTGTAATTGCAGGAACACCAGGCAAAGCGCATTCTCCATGGTCTGAACATCAGGATCAACCTTTATTCGTTGTTTCAGGATGATCTGCTTAGCACGATCTGATGTCTCATCGCCATAACCGGCTTCTTTCATTAAACGCCCGGCAATAGCAGCATGGTGCAGGGCAAGGTTTTTACGCCATTTAAGATAGGGATCACGCCCGTCCGGGTAATCTTCACGCGGGATTTCCCATCGACCGATATGCTGACTTCTGGATGCTAATAATAGTTCATCATTTGCATCGGGATCCAGTTTTAAAACCCACTCATATAATTTAACAGCAAAAAAATACTCCTGTGGCTCACTTACACCTTCCCATGTAAAACTACGGGGATCTTGCTTATTATAAGCATCAAAAAGCTCGAATGCCTTATTTAATCTACTCATTGGTTGAAAATAAGCTTTTTATTTATAAAGCCATCATAGTTTTTTCAATTAGCATAGGTTTACCTTGTGGGAAAGCCGGGCAAAATCATATCAACAAACTGCACAAAAAGTAGAGGAGTATGATGATAAAACGCTGACGTCTATTATTCAGGTAGTTGGTCTACTATTTTTCTACTTCATTTCCTGTTTGCTTAATATTGTTATCAGAAAATAATCAGGGATTTCATTTAAAATTTATATTATGCAACACACAACATTCAATCATGCGTTTATTAAGATGTTTACGCTGATTACACTATGCTTCACTGCATTTGGTTTCACAACAAAGTTCGGATTGGACAGTTACGAGATCTATCTTAATAGCAAGCTCATCCTAAAACAGGCGGTGAACCAACCATTGAGTTTAAGAGTACTACAACTGGATAAGGCAAACGACAATGACCAATTACGTATCACTTACAAACACTGCACTGTAAAGGGCGCTGGTACCAACAGGAGCATAGCCATAAAAGACGAGAAAGGGAATATATTGAAGAAATTTGAATTTGCTAATGCCACCGGTTCCGATTTAAATATGGTAATATCGGTAAAAGATCTGTTGCAGTTAGAAAGGAACAATGTTAATCATGAGCTCAGCCTTTATTATACTGCACGGGAACTCCCTAAAGGCGAAATGCTTGCATCTCTTCGTTTTAAATGATGAGATACTTTCGGGAGAAATGGCTATGCATTAGGTAGCATAATATACGGATCAGTTAGTACCTATTTGGTGAACGCTGGGTGAGTCGGGCAGATAACCAGGGTAATGATATTGAAAAACAGCCGGTTGTGCCAAAGTTTATGTTCACTCGGGCTTCACGAAAAAGCTCTTGGATTAGTTTCTGAGGGCTTTTTTATATAAAATATATGGGCATAGTTATCAGAGGTCACAACATTACGGTTTTTATATCATTTTTTAATTCGTTCAGTGTTACATTCCAGTAAAAAGCAAAATGTTTATATATGATTTCCGTCGTATTGCTAATAACTGTTTAATTTATTGTTTTCTTAAAAACAATAAATTAGTAAATAAGAAGATTTTATTAACTTAGGCTCAAAATTATAATAGTAGATTTGACCCTAAGCCATTACATATTTCAATACATGTTTTTTCTAAAAAAGTATCTTAAACCAAAACCTAAAAGGTCATTACAGGCTTTTTCATTAATGGAGGTTCTTGTGGTGCTCATCATCATCGGTATATTGGTATTGCTGGTTTTACCAAACCTGCTCCCTGTAATTACAAGGGCAAAAACCACCGAGGCCAAACTACAGCTTGAACATGTACAGATGCTGGAAAAGACCTATTTTTACGAACACTCAAAATATACCAACGACCTGAACGAACTGGGCTTTATCCAGGAGAAACTAACCACCGAAGGTAAAGACGCCCGGGCCAATTACCGGATAGAAATTTCCAGTGCCTCCAATTCGGGTTTTACTGCCAGGGCCACCGCAGTAGTTGATTTTAACCAAAACGGTACCTTTAACGTATGGGAAATGAACCAGGACAAGATCTTAAAAGAAGTTACCCCGGATTAAGGTGCTGCTGACTATACAGATTTTTCTTTTGCTGCTTTTATCCCTCATTTTAATTCAGGATATATTGTACCGGGCGGTACATTGGCTAGCGTTTCCTTTGTTGGCTGCAGGGTTATTGTATCTACATGTACCGGAACATCATGATTTTGCCATTGTGTTTCAGCAGGCTATAAATAATATATGTTTTCTTGTATTGGTGCTGGCGGTTTTAACGCTTTATTTTTATTTTAAAAAGGGTAGGTTTATCAATATAACCGATAGTTTGATAGGGTGGGGGGATGTTTTGTTCCAACTTGTTATTGCTGTTTACCTGTCGGTACTTAACTATATATTTTTTTATATAGCGAGTATGCCTGTTGTTTTATTAATGTGGATATTATGGCAATCTGTAACAAAAAATAAAAATAAATATATTCCGCTTGCCGGGTTTCAATCCTTATTATTTATTGTATTTTTAGCAGGCGACTGGTGGTATTTTCATGTAAATATTACCGATGATTACTGGCTGCTTCGTTACCTAATACCATGAACACAGACCTACAGATTGTTTTATTAACCGAACATATCCATATTCTTACCAAAGATATGGCCTGGCATTACCGTGTGCTTCCAAAGGGCAGTGCACATGGTCATGTTTGGTTATACTGTGATGATGATGTAGATACAGACGCCCTTGCCGCCGAGTTGGAAGTATTGCTGGGCATAGCGGTTTCGCTTGAGCCTATAGCTGCTGCCGATATTTCCCGGTTACTATCCAAGTATTATATAAAAGACACCACGATAAAGGGATCTGCCCAGGTTAGTGTACATCATGATGAGGATAACTTCCTGATGAACCTGATTGGGGAGGCCAAAAACCTGAAAAGCAGTGATATTCATATTGAGAGATATGAAAACAAGTGCCGCGTCAGGATCCGTATAGATGGCAATATGGTGGAACGCTACCTGCTGAAGGAAGATGACTATCCCGCGCTCATTAATAAGGTGAAGATCATGGGTAACCTGGATATAGCCGAAAAACGGCTCCCGCAGGATGGCAGGATCAATTTTAGTCACCAGGGGCACCAGTTTGATATCCGGGCCTCTGTTTTGCCCACTCTGTATGGCGAAAAGGTTGTGCTGAGGTTATTGAATAACGACGCTACCGATATCGATCTGAACAGCCTGGGGTTTTCTGCTTTCGACCTGGATAATTACCTGCAAGGAGCAAAAAGGCCTAACGGTATCCTGCTGATTAGCGGGCCCACAGGCTCCGGTAAAACCACAACCCTTTACGCCACCCTGAAGCTGCTGAATAAGGAAACCCGTAACATACTCACAATTGAGGATCCTGTTGAATATACATTGGAGGGGGTTAACCAGGTGCAGCTGAAAGAATCTATCGGGCTCACTTTTGCCGCGGCATTACGTACATTTCTGCGGCAGGATCCGGATGTGATCATGGTAGGAGAGATCCGTGATACCGAAACCGCCAATATGGCCATCAGGGCGGCGCTTACCGGTCACCTGGTATTATCAACCATACACACCAATTCTGCCTGGGGAACCGTTTCCAGGCTTATTGATATGGGCATTCCATCCTACATGGTGGCCAATACCTTAAACACAACTGTTGCACAGCGCCTTATCCGTTTATTATGTCCGCATTGCAAGCTCCGGAAGGATTTTGATGATTCCCTTTATCCCCGCCAGTTTAAGCCTTACCATGAGGTGTCCCAGCACTATACCCCCCGGGGCTGCGAAAAGTGTTACTATACCGGCTATAAGGGCAGAAAAGCGGTTTATGAAGTTATTCCGGTAGACCTTGACCTGGCAAGGGAAATAAAAAATGGTAACATGAATGTTCAGGGCCTTTTAGAAGAAAGAGGTATCCGTACCCTGGCAGAGAACGCCTTTAGTCTGTTTAGCGATGGATTAACATCCATTGATGAGATATATCCCCTTTTATTTAACTATTGATTTACTGCATGGTGAAAAAATTTACATATCTGCTTTGTTGCTTTTTTATTTTAACCGGATCATTAAAACTATATGCCCAACAGCAGGATAGGATAGAGATCATCAAACAACGACTGGATGACCTGGCCGGCAATGTTCCGGGCCTTAACCAAAAAGTTCAGCTGCTGGTTACCGGCGTTCCCATACACGAATACCTGAACGCCATAGCGCGGTCCAATAACCTGAGCATCAGCTCGGACCCTGGTATGAATTTTAGTATCTCAGATACTTTTACGGGTGTTACAGCCTCCAATATATTGGTGCTGCTGGCCCAAAAGTACAACCTGGATATTACCGTGATTGGGTCCATTATAAATATTACACCATATAAAGACCCTAACCAGTTTTTAAAGCCTCCTCCCAAGGAGATAGGGGTGAAGTATAATGCAGCTAATAACACGCTGTCGTTGTCATTAGCTAATGATAGCCTGCCGGCAGTAGCCAGGAAAATAACCCAGGTATCTGGTAAAAACATTGTGGTACCGGGTTCATTGCAAAACAAAATGGTTACCGCTTA
Source organism: Mucilaginibacter sp. P5_A6 (assembly GCF_056400585.1). NCBI lineage: Bacteria > Pseudomonadati > Bacteroidota > Sphingobacteriia > Sphingobacteriales > Sphingobacteriaceae > Mucilaginibacter > Mucilaginibacter sp. P5_A6. Next base: position 53,219 of record NZ_JBFUKZ010000025.1, on the reverse strand, counting down.
CATTGCGGATGCTCCGTTTGATGCTGCCCTGGGCAAATTGGCTTATGCCAATGAGATAAAAATGGTGCACACTGCTGACGACTTTTACCTTTTTCAACCTTTGGATGAAAATGAGGAAGTATATATAAATGGGGATAAAAATACTGCGGTACGCAAAACGTTTCGCAATGCCGGTCAGCAGGGAGTAGGTGCGGCTACCGGTTTATTTGTCAGGGTAGTTAACGGGCAGAAACTGATCTCTGCAGATGCGGTCAATTCGCCCATCATCGACCTGGTTAAACAGGCATCGCAGGAAACGGGTAAAAATTATTCTATTTATTCGGATATTAAAGGCACCATCACGCTTCACGTAAATGATGTGAGCTATGATGCCCTTTTAAGCCTGTTATTTAAAAGTACCGAGTACACCTTTCATGCTGATAACGGTATCTATGTTATTGGCGACCGTAAATTGGAAGGCTTACGTACTTTTAGGGCAATTCACCTGCAAAACCGTGCCATTGATACCATTTTAACCATGATCCCCAGCGACTGGAAAAGAGGTATCGAGATCAAAGAGTTTCGTGAGCAAAATACCCTGTTGCTTTCGGGTTCAGGTGCGCAGATTGATGAAGTGGAAGGATTTATCAAACAACTGGATGTATTGGTGCCTGTAGTAATGATAGAAGTGACCATGATAGATGTGCACAAAAGCAGGACTGTTTCTACAGGAATCTCCGCCGGCGTTTCGGATAGCGTAAAAACAGGAGGGACGGTATTGCCCGGTCTGGATTATACCTTTGGAACCCGGGGAGTAAACGATTTCCTGAACAGTGTAGGTAAAATGACCTCGCTCAACCTCGGTCATGTGGTCCCCAATTTTTATGTCAGGTTACAGGCTTTGGAAGCCAATAACAATATAGATGTACGCTCCGTTCCGAAGCTAACCGCTCTGAACGGTCATTCGGCCACTTTAAGTATTGGTAGCAAGCGCTATTATAAAAATACCACGCAAAACGTGATCCCCTCTATTCAAAGCGCGCAATCCATATTTACCAATGTTTACCAGGAGGTTAATGCCGATCTGTCAATCGCGATCAAACCCGTGGTCTCAGGCGATGACCAGGTTACTTTGGGAATCAGGGTAAATATATCCGATTTTACATCCATCCCAACTGATGGTTCACCACCGCCACAGGCGATCAGTAAATTTGAGACCAGTTTGCGGGTGCATAACGAGGATACAATAGTATTAGGTGGCCTGGAACGGACAGAAAGCGACGACAGCGGTTCGGGAATCCCCTTGCTGTCAAGAATTCCTATTTTAAAATGGATCTTCAGCAGCCGCTCCAAAACCAATTCAAAGGTGGTTACCGTGTTGTTTATCAAGTCCACTATTATCCGCTAAGCAAATGGATCTGTTAGCGCAATATTATAGCATCAGTCAGGCGGCCGGCGTCGCAGTAAATATCCAGAAGGATGGTTCCTGTGAGATCAGTTGTTGCCAGGTTATTACAGACCATAAGCAGCTCACCATCGAAAAAAAGGTTGTTGAGCTGGATGCTATAGATGTGCTTCCACGGCACCTTGATATCAAAATTCCAATCGCGTTAAATTTATCGGGGAAGGGGATCCTGTTTAAACAGCTTACCGCGATACCTGAAGATAACCAGCATGATATCTCCAGGATATTACCCGATTTGAATAGCAATGATTTTTACCTGCAACAGTTTATTTCCGGCGATCAGGTGTTTGTGGCAATGATCAGGCGAACAGTTGCAGACCATTGGATCAATATTTTGCAGCAGCAGGGGTTTACGGTACTGATGCTGAGCCTTGGGCCTTTCCCGGGGGCGCATATTTTAAACCAGCTCAATATTTATGAAAACGAGGTGGTATTTAACGGCAATAAGATCAGCCGCGATGAAGCCATGAACTGGACGGGTTTATCCCTCGATCCATCATTCACCGCTCCGTTTACCTTAAAGCTTGATTCGGAAGTTATCGATCAAAAACTGGTACTGCCTTACGCCACTGCTTTTCAATTGGTTTTGGCTGCCAAACTCGAGCTGATTAGGGCAAATGTAGAATCGCTCGAGGCGCGGTTTCAGCAAACTATCGATGCCAAAAAGTTCAAAGTAAAGGGTGCCCTGGTGCTTGGCGTTTTCTTTGTTCTTTTACTCATTAATTTTGTGTTTTTTTCCTGGCTAAATTCCGCAAACATACAGTTGAACGAAAAGGTAAGTCTCTCGGCGAACAGCAGCAGCGATATGCAGGCTTTAACAGATAAAATTAAGGAAAAGGAAACATTGCTTAATGATTTGGGATGGGATGGCGGTGTCAACAAAGCCATGTTGGTAGACCAGCTTGCAGCACTGCTTCCGGGCGAGATCACTATGAAGGAGATAGCCATTAACCCGGTAGACGACCTGGGCAACCGCAACCGGCAGGAATTAAAGTTTATAGATCACCGGATCAGGATGGCTGGAAGTTCTGCGCGGATAATTGAGGTAAATGAATGGATAGCCCGGATAAAAACGAAAAAATGGGTTAAAAACGTTCAGTTAGAAAACTATAACTATAATAATGAGTTGAGTACCGGGAAATTTAACATTATAGTAGATTATTGATATGCTTAAAAACCTGCCGATAAAAAAGAATTATATATTGATAGCCGGTATTGTGCTGTTTTTAATGATCAGCTACCAGCTTTCGTTCAGGAAAACGGTTGAAGCCTGGCTATTGCACACGCAATTAACCGGGCAGGCTGCGAAAGCCAATAACCTTGATTACCAACCCGGGTACCTGGAGCGAAAAAGCACCAACCTGGATAACATCCTTAACCTTTATAAAGCCGATACCAGTTTACTGCGCAGCAATATTATAAGCACCATAACGCTTGTGGCCGAAAAGCAAAACGTTAAACTGATAGAAGTACCAACCCAGGATGCTTTTTACCATACCGATAAATTTATCATCCAAAAATTAAACTTTGAGGGCGACTTTTTTAATTTGAATAAGTTTTTAAATCAGTTACATTCTTTAGACCAAATAGGGATCATCCGCTCTGTTGATTTTAAACTAATAACCCCAGGATCGGGCGCCGAAAATGAAAAGAAACTCACCATGCAGATTTACCTGGAATTGTCGACTGGTAAGGGGTGATAGGGGCGATTTTAATTATTACTTTTTAAACTCTTAAAAATTAATTAATAACATAACTGAATTAATTATTGATTTATTTTAATATATTATTATTAAAAATTCAATTAATTAATGAATATTAAAATGTCTTTTTTATAAGTATTATTAAAATTGTATTTTGCCGGTGCTTAAAAATAACCTTATCGCAATTTATGAAACGAATAATATTTATCACTGCTGTATCCATTTCCTGCCTTACAATCTTACTTTCCGCCGCCGTTCCCGACCTCTCGGGCAAATGGACCGGACAACTATTAACCGCCGACAGCACGGTCTATCCGTTGACCTATAACTTTACCCTGCTTGGTGATTCTGTTGCCGGTACGGCCGCGAGTCCGCTGGGTGAATTCCCAATTGACCAGGGCAAACTGGATACCGCCGGGCTCCATTTTAAAGTGACTGTGAACGGGCTGGATATCCCGCACAACGGCATTGTGTATACCGATTCCATTGGCATGGATATCAGTTTGAACGGTTCAATGGTGCACTGCACACTTACAAGGTAATATTCCACCTGAAATTCTGACGGTACAAATGGAGTAACCAACTTTAGTGTAAGAGCTAAGCTAAAGTTTTCTATATATATTTCTGAACCTTTATCGTAATTATAAATATTATAAATGAAACAACAAATTTTAACGTGGCAACGTATTTTTCGGTATTGTTTTTTTTGTTTTGTGCTTTTACAAGCCCGTTTTTCACAGGCTCAAGGTCAAACACCTGGCAATTTAAGTGGTTTTACAAAAATCACGGAAGTTTTACCTCCATCTCCCAATTCAAGTTCCTTAGGGAAGTATGGCGGATTGGACGTCGGCCTTGCCTCGGGAATGGCTAACATCAATGTGTCTTTATATGAATATAAAGCAAATCATTTAAACCTCCCAATATCGATAAACTACAGCAGCAATGGGTTTAAGGTTGATGAAATCGCCTCAAGGGTAGGTATGTCATGGGCGTTAAACGCGGGGGGAGCGATCACCAGGACCGTCATGGGGGCGGCCGACGAGAACTCAACAAGAGTTTTGCCCCCTGCTGATTTTCCGCAAAGGACGCAAAATCTCATCGACTTTGTAGAGGCTGTAAATGATGCAGATTATAATGATGCGCAGCCGGATGTGTTCTCTTTTAATTTCAACGGATATTCGGGCCAATTTATTTTAGACAACGGCATGAATCCCGTTTTGTTAAATCATGCCGCGATGAAGATCGAGAAGAACTTCAACGGAACCGACTGGAACTTCAAGATAACGACCTCCGACGGAGTACAGTACTTTTTCGGGGGCGCGTCAGCCACGGAAACAACAAACAAGTACCAGTCCAATTGTGGCAAAAGCTATCCTTCCTTTGCCGCCACAGCCTGGTACCTGACCAAGATCATACACACCGACAACGACATAATCAGCTTATCCTATTTGCCTGTCGGGTACAATTTCCAAACGGGGGTAAACGAGATAATGTACAGCTCGCTGGTTGGCCAGAACGTCCAGTCAGGGCTTTCAAACCAGCCGCCCAATTTGACGAACAGCAGCTGCATGTCATGGCTTCAGACCAATACGGTCATCCTGGATCAGATTTCTTCCAGCGCCGGAGGAAAGGTCACGATGATCTATGTGAACAGGCCCGATAACGGGGACAAGCTGCTTAGCCGGATCGAGATTTACCGCCCTGGCCAAAGCGGCCTGTTCCGCTTCATCAATTTCTCCTACCAGAACGTGCATTCCACCGCCTTTAATAACTCGTACAGCGTGCAGGATACAAGCCTGTGCAACCGCCCCTTTTTGCTCAAGGTCACAGAAGGGAACCCGCAGACCTCCGACGTAAAGGTGCACAGCTTCGCGTATAACGGCCTGGACCAGCTTCCGGCAAGGCTAAGCTATGCGCAAGACGCCTACGGCTATTTTAACGGGCATACTAATTCCACGCTTATTCCCCCTCCTTCCTATGACAGCTGGAAGCCCTATTTCAACAGCGCGACAGCTGACCGCGGCTATTATCCCGACTACAGCGCCAAGGGGCTGTTGTCGAAAGTTTCCTATCCTACAGGTGGCTCCGATACGCTGGTCTATGAGCCTAATACCACTTACCAGGCTTATCAGCCTCCAACGCCAAACGACAACGTCTACCTAACCGGGATTGGAATAGAAGACCGTGTTCCAAATACGCAAACTTCCAGTAGCTTTAATATTCCCCAGCCGGTCACCGGTTCTCTTACAGCAAGCTGCGATTATAACCCCTCTTCCGGTTATGCTCTTGATGCACTCCACAATAAATGCGTCATCAGCGTCTTTGACCTGACGGCCAACGCCTCCGTATTCTCTCAAACTTTGCAGGTAGGGCAATCCATTTCCTCCGTTGAGATATCGCTGAAGGGGGGACATGCGTACCAAATGTCGATAACGCCCTATGGCGCGGCGGCAAAAGCGTATGCAAGCCTTACTTATCCCGACAGCAACATTCCGCCGGTACAGTACTTGAACGGCGTTGTGGCCGGACTACGGATAGGCAAAATCATTACAAAATCGAGCGCCACTGACGGCAACCCACACCTAAAAGAATACTACTATTACAACTCTTCGAACCCTTCCCAATCCTCGGGAAGCGTAGTATTCGCTCCGCACTTTGAAAAGAATTTTCCGGTATTTCAGCGAAGCGAGTCAAATAGCGGGGCGGATCCGGGATTTGCTGTTTGCGCTCAGGCCGAATACGATTATTTTGCCATGTACTCCAACTCGCAGACTAACTTATATTATTATCCCACGCCGGTATATTATTCGTCCGTCATCGAGTCGGATGGCGCAAGTTTTGCAAATGGCGGAACGGAGCATCATTTTCAACTCGCGCCCGACATCCCCGGCCAGTCTATCATTGGAGATCCGATAACCAGCGCTCCTCTAACCAGTTATAGCTGGAAGAATGGCAAGGAAATATATTCCTGCCAGTTTAAGATGAACGGAACAGCCTCAATCCCCTTAAAGAAAGTATTTACGCATTACAGAGAAGACAGCAGGATAAGCAGCGAGTTTGTGTCCTATATGGTAAATAAAAAGTATTCCCCGACGTGCACGTCCACGCCCACTCCCTATCCCGATCAGTACGCGGCATATGACATTGCCACATATTCACACTTCCGCAAGTGGATGTACGTAGATACGGTGAGAACCTGGACTTATAATTCAGCGGGAACGAGTTATTTAGAGGACATTAATACGAGCGAATATGGAAATGTAAGCCATGCCCTGCTCACAACCTCAACCACGACCACGAGCGACGGCAACTTGAATGTTACAACGATGGCCTATCCCCAGGATGTTGCACTGACTGGACCCGAAGAAACGGCCAGGCAGGCCCTGATCAGCCAGTATAATATTTCTCCGGTACTCAGCCAGCATGCTACCAGGGGGGCTTCCGAGGTTTCCACAACAAAGATCAACTACATGGTGTATCCTAGCGGGCTTGTTCTTCCGCATATTTACAATGTCAAGCAAGGTACAAACGCAGCGGAGGATCGCGTGATATTTAATGGCTATAATAGCTATGGACAGCTATTATCTCAATCTGTTATAAGTGGTCCGCAAACAAGCTACATATGGGATTACCGTTCCATATATCCGATAGCCGAGGTAAAAAATGCGGACACCCTATCTATTGCTTATACCAGTTTTGAGGCAGACGGAAATGGCAACTGGACAATAGGATCGGCCCAGCGGGACAGTGTGACAGCTGCAATTACGGGGTACAAGTCATATAACCTTTCTGGCGGCGCAATAAGTAAATCGGGCTTAACGGCTGCTACCACCTACATTGTTTCTTACTGGACAAAAAGTGCCACCCCGCTTACCATTGCGGGAACAATCAGCGGCTACCCGGTTAACGGGCTAATTACCAAAGGTTGGTATTACCACGAGCACCGGGTTACCGGGGTAACAAGCCTAACATTATCCGGTACGGGAAATATTGACGAGTTAAGGCTGTACCCGTTGAATTCGCAAATGGTTACCTATACTTATACGCCTTTGGTGGGTGTGACAAGTTCGGCAGATGGCAGGAGCATGCCAACCTATTACGAATACGACGGGTTTCAAAGATTGCAGAACATCAAGGATCAGGACGGCAACATCCTGAAGAGCTATGATTACCATTACCGCCCGTAATAACCCAACCGCCAAACTTTATCACGCAAGGAGATGAACATTCACTATAAAGTATATAAAATAACCCTATCGTTTACAGTATCATTGCTGTTTACGGTAAACGCATTTGCCCAAACCGCCACGCAGAACTATGTACGCACAAGAGCGCCCCGAAAGGCCATAACCACCAATGCAAAACTTGACGCCTTAACGGCGAACAAAGATTCGGTAATGACCACCATCCAGTACGTGGACGGTCTTGGCCGACCCCTGCAAACGTTACAGCAAAAAGCATCGCCCTCTGGCTATGACATCGTTCAGCCTTTTGAGTAAGATGCCTTCGGGCGGGAAGCCATAAAGTATTTGCCCTACCGGACCACGAACACCAGCTATGGCACTTACCGGGACGACGCGCTGACCACCGGCAAAGGGGTAAGGGCATATTACAATCCTACGGGCGGAGCAGCAGAAGGACAGCAGACCAACGGCGTGGTGAAAACACCCTATCCCTTCGCGCAGACCGGGTTTGAAGCCTCGCCCCTGAACCGGGTGATAGAGCAGGGAGCACCTGGTTATGCCTGGCAGAATTTGGGCACGCCGGATGCCAATAGCGGCAAAAGCACGCTGCGCAGCATTATTTCTACCAACGAGCAGGTTACGACCTTCAGCACCACCAATATCACTACCAATGCGGGCAGCAGGAAGGTGGCTTACTATACCGCCCAGATCAATGCAAGCGGAAGCCGCTCCCTGCTCAGGGCCGGTAACACGGCAACTTATCCCGCGAACCAGCTATATGTAACCATCACAAAAGACGAAAACTGGAAACCGGGCGACGGCTGTTTTGGCACCACCGAGGAGTACAAGGACAAGGAAGGGCATGTAGTGCTCAAGCGTACCTACAATATCAATACCAGGATCAGCAGAGCCGAGCAATTGAGCACTTATTATGTATACGATGACCGGGGCAACCTGTGTTTTGTACTGCCGCCGGGCGTACTCCCGGACAACAATGCCGCCATCGCGCAGGCCAACATCGATCTCAAATGCTACCAATATCGCTATGATGCCCGTAACCGGCTTACTCAGAAGAAGGTACCGAGCAACGGCTGGGAGTATATGATCTATAACAGCCTCGACCAGGTAATTGCCACCCAGGATTCGGTACAGCGCAGGAAAGCCCCGCAGGAATGGACCATTACCAAGTACGATGCCATGGGCAGGCCGGTGATCACCGGCATTTACCAGCACCCCGGCAGCACGGCAGGGGTAAATAACCTGGCAGCCGTGCAGGCACTTGCCGACGCGGTGACCACTTACTGGGAAACGCCTGTAACTACAGGTACCGGCTATACCGCCAATGCCTGGCCCCTGTCATGGACAACCACGCTGAATGTTTCTTATTACGACGTATATACGGGTATTCCCGGTTTACCAACACCGTATGACCAGCATACCAATACCGCTTACAGCGCTAAAACCACCGGGCTTTTAACCGCCACCAAAACCCTGGTATTAAACACCACGGCCGATTACCTGTGGAATGTGCCCTATTACGATGAAGAAGGCAAGGTAATCAGGTTGTTCAGCCAGCATTACCTGGGCGGGGCAAGCCTGCTGAGCCAGTGGAACTATGACGATATAGCCACGGTATACAATTTTGCAAAACAGCCCACTTCGGTTGTACGGACGCATTATGCAGCCAATGCGACCAAAACGGACAAAGTGCTTTACCTGACCTCGACCGATAGCTATACTTATGACCACATGGGCCGCAAGCGGAACTCCTATAACCAGCTGAAGGATGGCGTCAATACAGCACAGGCCAAAATCATTGTGGCCCAAAGCTTCTATAACGAGGCCGGGCAGCTGTTAAAAAAAGGGCTGCATTCTATTAACAGCGGGGCAAGCTTTTTACAAAGTGTGAACTACCGCTATAACCCGAGGGGTTGGCTCACCAATATCAATAACCCAACACTCGCGGCAGACGGCGGGCTGACCAGCAGCAGTACCAACGACCAGTTTGGCATGGAACTGAAATATGACAGCGTTGCTACCTCCAGGCCACAGTATAATGGCAATATAGCCTCTGTAACCACCAAAACAGCGCCTGTATCGGGAACCACCTACAGCAGCCTCACCTACGATTACCGCTACGATAAGCTGAACCGGCTGAACGACGCAGTCTCATCAACAGGCGCGGCATCCAAAGACGGCCTGCACAGTGAATACGCCACTTATGACAATATGGGCAATATCACCGCGCTGGGCAGGTATGACAATGCGGGCGGCCGTACCCAGGTGGATACGCTGACCTATACCTACAGCGGCAACCGGCAAACGCGGGTAGATGACGCCGCAACCTATGCCGGCACCTGGGGTTTTAGCGACCCGGTAAAAGTGGCCAATGAATACACCTACGACGGCAATGGCAATCAGTTGAAAGACCTGAACAAAACCATCACCGGGATCAGCTACAATATGCTGAACCTGCCGCAAACCTTTACCAAATCAAACGGCAACTCGGTAGCCTACGTTTATGATGCAACGGGCAGGAAACTGCGCAAGATCTCTGTAGACGTGGTTAGCGGTAATACCATCACCACCGAATACGTTAATGGGATAGAATACGACAACGGAACAAGCGCCATCACCTTTATCCAGACCGAGGAAGGCCGGGCAAGGAAAAACGGAACAGTATATAAATACGAATACGGCCTAAAAGATCACCTGGGCGACACCCGTTTAACCTTGACCTGGGACCCGAACGATCCAACCCAGCGTACGCCCTTAAACCTGCAGCATACGGAATATTATGCCTTTGGGTATACCATACAATCTTTGCAAAATAACGTGCCAAGTGCTAAAAACTTGTACCTTTATAATCATAAAGAGTTGCAGGAAGAGACAGGGCTGTACGATTATGGCGCGAGGTTTTATGATCCGGTGGTGGGGAGGTGGACGAGTGTGGATCCGTTGGTTGAGGCAGATCAGGAAAGTACGTCGCCTTATGGTTATGTGTTTGGTAACCCAATAAAACTTACCGATCCTGATGGAAGAGCACCATGTTGTGGGGTACTTGCACAAGTTTGGGAAGAAGGCGTTGCGGCATACGCAATATATTCGGCGCTAACTGCCGCTACTGTTGTAGGCGGAGCATACCTTACGGTTAAGGTTATTGAACATAGCCAAAATCAAGTAAGTAGTGAGCCCGTCATGCAACGTGATAATACAAGGGTTACAAATGGTATGTCGTTAAACAAACCGGTTATTCTTGAAGGTAGAAAACCGGCTGCGCCAGGGAGCAGGCCAGGAAAAAAACACACACCCAGAGGTAAAAAAGAAGTAATTGATCAAAACAAAGTAAAAAATGGCGGAAAAACAATATGTCAGGGTTGTGGGATTGAAACTACTAAACCAGAGAAATCTCAAAAAGGCGTAACCCCACCAAGTACGGATACACAGGTAGACCATATTGATCCCAAAGCCAACGGTGGTAGTGGCACCAGTGACAACGGACAGGTTTTGTGTCGGGGATGTAATATTGAAAAAAGCGATAAAGTGCCAACAACACCCGCGCCAACACCGCCAACACCAACACAGAAACCCTCTAACTAATAAGGTAACTAAATGGAAAAGATAATATTTGAATATCAGGATTTAGAAGACAACTATGCTTTAGAAAGTGCGTGGGCTGAAAAACAAGGCGAGTACTATGAGTTACGCAATATACTATTCTATGCACCCGGATATTCTTGGGGTGACATAGTAAGTGTTGAAGATAGAAATGGTGAATTGTACGTAACTGACTTAATTGAAGAATCAGGTCATAGTACTATACGAATCATATTCTATACAAAGGAAGTCATTGAAGCCACAATACAGCAATTGAATAGCTTTGGATGTACTTATGAAGGAAGTAATATTGCGAAATTGATATCGGTGGATGTTCCATCCACGGTTGATTACAAGCCAATAAAAGAGTTTCTTACTGAGGGTGAAATAAACGAGTTGTGGAGTTATGAAGAGTCTTGTTTAGCTCATGAAATAGATTAGTGCAGGTCGGCATTGCCGGCCTTTGTTATTTATAAGCCAATCCCCAGCTACCGCAAGGGCGTCCTTCGCTGCCCCACTTCCCTTACCGCGCTGTCGCAAGGTTCCAACCTTGTGACCCGCATAGTGAGTATTGGATATGCAAATCCCGAATGTGCGTTTCATATGGGGTTTTGTATTTTTAACGTATGAGCTGCAATTATAAATTCAGAAACCCGGAAGGATTATATCTGTAGTTTTGCAACGATTTTTTGAATAGATGTTTTTGTAAGGCTGCAATGTGTTGATTACCTAAGGCAGGAGCATTGCGACAGCTGGGATTGTACTTCCAATAAAATGAATAATTTAAAATATAAAAAAAAACTTGAGCAGAAGCTTTTATTATTAATCAAGGTTGGTAAACTCCTTGGTTTGAGCAGTGATGACATAAATAATGCGACGGAATACATAGGGTACCTTGAATATGGGGTTGCATTTGATCTTTTGATCAACAAAATGCATGAAAATGATATAGAAATTGATGATGACGTTTATTTGCTAATCAAAGATTTGGGAATCTCAATGGTGCTGCCTATAAATGAATATTTTTTCATGCAGGAGTTGATACGATCTGAAAATAAAATACCAAAGCCGGTCAAGGACGAATTGTCAAAAATTATTGACAGTCTTAATTGAGTCATACTTATTTGTAAGGACCAACTTATTTTGCAAATCCCGGATGTTAGTTTCATTCGGGATTTGCATATTTATAACTTTTAATAATCCCAAGTGGCGCAGACATATCCGTGTGTCTTTTAAGATTTTCTTGTACTAAAAAAGCTTTTTACCAGCAACAATCCGCAATAGGGATAGCAGTGGCTACCGGCCTCGCGCCTAATGCCAGCAGGCGTATAAACGGATAGCCCGGGCCGCAGGCATTGCCAAAATAACGAACACCCCACTATTGAAACGTATTTCCCATCTGGAACATAGGTAGATACATCGCTATCATAATAACCCCCACCAGGAAGCCCACCACGATAATGAACAATGGCTCCATCATGCTGCTTAGGGAAGTAGTTTGGTATTCTACTTCTTCTCCGTATTGTTCGGCTATTTTAGCAAAAWAGTAGTCCAGCTTATTGGATTCCTCCCCAATTCTCACCAATTGGATCATTTTGGAAGGGTAAACTTTAAACTGCTGCAGGCTTTGGTGCAGGGATTTACCGTTAAGAATATCGTCCTCTACCTTTTGTAGTGAGGATTCGATGGGATACCAGCCCACCATTTGCCTGCTCAAAGCAATAGCCCTTAGCAGCGGAACGTGAGCGCTGATGAGTAGCCGCATAGAATTGCAGAACCTGCCCAGGTATATTTTTTTGATGAGGTTACCGGCCACCGGCACCCTTAACAGGAAACCCGACACAATTTTGCGGTAAGTTTCGGTTTTGCGTACCCGGTATAAAAAGATAATCAACGCCGTAAACAACAGGAAAACCGGAAGAAAATAGGTCTCCATTCCCTTTGAAATGCTGATAACCATTTCGGTTATCCAGGGCAGCTGGCCGCCAAAACGCTTCAATACATCTGCAAACATGGGCACCACCACCTTCAGCATAAAGTAAACCGCGCCAAACGACGAAAGCAGTACCATAAAAGGGTAGGTGAGTGTAGATACAATTTTGCGCCTTTGTTTGATTTTGCCCTGGTAATATTTAGCCAGGTCCTGCAGCACCTCAGAGAGCTTGCCGGTTTCTTCACCAATCTGGATACTATAAACCTCGTACAACGAAAACTTACCCGATTTTTCTAAAGCTTTGGAAAAGGCAATACCATTATTTAATACACTATCCTGGATGTCTTTAAATAATTTCCGGTCATTTTCTTTTTCCTGTTCGGCGGTAACCAGTTCAAGGCTGGTTTTTAAATTAATGCCTGCCAGCAGGAGGGAGCTTAATTCCAGGTACAGGTATTCCTTCTTCTTATCACTTAGTTCTTTACCCCCAAAACTAATGTCGCGGTTTAAAAAAGCCAGTATGCCACCTTCCTCAGTAGGTTTTGAAGGTTTGGGTGCTTTCTTTTTTTCGTATTGGCTCAGGTCAATTGTCGGCATTGGCGTTTTGTTTAAAAAGGTCAGCAGAGCTGTAAAGTTTAAAATAATGAAAGGTTATTTTTTCATTATGGGATAGCAGGTCCAGTTTAAGTTCATCAATCCTGTTACTTACGGTATCCTGTGCAACCATATTCACAGGCTGCTGTTCAAATGTCATGTGGGTGCTTTCTGTTTTTACCTTAAAGGTATCAGTAATTCCGCTTACACGTACAATGTAATTGTTGTTCAATATATAGCTGACGCTGTTTTTGTTGTTTTTCAGGAAAATTCCCGAGTCGTTTTTAATGATCATATCAGCCCGGCGGAAATCCCGCTGAAGTAGCCGGTCCAACTGCACCAGGCTGGCAGATTCTTCATTCTTAAACAGAAACGAATGATAAGAGCTGCTAACTACAGAAAATGCCGTATAAACAATCAGGATAAGTATAGCCGAAACCATCATAGCAATGGTAACCTCCATAATGGTAAAAGCATTTATTTTATTATGGTTCATACTTTTTAATCATTATTTCCCTTACCTCTGTTATTTTCTGTTGGTTCTCGTCATAGGCTGTTAAATGCAGCTCACTTAATTCAGGTTCATTTTCAACCGGTTTTAATTCGGGTATAATCCTTAAATTATCCTGGTTAAATGGTTGCTCCGGCAATTCCCGGGTTTGTTCTGCATTAAGCAGAATATTTTGAAGAATGGCAGCTGCCCGGATCTTTTTGGTGGACAACGCCTGCTGTGTTACATTGGCAAAAATCATCATGGCCATGCCAAATATCACCACAATAATAACCATAGCCACCACCACCTCGACAATTGTGGATGCGGCTACCATTCCTTTTTTAACTATTTTTCTTCCAGCCATTGCAGTATTTTTTTCTTTGGTGATGCTACCGGCATCATTTCACTGGTTAAATAATACCTGGATAGGGTAGTGGCATCAATCTTTAGGTTGATGAGGTAATTTTCATAACGGGTAAATGCACTTTGGTATATAAAACGGGTAGTAAATGCACTGCCTTTTATAGTAACGCTATCTTTTGTCGACAGCATATTTTGTGCATAAATCTGCCCGCTTATCTGTGATCCCTTACCTAAACTAATGGTTGCAGGCAATGCCGATGCTTCTTTTTCATAAGTGAAAATACAACCATCTATCCTGGTGTTTTGACCGATATTGATCTGCGGGGGAAAACCCACCATTGGCGATTTATACCGCAACAGGCCTAAACAGGAAGGATAATTAAACCTGCAATTTTTTTCAACCCCTATGGAATCTGTTGCAAACAGCTGGCAGTTACCATGAAAGCCTTCTTTAACCAAAATCGCTTTTGCAAACACCAGTACGTTATTTAATATCGCTGTACTGTCAATCGTTAACAGCGTATCAGAATACAAAATGATGTTCCCCGATATACTGGTATTCTTTAAAGTATAAGAATTTGAACCCAGGTTAACGATATAGGTTGGATCACGAAAGGAAATTTTGGTTGTATCCGCATTCCATCTCTTGTTTACAGGGCCTCTCGACTGGTTGAATAGCCGTTCCAGTGTATTTAGCCTGCCTTGATTAAGCAAGGGAAGTTTACGCTGACTATCATGCGTTTTACCTATAATAAGCCGTTTATCGCCCTGGTAGGCTTTATTATCCACATAAGCAGGTTTAACGCCTGCTTTGGGTAAATATACATCGCCGCGTACCATAGTTTTCCCGCTTACTGATACTGGTCGGTCTTCATCTATGAGGTAAATTGCAGCCCATTTTGAAGAATCAATTACAAAGGCGGTTGAAAATACTTTAAACAGGGTATCCTTTTGCTTAAAAGCCTCGGCAACACTTATATCGTATACGCCCCAGGGGATATTTTTAAGCTTAACGGAGTCGTCCTCATTATTAAATAAACTGATTGTTTTGCCCTGAGTGTACAAACTATCCTTGCTTGTAAGTAAGATATGAACACCGGAGGAAAGATTGTTTTGTAAGCGGTCGAACCTGGTTTTTACCTGGTACTGTCCGCGAAAAAAATAGGCGGCCAGAATCAGGGATGAGCAGAGTACTGCAATGACCAGGGCTATAATGATCACGATATATAAGGCCGAAGCTTTAATCATGAGTTTTGCCTGGTTTTTTCTTCTTTTTAAAAATATTGACCTTGTTAAAAAATGRTTTTGGCTTTTCCTTCAACATCTGGCCATTTTTGTAATATACGGTCCGGGTGGAATCGCGGCCTTCATAAATAATAATGGGCCCGTTAAACTCGTCCTGTTGATATTTCCCCGTTTGTTTCACACTCCCATCCGGGTTGAAAAAACTGAAATTACCCGAACGGATACCCAGGTCCCAGTTAACCAGCCGGGTCAGTATACCTTGTTCATTCCATTCTTTCCAGATTCCGTCCTTTAAACCTTTTTTAAAAACTCCCTGTGTTTTCAGGTTTTTATTGAGGTAAAATTCGGTATAACTGCCATTTAGCAGCTGCCCGCTGTAGCCTCCCTGCAGCGTATGAATCTTGTTGGCGGCATACCAGTAATATTTAAGATCGGGTTGCGCATCCGGGTTTGATGTAACAGGTATAACCTCTGCCAGTATGGTTTTATCTGTATCGGTGATCCGTATTTTGTGCAGGCCATAATCCGGCATTTTTTGAGCGAATGTCTGGAGCGTTAAAGTAAGGAATAGGAAAGTATAAACGAGTTTCATTTAGTTGGCGGGTTTGATGCGGATATATTTTGTTTTACCTTCATGATTAACCAGTACAGAATCCTTCATATTCCGAACCAGTTTTACGTGGTCAATTGTTTCACCTTCGTTCATCGTGGCTTCTTTACCATTGATATGCAGAAAGGCAATCAGCTTCTTTGAATCGGGGTTTCTTATGTATCCAGAATATTGGATAATGTCCCAATTGAAAACGGGCTTCATATTCGTTATCCCGGTTTTTAAATAGGGCCTTCCCAAAGATCGGGGTTTTATTGTATCTTTTTTTACTATTAATCCAAAAGGGTCCCTGTAATTGAGCATTAACCGGGTAGTATCTTTAGGTATGGCATAATCATTAAAAACTTCTTTGGCCGCAGGCGGCGGGATATAAGCGTCATCATTGTTTCCGCTGTACGCAGCAACTATTCTGTATATAATAATCCCCCATACAATCAGCACAACGAAGATAAGCACATACGTCAAAACTTTATTTTTTTTGATCATAACGCCTTTTTATAGCAGGGTGAAATTTCTTAAACCGCTGGCTTTGCCTTCTTTGCCAGATGTGTTTACAGCACTTACTTTCCAGTATATTTTTTCGCCGCTGCTACCCAGGTTAAAATTATAACTGGTGGTGTTTAAAGTCGCCGGGAAAGTATTGTTGTACAAAGTGGTCGAATCGCTTTTAAACACGTATAATTTATAACCGGATACGCCGGTAACCGTGTTCCAGTTAAGTTGTACCGGTAAACTTACGATACTGGCATTATTGGGTGAAACTAAACTTACCTGAGCAGGCAAAGGGATTGCATAGGTGACATACCTGATTGCCGACCATTTGGATTGTTCGGTTTCATTTTCAGCACGTACACGCCAGCCATAAACCTGTTCCTTTGGTACATTGAAACTTACCTGCTGACCCGGGACAACCTGGTTATAAACAAGGGTATTTTCGTCAATAAAATTATTGGTATCAATCTCTACCTGGTATTTGGTTGCGCTGAATAAACTGTTCCATTTAAAAAGAATAGTACTTTGGTTGCTGGTTGCGTTGTTTGCAGGTGAAGAAAGGGTTAGGGTTTGATTGGTTAACGAGGACTCCTCCACGGTGAAACTTCTTTCTGTTGAATATTCAGTTTGAGAGCTTCCGTTTTCTGCCCTTACCCGCCATTCGTATTTTCCAGGATCAAGGGTTGACGCAAATTTATTGCCATTTATTAGCGTATCTAATACTAAACCGCCAATGGAATCAAATCCGGGAGTAACTACCTGTAGCCGGTAATTCAAGGCATCTTCTACTTCGTCCCACCAAAAATTAACTGTGTATTTAGTGCTTTGGTACTGGTTTGCAGGGGCTTGCAGTTGTACCTGCCTTTTAGCGATTGATGGTTCTATGAATTCTTTGCAGGAAGTAAAAAATGCTATTAAAGCCAAAAATGCAAATAAAATATACGGAAGTGATAAGCGTTTCATTTACCACTAATTTAGAAATATTCTCATAAATCATATTAGAATTATTAATAATATTAATAGAGAGTTAAAATATGATAATGAAGTAGGTATCCATGCGGCATAACGAGGTACGGACCGATGAGCCCCCTCTAAATCTCCCCCGGTAGCCGGTAGGGGAGACTTTTTGATTTTTAAGCCCTCCCTTATGACGTATTTGCAAAGAAAGCCTTTTGTCATCGAGGCAATCGCTTTTAAAACTTTCACCATAGCGATGGGTTTCAAACCCATCGCTATTTGCCAATATGCTGTGCCAAACAGTTTTATTTGATAGATTTTTCTGGCGTTCGATCCTTTAATATTTTAAAAGCGATTGCTGCTTTTGCCATGCTGAACGTTTGAAGCATCTATTATTCGCTATATTTCTTCGCCCTGTACAGTTTGCGATTAGATCCTTCACTGCGTTCAGGATGACAAATCTTTTAAAACGTCATTTCTCCTTGCAAACTATTTACCCGCTGCCAGTTGCTCCCGGCCAACTGTTCTGCCCGGATACACTTTTAGTGCTTCCTCTAAGCAAGTCATGGCGCTTTTAAGATCCTCGTTATTAAGTACATAAGCCAGCCGTACTTCGTTTGTACCCGCACCTGGGGTACTGTAAAAGCCGGTTGCAGGCGCCATCATTACGGTTTGGTTGTTGTAGCTAAAGGTTTCCAGTATCCATTGGCAAAACCTGTCGGCATTGTCAACCGGTAACTGGGCTACCACATAAAATGCACCGCCCGGATTAGGGCAATAAACGCCATCCATTTTATTTAATGCAGCAACCAAAGTATCCCGCCTGCTGGTATATTCTTTGTTTACAGTCTCAAAATATGCATCGGGGGTATCTACCGCTGCTTCGCCGGCAATTTGTTCAACCATGCCGGGGCTTAATCTTGCCTGGGCAAATTTTAATGCCGCGGTGCGCAGTTCTTTGTTTTTGGTTATAAGGCAGCCTAAGCGGGCGCCGCAGGCACTGTAGCGTTTGCTTACGGTATCCAATACCACTACGTTTTCTTCCAGTCCATCCAGATGCATTGGCGAAATAAATGTGCGGCCATCATAACAAAACTCACGGTAAGCTTCATCCGAAAACAGGTACAGGTCATATTTTAAGGCCAATATCTTTAATTCTTCCAACTCGTGCTCCGAATAAAGATACCCGGTAGGGTTATTAGGGTTACAAATGATAATGGCCCTGGTTTTATCGGTGATCAGTTTTTCAAACTCGCTGATGGATGGTAAGGCAAAACCATTGTCAATGTACGATAGGATGGGTTTTACCACAATATCGCTCTGGCTGGCAAAACCGTTGTAGTTGGCATAAAAAGGTTCGGGGATTATTACTTCGTCGCCCGAATCCAAACAGGCCATCATAGCAATGGTAATGGCTTCAGATCCGCCGGTAGTAACAATAATATCCTCGGGTGTAATATTGTAACCCAGCTTGTTATAGTATTCTGTAAGCTTTTTCCGGTAGCTTAAAGTGCCTTCGGATGCGGTGTAGGCCCACACCTTAAAATCGATATTTTTGATGGCATTCAGCATGCCTTCCGGTGTTTCAATATCAGGCTGGCCGATGTTTAAATGGTACACTTTTTTGCCGTCCAGCTTAGCCTTGTCGGCATAAGGTGTTAATTTGCGTATAGGTGACGCGGGCATGCGCTGCCCTTTTTTAGATACTTTTGGCATATGCAAAATTAGTAAAAAAAACTGCCCTCTCTAAATCGGGTAGTGTCTCAGTTTGAAAATTAATTTATTGGCGAAAAGTATTTTTTGAATAAAATAATTTTTGTAAATTACTTTTCTTTTTATCCATTTTAAAAAATTTAGCCATGAAACAAATTACAAACAACATCCATTTTTTGGTGTTGGCTTCAGCTTTATTTCTTATTGGCTGTAATGAACCGGCAACAACTTCGGGAAAAAATGAAAAGGATACAGCATCAATTGTTACTAAAAATGACACTTCTTCCATGCCTGCCTATGATCCGGCTATGGACGCGTTAACTGTAGGCCCACAATTTACAAAAAAGCTCGGTGATACGTTGAATATAAAAATGTACGTGTTTACCGTAAAGCCTGGAGAGTCATGGGCACTACATAATCATCCCGATCATACTGTCTATGTTCTTCAAGGTGGAAAAATTGCTTTATTTATTAAGGCAGTAGGAAGGCAGGACACACTTACCTTTCCAACAGGCATGGCACTGATTAGTGGCCCACTGTCAGACTCTGGAAAAAACGTTGGCAATACAACCCTAAAAATGCTTGTGCAGGATATTTATAGACCACGCAGCAAATGATTTATTTGGTTACAAAGAAGATACAATTTGTCCAATCAAAATACATTCAACAAAAGCCATTATGCAAACTTTAAATACTACCTCTTTATGAGTGTATGTTTTGCCTTCGCTTTTTGGGAATAATTTTGAATAAAATAGAACAAGTTTATCAACTATTGCCCAATCGGGGTGCAACTCGTCAAAAATTGGCATTCCTACCAATTCAGGAAGGCTTTTATCTCTCAAATTTATGGCATCCATTTTCGTCATACATTTTAAAGGTATTTTTAATCTGTGAGCCTAACAAGATCTTCAATAGTCATAAGCCTTTTTATTAAACCTGCTTCCATTGCAGGTGGCACACGTAATGTTTATGAATCTTTACGAAGAATATATTTCAAACTGAGACACTACCCCGAATCGCTTTTAAAATCAAATTAAAACTTTCACCATAGCGATGGGTTTCAAACCCATCGCTATTTGCCAATATGCTGTGTCAGGCAGTTTCATTTAATAGATTTTTCCGGCGTTTGAGCCTCTAAATATTTAAAAGCGATCCTCTAAATCTCTCCCGAAAGGGGTGACTATTTTATTTTTCTGTGCATTAGCATTGTCAAAATAAAAGCAAAAAAAAACACCGCAAAGCGGTGTTCAATATTTTCTTTATGCCCCCCTTCCGGGGAGGGTTTGGGTGGGGCTTACCTGCTCGATGCTGGTTTAGCAACAACTTCGCCAATTATATTCAAATATTTCTCTGGTGTAACAGCGTTTGATTTAACAACTATTGTTTTGTTAAACGGCGCAGCAACAGCAGCATTATAAGTGATTTTTATTGATCCTTTATCGCCGCTTTTTACCGGAGTTTTGGTGTAATCGGCAATGGTACAACCACAGGTTGGCCTTACCTCGGTAAGTATAAGTGGCTCTTTGCCAATATTGGTAAATTCAAAAACAGTGGTAACGGGCGTGCCTTGTGGTACTTTACCAAAGTCGTGCTTTTCCTCGTTAAATTTAAACTCGGCTTTTTGGTTATCTTGTGCCGATGCAGTAAAGGCAAAACCTAAAACCACTGCGCAGATCATTAATATCTTTTTCATATGCTATATTTGATTAACACAAATATAAAAGGTTTAATGTAATAACAAAACTATTGGCATTACTTCATGTTTTAAATGTTACTATACCAATTACAGAATAGAATTTTATAATTTTACCGTCTAAACAAAATTTTATATGCCCGGAACAGCAATACGTGCGACCAGTAAATTTGATTCTGCTGAGCTCAGTTTTGATGATTTTAAAAAGATTGTGATTGATGATTACCGTATTGGCTACGAAAGCAGGCAAGCCAGTTTAATAGGTAGGAAAGAAGTTTTAACGGGCAAGGCTAAGTTTGGTATTTTTGGTGACGGTAAAGAGGTTGCGCAACTGGCTATGGCAAAGGCATTTCGTGCAGGCGACTGGCGTGCGGGTTATTATCGCGATCAAACTTTTATGTTTGCTACGGGTATGAGCAACCTTAAAGAGTTTTTTTCACAGCTTTATGCTCATCCCGATGTAGAGAAAGACCCTTCATCTGCCGGCAGGCAAATGAATTGCCATTATGCAACCCGTTTTGTAAATGCCGATGGCAGCTGGATAAACCAGGCCGAAACGATGAATTGTTCATCGGATATATCAACAACCGGCGGTCATATGCCGCGTTTGCTGGGGTTGGCTTATGCCTCAAAGCTATACCGTCAGAATAAAGAGCTGGAATACCTTAAACAATTTTCTGTTAATGGCAATGAGGTTGCTTTTGGTACTATAGGTAACGGAGCAACATCCGAAGGTGTATTTTTTGAAACCTTTAATGCCGCAGGTGTATTGCAGGTACCAATGGCTATTTCTATATGGGATGATGCTTATGCCATTTCTGTTCCGGCCAAACTTCAAACAACTAAAGAGGATATTTCAGAAATACTGAAAGGTTTTCAGCGCGAAAATGGCTCAAACGGTTTTGAAATATTTAAAGTAAAAGGCTGGGATTACATTGCGCTTTGCGAAACCTATGCCCGTGCAATAACTTTATGCCGGGAAGAGCACGTGCCGGTATTGATACACGTTATTGAGATGACGCAGCCGCAAGGCCACTCAAGCTCCGGGTCGCATGAACGTTACAAAACAAAAGAGCGTTTAACCTGGGAGGATGAAAACGACTGCCTGTTGAAAATGCGCCAGTGGATGGTAACATCGGCTATTTCGACAGAACAGGAGTTGGATGAACTGGAAGCCGAAGCAAAAAAATATGTACGTGAGTGCCAGCGCGAAGCAGCCAGTGAAGTGGTAAACATAATCAATACCGAACTGGAGGAAGCCGCGAAACTGATTGAACAATTTGCGGAAGGTGTTTCAGTTAAAGATAAGGTTGCAGATATTGTAAGCACGTTGCGTAAATGCTATGATGCCGGGCGCAAGGATATTGTATCGGCCATACGTAAAACCCTTAGGGCTACTGTACACGAAGACTCTGCAGAAAGGCAAATATTGGTTGACTGGTTAAATACCGAGAACGGCAAGAATAACGTCCGTTATAATACCAAACTTTTCTCCGATACTCCGCAATCACCTTTGTACGTTCCGGTGGTACCTGTTACCTACAATGAGGATGCAAGATTGATTGATGGCCGCGAGGTATTAAACGCCTGCTTTGATGCCAACTTTGAGCGCGATAAAACGATAGTTGCGTTTGGTGAAGATGTAGGTGCTATAGGCGACGTTAACCAGGGATTTTCCGGGCTGCAAAGCAAATATGGCGACGTGCGTATTACCGATACCGGCATTCGTGAAACTACTATAATAGGGCAGGGTATGGGGCTGGCTATGCGTGGCTTAAGGCCAATAGCCGAGATACAATACCTTGATTACCTCATATACGCCATAACTGTTATATGTGATGATATTGGCAGCCTAAGCTACCGCACTTTTGGCGGACAAAAAGCGCCGCTTATTATACGTACCCGCGGGCATCGGCTGGAAGGTATCTGGCATTCAGGTTCGCCATTGGGTATGATATTAAGTTCGATGCGTGGTTTTCATATTTGTGTACCGCGCAATATGACTCAGGCAGCTGGTATGTATAACACCCTGTTGCGCGGCGATGAGCCTGCGTTGGTTATCGAGAGCCTTAATGGTTATCGTTTAAAGGAGAAGTTACCCGCCAATGTTGGTGAGTTTACCGTGCCTTTAGGCAAAGCCGAGATCATGAAAGCGGGTGCCGATGTTACGGTTGTATCTTACGGGTCAACTTTACGCATCGTTTTAGAAGCCGCCGAAGAGTTGGAAAAGATGGGTATTCACATTGAAGTTATTGATCCACAAACATTATATCCTTTTGATACAGAGCATGTTTGTAGTAATTCGTTAAAGAAAACCAACAAGTTGCTTGTTGTTGATGAAGATGTACCCGGAGCTGCTTCGGCCTATATTATTCAACAAATAGTAGAAGAGCAAAAAGGATATTATTCATTGGATTCGCAACCCCGGACGCTGACTGCCAAAGAACACCGCCCTCCATATGGCTCCGATGGTGATTACTTTAGCAAACCATCGTTTGATGATATTGTTGAGGCTGTTTATGCTATTATGAGCGAGGCAAACCCGGCTAAATTTCCGGCGATTTACTAACAAAATAAAAACTTTATAATACCGTCATTGCAAGGCACGAATTATGAGCCCCCTCTAAATCTCCCACGGTTGGGGAGACTTTGATCTTCGGGGTTTTTTAAAGCCCTCCCTTCCGGGGAGGGTTGGGTGGGGCTTCGCAATGACGTGTTGGGGAGAGCGTTTTCTTTCAATTACAAGCACTATGAATTCTGTCAATTTTTTAACCATATCCAATATCATACAAACACGCCGCAGCATCAAACCCAATATGATGAACGGGCATAAAGCGCCAAACGGCCACATTGCAGCTTTGCTTGAGCTTGCCGATTGGGCGCCTACCCACGGTTTTACCGAACCCTGGCGCTTTGTTGTATACGAAAACCCCGCTAAGTTTTGCCAGCAACATGCAGAATTATATAAGCAAAGTGTAATCCCCGAAGATTTTAATGAAACTGTTTTTAATAATTTGCTTCACCAGGGTGATAAGGTTTCGCATATAATTATTGTTATTATGCAGCGTGGCGACTTGCCAAAAATTCCTCCCGTTGAAGAAGTTGCTGCTGTTTCCAGCGCTGTTCAAAATATATTACTTGGTGCTACTGCATTAAATATGGCTTCGTTCTGGAGCACCGGCGGCTTAATACTAAAGCCAGTCATGAAAGATTTTTTACTCCTGCGCGATGAAGACCAGGTAATAGGGGCATTGTATCTTGGTTATTCAGATCATCGTCCGGAGGGAAAAAGAAACATCCTCCTCGAAAACAAGGTAAAATGGGTGAAGTAAGGTAAATCGATTACTGATTGATAACACTAAAAGAACGGCTTAAGAAGCTGTTTAAATTTAATTTATTAATGTTTTAGACTTCTAATTAAGCACATATCCACGCGTCATTGCGAGGTACGAAGCGATCCCTGTCTTACAGAGTAGCTTTGCAAATCCGCTCGGTATAGTTTGGGATTGCTTCGTACCTTATAATGATATGATTGTAAGTTATTGATTATCAATATGTATTTTTTACACATAAACCCGTCATTGCGAGGAACGAAGCAATCCCCGATTTACAGAGTAGCTGTGCAAATCCGCTCTGTATTTTGGGGATTGCTTCGTCGTACCTCCTCGCAATGACGATCACGGGTGATTGTGGTACCCATACATGTCATTACTTTTTTTCCAGCTCGGCTGGTCGGTACTTGCAATGATGATTTGTTTTTTTATTTTTAGACAGCCTCTTAGTAAGTAAAGCTGGAATGTATTCTTTTTTTCTTTGGTTGCCCGTCATTATAATAGGAATCGTCTTTATGGCGATTCGCCGAAATAAGAAATAAATTTTTAGAGGAAACCTTTTGCTTTTTCGTCTCGTAAAACGGACTTGTATTTTCTTTATTCATAAAGAACTTTCATTTTAGTAGAAAAAAAATATTTTAAAATGACTTTTCTTTAAATAGAAAATTATACATTTGTAATTGTTCGGTACCTAATTCCGTTCAAGATCCTAAATTCTAAGCCTTTTACTGATTTTACTATTGATTAAAAATTAAACTCAAAACAAGTATGAGGAAGTATTTTTGGTGCTTAACATTAGCGGTCTTATTTTTCTCAGCAACTATAATTGGTTGGAGATCGCCGGGTTCAGGCAAACTAAAAGGAGGGGTAAATGAAAGTCTGTCTGCAAAAGAACTATTTAACCAGTATGTTAATAACCTTTATCTTGCAGCTAATTTACAGGAATCGGGGTTAGCTTTCGAAGTGTTTGAAAAAGCAGTTACCGGTTATACCAATTTAAAACTCGCTCATAAATTATCACAAAATACTGCGGTGCTTACGGTTGTTGATTTTACCAAACCGAGCCGCGAAAAACGTATGTGGATAATTAATTTATTTAGCAAACAACTCTTACTAAATACCTGGGTAGCACACGGTGAAGGAAGCGGCATGGAAATGGCAAACCGTTTTTCTGATCGTAACGATTCGCATCAAAGCAGTTTGGGATTTTACCTGGCCGATGATGTTTATATGGGTAAACACGGCCGGTCTTTACATTTGGACGGTATGGATGAAGGATTTAACATAAGTGCCCGTCAACGGGGTATTGTTGTTCATGCTGCCGATTATGTTAGCCAGGGAGCAATTAACCAGTTGGGTAGGTTGGGCCGCAGTTTTGGCTGCCCTGCTGTTTCTCCTAATGTTGCTGATTTTGTTATCAATACTATCCAGGGGAAATCGGTGTTTTTTATCAACGGTAATGATGACAGGTACACTTCAAAATACCTGGATGAAACCGCGCCATTAAACCAGGTTGCAGCTGATTCTACATCATTTGATATAGCGAAACTTTAAGTACCTTATCCAATTATAAACCTGAATGCCCGGCCTTAACCAACCGGGCATTTTTTATTTCCCCATGATTGTTTGAAGGTGAGCATAAAGCACAATATCCAATCCATATACATCGGGCCGGTATTGCAAGGTGCCATTTTCATCAGCCCAGCAGGTAACATAAGTTATGTATATAGGTGTTTTTTTAGGTAATGAGATATTTGTGGGCTCGGGGTTATCCTCGCTCATATCCTTTATTATGGTGTCCAGGTCTTCACCTTCGCCAAAAAGGTTCTTAGCCAATGCCTGCGGATCTCCCAATCGCACACAGCCATGGCTCACGGCGCGCATACTTTGCCTGAAAGCAGCTTTTGCAGGGGTATCATGAAGGTAAACGCTGCTCTTGTTCTTAAACAGGAATTTGATCGTACCCAGGGAATTATCAGCACCCGGGCGTTGTTTAAAATCATAGTCAAGGTTATCCTTTGTTATGGTCGACCAGTCAATATCTTCAGGATCCTCAACTAAGTCGCCATTTTTATATACGTCGATATTCTTGTTCGATAGGTAGTACCTGTCCCTGGCCGCTTCAACAATGATCTCCTTGGTGGCTATGCTTTGCGGTATATTCCAAACTGGGTTTACATCCACACTGTGTATTAAACTACCTAATTGAGGTGTTTCGCGCGGAAATGGTTTATCAATTTTGGCAGTATCGCCAAAGTTGATGAGCGTTTCTTTATTATCCATGTTGCGCCCCTGGCCAACACAAACCTTCATGTTTAATACAGACTTACCATCTTCAAATACATCAAGGCGGTAGTCGGGAATATTAACATACACATATTTAGGTTCATATGGTTTATTTCGCCAGCGTAAACGTTCAAGGTTTACCATTAAACAGCGCTGTGTTTCTTCTTTTGACAGCCCGGGTAATGCTTCGCCGCTGATAAAAACTTTCTGTAAGGCAATGTACTGTGGATTTTTTGGCTGAATACTATCCAGGTAATTTTTAATGCTTGCAGCTGCAAACACAGCTTTCGTCGAGGTGCTGTCGGGACGTTTTGTTGCTGTAAAATATCTTGAGTAGATTTTTTTAGGGTTAATTACTCCAAACTGCAGCGCATTGGTGTATTTTGTAAGTGTGCTTGCCGTAAGTAACTCCAATTTTGCCAGGGTAAGGTATGCCTCATCAGTTGTTTTAATCCCATTTTTATCATGAAATTTAGCAATTAAAGCTTTCAGTTTTTTAGGCCGAAACAGGTTTGAATCCAGGCCATGTTCATTAGCTTTAGTGTAATATTGAGGTATGGCATCCAGGTCGCCATTACTTAAATGGTTTAATACAAAAGTTGGTTGGTAATCATTGGCTTTATAATATGCTTCTATCACCGATTCATTGGCTAATTTCGACTTTTCGGCAGCCAGCTCTTTTTTAAATACCTCGGCATAGGCTTCGGGGTCAACATCTTTAAAAACTTTATTATGCGTTATCCTGAAAAGATCGTCGGCCATTTCAGAATGCTTTTTTTTACAGCTTTGAAAAGTGAACAATAAAGCAAACAATGAAAGCAATATAAGGGAGGGAAAGTTTTTATTTTTCGTGACGGAGGGCATAATCAAATTTAGTTAAATAAGTCTTATGATTAGCAATACCCATACCACAAAGCCTGTAAGTTTTTAATTAAATTTGAAATCGGACAATTTATCAGCAACATTGAAATAATTATGTCAATAATCTCAATAAAACACACATTTTTCTCGATTATTATAGTTTTTTTACTGCCATTTTCAGCTTTTTCTCAAGGCTTTAAACCAGTAAATAAAGACGCATCGCCCGAAGCCGTGAGCCTATTATCTTTTTTATATGAAATTAAAGGTAAGCACATTCTGTCGGGCCAACAAAATTACAACAGTGATCTGACCATATTTTCGGACAGTGCCAAAGCCATAACAGGGAAATATCCTGCCCTTTGGGGTTCTGATTTCATGCTGTGGGGAGATAAAGACCTTGGCCAAAAACTGGTGGACGAAGCTATAAAAAAATGGGCCGATGGTTACCTTGTTACCATTATGTGGCACCAGGGCCGACCAACTGATAATCCCCCATATGACTGGAAGCAAAGCATCCAGGGTGAATTGGCAGAAGCCCAATGGACAGAATTGGTAACCCCTAACACACCCTTAAACCAAAAGTGGCTGGCTGATATAGATAAGGAAGCTGGTTATCTTAAACAGCTGCGCGATGCGCATGTGCCTGTTTTATGGCGGCCATACCATGAAATGAACGGTGTTTGGTTTTGGTGGGGTGACAAAAAAGGTGAGAATGGAATTAAAAAGTTGTGGAAAATGATGTACGACCGCTATACCAACTATCATCATTTAAACAACCTGATATGGGTTTGGGGTGCAAACGGTTTACGTGATATCCCTCAGGATGAGGCTTATGACTATAAATTATATTATCCGGGAGCCAATTATGTGGATATCCTGGGATCAGACGTATACCATTTTGATTATGAACAAAAGGATTATAACGAATTGCTTAAGCTGGCCAATGGTAAAATAATATGCCTGGGCGAAACAGGAGAACTGCCCAATACAGCGGTATTGGCAGCACAACCCGAATGGGCCTGGTTTATGGTGTGGACAAGTTGGTTATGGACTGACAACACCCACGAAAGGGTGAAAGAGGTATATGGGCTACCGCAAACCCTAAACCATGATGAGGTTAAAACAATGCTCCAAAAGAAATAATGGCAGATAAATTATCAGAAGTTTGGCTACATGGGCCATTAAGTGACATGCCTGCACTGGTACAGCCGGTAGCCCATGCGCTCTTGCAGGCAAGGGAAGAGCTTAATGAATTGCTGTATGATTTTCCTGCAATATTGTTATGGAAGAACGTTTATGGGATGGCTTCACCGGGGTTTCATTTGCAGCATTTAACGGGCGTATTAGACAGGCTTTTTACTTATGCAAAAGGAGAGGGGCTTACCGAGAGGCAGTTTGAATATTTGTCGGCCGAAGGAAAACCGGATGGAGATTTAGATGTAACATCACTTGTGAAGCAATTTAACTTGCAGGTTGACAAAGCGTTGAAGCAATTATATGAAGTAGATGAATCAGCTTTAAAAGAAGTAAGGGGAGTAGGTCGTTCCCAGGTTCCTTCAACGGTAATAGGCCTTTATGTACACGCGGCCGAGCATACCATGCGTCATATAGGGCAATTGCTGGTTACTGTTAAAGTGCTTAAGAGCGAAAATCCGGTCTAAGAAAATACAGCTACAGCATCCTTAAGGTTTTTGGAAAAGTGTGTTACCATCGCATTTTGATGCCTGTTATCGGGATCGAATAAAAATGTATCGATGCCTAAGGCTGACGCTGCTTTTATCTCCGATTCAGGATCATCACCAATAATCAATAGCTCTTCGGGCTGATAATTATTAGCAGCCATGATCATCGCAAAAATATCCTTTTTAGTTTGGGTAGATACTTCAGGATCAACTATATAAATCGCTTTAAAATCTTCCTCGATATCCAATAATTTTATTTTGCTCCACTGCAGTTTGGTAAAGCCGGTAGTTACTAAAAATTTATCAATTTTAGTTTCGCTGATGTGTTTATACTCCTCATAGGGCTGCATAGGCAAGGTATACTCCAGATTTTTAAGCATATCGAGACCCTTGTTTTTTGCGGCGTCGCTAAGGTTAAACTTTTCGGCAACCTGTTGATAAGGCCTTCTTTTCATTTCCTCTTTTAGCTTTTCTACCTCCTCCAAACCTATTTCTTCTGCAAGGCTGTCAACAAATTCAAACACACGGCTAAATAAATTATCCGAAATTGAACTCACGGGATATATAGTATTATCCAGATCTAATATAATTGCCTTTTTCATACTAAATAGTTTGATCGGTTATGATAACAGCTTCTTTGTTTTTTATGTTGAATTTTTTTAAAAAATAATACCCGGTAGATACAAACAGGCATACGCCTCCTAATATCCACCATAATGTATCAAAGCCGCCGTAGGCAATAATCTGGCTTCCAACCGCCGGCGCTATGATTTGTGCTGCAGACCACGACATACTGTAAAGGCCTGCATATTCGCCACGGTTAGTGTTGGTGGTACGGCTAAGCCAAAATGTGTTCATGAAGGGCATGCTGATTATTTCGCCCAGGGTCATTAATGTTACAATGAATATAGCCACAAAAGCAGTATGAGGCAATATATTCAATAATACAAAACTTAAGCCCGAAATTAAAACACCAATCCTGATATACGTAAGGGGATCTCTTTTGCCATCAAGTTTATGTACTAATATCATTTCGATAAGAACGATGATTATTCCATTTAATGCCAGGAGGAAACCTATAAAACGCACGTTAAAATGCCATTGTATTTTATAAAATACAGGCTGCATAATAAAAAACTGGAAGAAGCAGATAGAGAACAATGTGCCTAATAATATAAATACCAGGTAAATGTGATCTGAATAGGCGGATTTTGATATAACAGCTTCCGTAATTGCTTTTACTGATTTTTTAATCTTTGACCGTGGCATCAATATCAATAGTAATAACCCGGCAAAAATATTGGTACAACCATCAACCCAAAAAAGCGAATGGTAGCTGTATGAAGCTAATAAACCACCTAATCCTCCGCCAAATGCCCAACCCAGGTTGGCAGCCAGCCGGTTTAGGGAGTAGGAGCGGGTTGTATTTTGTTCGCTGCTGTAATGCGCTATAGCGGCGGAGTTTGCCGGCCTGAAAGATTCATTACAAATGCTCAAAATAAAAGTGCCTATGCCAACACTTATAAAAGTATGCTGAAAACCTAAAATAATAAACATTACACCGCCAAGCAGCAATGACCCAACCTGG
The DNA here is from genome assembly GCF_056400585.1 of Mucilaginibacter sp. P5_A6. NCBI lineage: Bacteria > Pseudomonadati > Bacteroidota > Sphingobacteriia > Sphingobacteriales > Sphingobacteriaceae > Mucilaginibacter > Mucilaginibacter sp. P5_A6. Next base: position 22,449 of record NZ_JBFUKZ010000025.1, on the reverse strand, counting down.
ATATCATAAAAGCCAATTTTATCCGACAGTCGCCCGCCTATAAATGCCCCGGAAATAGCTCCAATGCCAAAAATAGCCATGATCCATCCAGATTGTACAATAGTAAAATGCAGCTGCTGAATGGTGTAAATGCTCATAAAGGGCACAACCATAGTACCGCTCCGGTTAATGAGCATCACCATGCTAAGGTACCAGCTGTTTTTAGATAGACCGCTATAGGCTTTTTTGTATGATTGAATAAGAAGGGTAAACATTGCCATGTAAAGATAGGCAATACCCGCCTATAGCTTTGCCATTTTACTATCAACATTAGCAAAAAAAATGAATATTCTTTGTTCTGGCCGGAAAGCTTTTAGAAGTACTTTTGGGAACTCAAAAACGGTACTTTGCATACACCGTTGACACACCTTTCAGGCACCTGCGGATCACCTTACAAGTACCTGCCATACCCCCTTTGGTTTCCCTTTGATAATCGCTTAATTATGGTTATTGTATTTGTAATCAGATGGTTATATATGAAGTAATGAATTTAAAGAGCTTTCATTTTAAATGAAACAGGGCGTTTATCTTGTTAGATAAGCGCCCTGTTTGGTTATATACAAATTTACAAAAAAATCAAATAATATCCAAGTTTTAAGACCGCGATAAATGCTGACAGAAGATCAAAATGAATAATATTTTATTAAAGTTCTCCCTTTGGCAAAATCGAATTCCTGTTTCTCAGCCAATGATCGGCCAGTACCAAGGCAGCCATGGCCTCAACAATAGGCACAGCACGCGGCACCACACAAGGATCATGGCGGCCTTTACCCGATATTTCGGCGGCGTTACCTTCACTATCAATAGTAGCCTGGTTTTTCATGATGGTAGCAACCGGTTTAAATGCAACTTTAAACTCTATGGGCATGCCATTACTGATACCACCCTGGATACCACCCGAAAAATTAGTGATGGTACTTATATCTCCTAAATGCGATTTAACGAAGATGTCATTATGTTCAGATCCCCGCATTTCGCTGCCGGCAAAGCCCGATCCAAATTCAAAACCATGCACGGCATTGATGCTTAGCATAGCTTTGCCCAGGTCGGCGTGCAGTTTATCAAAAACCGGGTCGCCTAAGCCGACCGGGCAGTTTTTTATGTAACAGCTTACTTTGCCACCTACGGTATCGCCATCCTTACGCACGCTGTCAATAAATTCTATCATTTCCTCAGCCGTAGCCGGATCGGCACAGCGAACAATGTTTTTTTCCCGTTCATCGATAAAATCCTGGATGTTGCTGATATTAACATTAGGTGCTTCTATCTTACCTACACCGCTAACATGGGCGGCAATCTCTATTCCCTGGCCTTTAAGCAATAGTTTTGCTAATGCCCCGGCAGCAACACGTGCGGCGGTTTCGCGGGCCGAGGAGCGCCCTCCGCCACGATGATCGCGAATGCCATATTTGGTTTGATAAGTATAATCGGCATGGGATGGACGGAATACATCTACATTATGGGTGTAATCCTTTGAACGCTGATCCTCATTTGGAATAAGCATGGCAATAGGGGTACCCGTGGTTTTACCGTCAAATACACCCGATAAGATCTTTACTGTATCACTTTCTTTACGCTGCGTAGTGATCTTTGACTGGCCGGGTTTACGTTTATCCAGCTCGCCCTGTATGTAATCAATATCCACCACTAATTGTGCAGGGCAGCCGTCAATTATTACCCCGATAGCTTCGCCATGCGACTCGCCAAAAGTGGTTATCCTGAATACTTGCCCAAATGAATTGCCTGCCATTTTGTTAGATATAAGATGTAATAATTAATAACGTCATTGCGGGGAACGAAGCAATCCCCAATATGCAAATCCACTCTGTAAGTATGGGATTGCTTCGTGCCTCGCAATGACGGCTGGTTTTATGGTTTGTAGTTTTTAGAATTAGACTTACGAAGTTTTAAAAACTTCGTAAGTCTTTCGCCGATTTTACAACCCGATGCGTGGTTTATGTAGTTACGATTAAAGGCCTTTCACCTTTTACCTTTCGCCTTTTACCCTTAACCTTTTGCCTTTAACCTTCTACCGTTTCCACAGTAAATCCTTGCTTTTCCAGGTCAGTCCAGAAAGCCGGATATGATTTGTCGACTACCGGGCCGTTCTCAAATTCCAGTTGAGGAATAATAAGTGCCAGCGGTGCAAAAGCCATAGCCATACGGTGATCATGATAAGTACTAATAAACATGCGTTCGGGGATAAACTTTTCACTGCAATCCAGTTTATAAACCTGGCCTTTTTCAATTAGTTTAACACCCATTTTTGCAAGTTCGGTTTGCAGCGCCAAAATACGGTCGGTTTCCTTGATCTTTAGCGTTTCAAGACCTGTAAATGTAGCTTCGTGACCCAATGCCGCACACACAACAATAACGGTTTGCGCCAGGTCCGGGCATTCCTTCATGTCAAATATTTTACGGCTTAAAGGCTTTGCTTCTTTCAATAAATGCACACCGCCATCTTTAAATTGCGATGTAATCCCAAAGTTAGCCATGATCTCGGTGATTACACTATCGCCCTGCAGGCTATAAGGTGTTAACCCGGTCAGGAATAGTTCGGCTTCATCAGCTAAAGCTGCAATGGCATACCAGTATGATGCCGCACTCCAATCTGGTTCAACGTGTAATGATGTTGTTGCAAAGTCCTGATTTGGTATTGAAATGACATTATCAGTCCAAACGTGCTGTATACTTGCACTTTGCAGCATCGCTAAAGTCATTTCAACATATGGGCGCGAAGTTAGTTCACCCTCAATGTGTAATTCCAAACCCAAAGGCAATCGGGCAGCGATGAGTAACAGGGCCGTAATATATTGACTGCTGATGTTACCTTTAATACTGATCTTACGAGTGAGCTGCCCGAAATTGCCTTTTAGTTTTATAGGAGGGTAGCCCTCTTTTTCTTCATAATCAATATGGGCTCCCAGTTCCCGTAACGCATCAACCAATACACCTATTGGCCTTTCCTTCATCCTTTTGCTGCCGGTTAAAATTACTTCATCATCCTGTATGGCATAAAAGGCAGTCAAAAAACGCATAGCCGTGCCGGCAGGGCCGATATCTACAGTGGTGAGTGGTGAGTGGTGAGTGGTGAATGGTTCGCCGCTGCCATCTGCCAAAACCTCATGATTCTTGACTCTTGATTCCTGATTCTTCCTTAAAATCCCTGCTAATAACACAGCATCAGCCGCATCAGAAACATTTTCCACCTTCACTTTACCGTTGCTTAGCGCTTCGATAATAAGTGCGCGGTTACATTCACTTTTCGACCCGGTAAGGTTTACCGTGCCATTTATATGCTTATTACTTTTACTCAGGATGATGTTTTGCATCGTTTGGTTAGTCTTAAGTCCCAAGTCTATAGTCTTAAAGTCAAAAGTCAAAAAAGAATAAACAATTTTTGACTTTTGACTTTTGACTTTTGACTTAATATTACGCGTGTGTTAGTTTTTCTGCTGCTTGTCCGGCTTCGCTGGCGTTCATGACAGCTGTTTGCCTGCTGATAGATTCGGCGTGTAAAAGTTCCAATAATTTCTCAGTAAACTCGTCGCCCAATTTTAAAGCTTTTGCATAGTTGCTACGTTTTTGAAGGATCTCGTCCCAACGGCCAACCTGTAAAATGGTAATGTTGTTATCTCTTTTGTATTGACCGATCTTATCAGCAATCTGCATACGTTCGGCAATTTTCTGTATAACTAAATCGTCAATTTTGTCGATCTGTTTACGTAACTCGGCCAGTTTATCGTTTACTTCGGCATTGCGGATCTCTGGTTTACGTAAAGCCAGGTGATCTATAATGTCGGCAAGGGCAGCAGGGGTAACCTGTTGTTTTGCATCTGTCCAGGCAACGCTTGGGTCGATGTGCGATTCGATCATTAAGCCCTGCATATCAAGATCTAATGCTTTTTGTGATATGTAACCAATCAGGTCGCGGTTACCAGAGATGTGACTTGGATCGTTAATGATAGGCAGTTCGGGAGCCAGAGTTTTTAAGGCAATAGCGATATCCCACATCGGCTCGTTACGGAAAGCTGATTTTTCGTAAGATGAAAAACCGCGGTGAATAGCAGCCAGTTTGGTGATACCGGCGTTGTTAATACGTTCCAATGCGCCAATCCATAAAGAAAGATCGGGGTTCACCGGGTTTTTAACCATTACAGGCACGTCAACACCACGTAAGGCATCGGCAATTTCCTGTACGGTGAAAGGGTTAACTGTTGAGCGGGCGCCAACCCAAAGTATATCAACACCGGCTTTTAAAGCTTCTTCAACATGTTTACCTGTTGCTACTTCAATTGCGGTTGGCAAACCTGTTTCTGCTTTAGCGCGTTTTAACCACTCTAAACCAATACTGCCGATACCTTCAAACTCTCCCGGACGGGTGCGTGGTTTCCAGATACCTGCACGTAAAGCAGAGATTTTACCGGTTTGAGCTAATAAATGAGCTGTGGCTACCAGCTGATCTTCAGTTTCGGCACTGCAAGGACCCGCAATTACCAATGGTTCTTTACCGGTTTTAATCCAGGTATGAAGCGGCTGTATGTTTAAATTTAGTTTCATCTTTTTAATTATTTGTCGGGCTTTTTAATTTTTAAGCCCAGGGGTTATTTTATATTTTTTGTTTTTAATTATTGTTGTCGATCTGCAGGATCTTAAATGTTGCGCCGGATATTGATATATCTCCGTACCCGCTCAATTCTTTGGGGTTTAGGTGTTACTGATAACTCATCTTCGTGTCTTTCATATTCGCCAAGTATATTAAAGTTTTGTGTGTATTTAAGGATCTGTCTTATAGCGCTATCATAATGTTTTTGTTCTTCCCACTCAACATCTACATAAAAATTGTATTCGTTACGCTTACCTAAGATGGGCATTGATTGGATCTTACTCATATTTAAGCCTTCTTCGGCAAAAATATTAAGCACTTTGGCCAAAGCGCCAACTTTATTACTCACCTGGAAACAAAGCGACGCCTTATTTACGTTTTTCTTCTCCATGTTATCGTGATGGGTAAGGATCAGGAAACGTGTAAAATTCCTTTTGTTTGATTCGATCCTACGCTCCAACACATCAAGTCCGTAAAGACTGGCAGCAAGAGAATTTGCAATGGCTACTGTATCGGTTAGTTGTTCGTCGCGTATGCGTTTGGCACAGGCGGCAGTATCGCTGCTTTCCACAATTTTAAGGTGCGGATATTCGTCAAAAAAATCAACACACTGGCGTAAGGCGATGGGATGGGAGGTTACGTATTTAACATCCTCAAACTTTACACCCGGCAATGCCATTAAATGTAATTGTATGGGTAAGTAAATTTCGCCCACTACCGGGAAGCCATAATCAAGCAACAGGGTATAGTTAGGCAATATGCTGCCGGCAATACTGTTTTCAATAGCCATTACCACATAATCAGCGTCCCTGTTCTTTAAACTTTCAAATGTTTGTTTAAAAGAGTTGCACTCAATCATCTGGGCATTTTCGCCAAAATATCTTAAGGCGGCCTCTTCATGAAACGAGGCACGGATCCCCTGTATGGCAACTCTTGGTTTTTCTATTTTCATAACCCTGTTAAAGCAAAAAATCCCGGCATTTTGTGCCGGGACTTTTTAAATTCTTTATGTGTGTTAAGTACATATTAGTCCCGGCTCTTACTGTTAAAGTAGAAGTAGTAACCATAAAAATATGCACTGTTAAATTTCATTGTTTTTTATTATGTTGTAAATGTACGGTAAAAAATGATTCTGTCAATAGAAAATTTTATTTTTTGTTAAATTTTGTAGGTGAACCAAATTTTATTTGCTAAAAATGGATTTTACTTACTTTTAAATACTTAATCGCGGTCGTAAATAACAGGAATTCTCAACTTGTCGGGGAATTTGCTTAAAAGATCATGTCTCGATATCAAAAGGTTTGAAAGTTTTAGGCATTGATTATTGTTAAATACAATACCGGTAACTTCAAACATACTTGATGGCCCCGAGCCTTTGCCTCCGTAAATAATTATCTCTTTAATATCCCTTTTATTGCAAAAAACAATGCTTTTTTTATCTTGCCCAAAAGAAAACCTATCATTGCCACGCGAAATTTGAAGGTATTGTTGCCGGGTTTCAAAAACCCTATAAAATATCGCTAAAATAACACCCCCAATTGCTAACATTGACAAAGCAGGAAACACGATATCCTTATTGCTTTTAGTAGCATCCAGTATAACCCCGGCAAACAATAGCACATAAATAAATGGAATGCACATAACCACGGCAATTCGCCGGGATTTTATCCCGTATTCAAAGTTACTGGTTATAAAATGGGGCTGATTCCCAATGTTAAAAAAATGCTTCTCAAATATACTTAGCTCTAATGTTTGATTAAAAAAATCGGTAACAAGCTTTGCTGCGGCTTCAATATCAGGAGCATGGTATTCATATAAATGATTATCCTTGTCGAGGTAATAAACACAGAATTTACCGCCAAAGTAAAGTCCAAGCTTTAGGTAATTAACATCGTCATCCTGTACGGTTATAGATGGCCCGGTTAGTTGAATATCTGTTAACGGTCGCTCCAAATCCCAGGGAAAGTTTTTTATTAACCGAATTGTTTCCTCCAGGTTTCTTGGTGCCTCATCAGAGAACTCGCTTTTTTCGTAAGTGTTGTGCTGAAGTTTTGATATAAATTGAGGCATAAGGTAATGTAACATTAGGGTGGTATCAAAGATAATATCCATATTGATATAGCTGGATGCTTCCTGTTAATTTTACATGGAATTTAATTGCAAAGCGCTAATCCCAATAGGTAAATGTTTCGTTATTGATTTGTATATTTGTTGTAATTGAATGCAAATAATAAAAGATATGCAGACAGCCGACATAAATAAAAAATTGGTAGACGGTTACCTTGAGCTTTTTAGAAATTTAAGTCAAAATAACAAACTCGACTTGATTTCGGGTCTGTCTAATTCATTAAAGTCTGATAAAAAGCAAAAAAGCAAAACTCTGAAATTAATAATTGGAGATTTTATTCCAGAGAAGTCAGCTGAAGTAATAATAGAAGACTTAAAAAAAGCAAGAAGTTTCACACGAGATATCGAAAGGTTTTGAAACAATACCTTCTTGATACTAATATTTGTATTTATCTTTTAAAGGGGTTATTTGACATTGCCGAAAAAATAGAGGCAATTGGTGCCGATAAATTCTTCCTTTCTGAAATAACTATAGCTGAATTGAAATTTGGAGCCGAGAATAGTGATTTCCCCGAGAAAAATACCCGAAAAATTATTCAGCTTCAGGAATGGTTTACAACGATACCCATCTTTAATTCATTAGATGTTTATGCTAAAGAAAAAGCACGATTAAAGAAAGCGGGCAAAATATTGGATGATTTTTATCTGTTAATCGGTGCAACTGCGATCCACAACAATTTAACATTAGTTACCAGGAATGTATCAGATTTTGACAGACTTAATGGCATCGAAATAGAAAACTGGGCAGTTATTTCATGAATAATTAGGTCAGCTAATATTAAGCTGCCTTTTCTTCATACTCCCGCTGCATCACCCTGGCAGTTTGCGTGCTGCCGTCATGGCTCCATCCGGGTGGGTTAAATAAATACCCAAGTTTATTTTTAAATCCAGGAGCATGTTTAACATCGTGTATCAATGCTTTCCACTCATGAAAAATAATGTTTACCGGCCCCATATTTTCCGGTTGTTTGGTAATGCCATATTTAACGGGCTCGGGCAGGTCTTCATCCCGGAAGGTGCCAAACATCCGATCCCATATAATTAAAACCATTCCCATGTTTTTATCAAGGTACGGAATGTTTGATGCATGATGTACCCGGTGATGTGCCGGAGTTACAAAGATCCACCCATACCATTTTGGCAATGGTATTTTGTATTGTGTATGCACAAGGTTGCCGTAAAACTGCGTAACCAAATAGGCATATAAAATATCCAATGCAGTAAAACCCAGTAATGCGAGGGGTAAATAAAAAAATACCCTGTATAATGGCTCAAAAACTGTTGACCGGAAACCCGTAGTAAAGTTAAACTGCTCTGATGAATGATGGGTTACATGTATGGCCCAAAAAAGGCGGCAATAATGGCCTATGTAATGCAAAACCCAATATAAAAAGTCCTGGGCCACAATTAGCACAAACCAATACAACCAAACATTGTGTATTTGAAATAGGCGGAATTGGTAAGTAAAACTGAGTATAATAAATGTGCTTCCTTTAACTACCAGGTTGGTTACAACCGCAAGCGAGGTAAGATAAATATTGGTAAGTGTATCACGTGTTTGATAATAATGCCTGTCCTCCCAATAGCTTAAACCCATTTCAACCAGGGTTAAAACAACCAGCAGGCAAAGTATTACAAGCGCACTTATTTCAGATTTATCTAAATGGTCCATTATAAATTAATGTAATACAATAAACTATCACAAAGTTCGGCTTCTGTGCAGATATTATCAATATTACATTGACCTATATTGGTCAGCAGGGTGCAATTTATATTACCGCTTTGGTTTTTCTTGTCCTTTTTCATGATCTCCAGTAAAGCATCAAATGTTGATTCCTTAATGGTATAACGAGGGTACAAACTATTCAATGTTTCGGTAATCTCCTTCAACTCTTCGGCAGGCAGCCCGGTTTTTTTATGTGCAAGATATGATTCGCAGATCATGCCTATAGCTATTGCTTCCCCATGTGATAAATGATCATCATCATTGATCAATGAATAGGTTTCAACAGCATGACCTATTGTATGACCAAAGTTTAGCGCCTTGCGGATCCCTTTTTCGTGCGGATCCTCAATGGTTATCTTGTTTTTTATCTCTACCGAGCGATGAACCAGTGCAGCCGATGGCTTATTTAGGTCACTTGCTTTAAGCTGATGCCAGTAGTCTGCATCCTGGATCAGTCCATGTTTTAGCATTTCGGCCAGGCCCGAGAGTATTTGTCTTGGTGGTAAAGTTTCTAAAAAACTCAGTTCAATAAATACCGCTTTGGGTGGCGTAAAGGTGCCAATGATATTTTTGATGCTATCGATATCGATCCCTGTTTTACCACCTACCGATGCATCAACCTGGGATAGTAGGGTAGTGGGTACATGTACAAAATCAATCCCGCGTTTAAATGTAGACGCGGCAAAACCGCCAAGGTCGCTGATAACGCCGCCACCTAAGTTGATTAACAGGCTTTTGCGGTCGGCGCCAAAATCAATCAGCATTTTCCAGATGCCTATGCAAAAATCAATGTCCTTGCTTTCTTCACCGGCGTTTATCTCAATGATATCAAAATTGTCCTGGTCTTCAATTTTACTTTTTACAAGGGGTAGGCAATGCTCAGCAGTGTTTTCATCAGTTAAAATAAAAAACCTTGAATAATGACCTTGCTTTACAAAATTAGCAAGTTCATCAATGCTGTTATCAAAGTAAATGGGGTAATTGTCGCTTTGAATAGTAGTCATAATTTAAATAACCATGATTTTATTTCMTCTGAATTCAACCAGGTCACCTCGTTTAACTTTAAGGCGTTTACGGTAATCCACCTGGCCGTTATAGGTCACTTCACCCTCACTTACAACTATTTGTGCTTCGCCACCGGTTGATACCAAATGGGCAGCCTTTAGTAATTGTATCATCGGGATATAGTCGCCTGTTAACTTAAATTCAATCATGGAGGGGCAAAAATAAACTATTCGTGGAATAATGAGTTATCATTTTATAATTTTGCACATGCTTTCTAACGAAACTAATAACAAATCCACACACGCTAAGCCTTCTTTTGAAAATACAGAAATCGCTTTTCGTCATTCATCTAATACAGACCTTAGCCGGGCTTACTGGTTGTTCAGGATAATTAATGTTAACTTTTTAGTAAAGATCGGTCCGCCGGTAACCAATTTTGCAATAAAAATAGGCTTGCCAATTAAGGGCATTATCAAGGCTACCATATTTAAACACTTTTGCGGTGGCGAAACCATTGCGGAGTGTGATAACACGATAAAAAATTTATATAGCGGCGGAGTAGGCACCATATTAGATTACTCGATAGAAGGTGAAGATGATGAGGCCGTTTTTGACAGCACCCGCGATGAGATCATCAGGACAGTTGTAAGAGCAGCTAAAGACAAAGCCATCCCTTTAACAGTATTTAAAGTAACGGGGGTTGGCCGTTTTGCCTTGCTGGAAAAGCTGGATGCACGGCTACCACTTACACCCGAAGAAGAGAAGGAGTGGGAAAGAGTTCAAAGCAGGGTATTGGCCATTTGCGATAAAGCGCATGCCAGCAATGTACCGGTAATGATAGATGCTGAAGAAAGCTGGATCCAGGAAACCATTGATTTGCTGGCCTTAACCATGATGACGCAGTTTAACACCAAAAAAGCCATTGTTTATAATACCTACCAAATGTACAGGCATGATAAACTGGCGTCGATATTAAACGACCATGAGATAGCAAAAAGCGAAGGGTTTATTTTGGGAGCCAAAATTGTGCGCGGCGCATATATGGAAAAAGAGCATAAGCGCGCTTTAGAAATGGGTTACAATTCACCAATTCAGCCTGATAAAAAATCAACCGACCTTGATTATGATTCGGCGCTTGATTATTGCACCAGCTACATTGATCAGATTGCCTTTATAGCCGGTACCCACAACGAAGAAAGCTGCCGTTTATTGGCCGAACTGTTAGATGCCAAAGGCATTGACCATAAACATCCCCATGTATATTTCTCGCAATTGTTGGGAATGAGCGATAACCTGAGCTTTAACCTGGCCGATGCCCGGTACAATGTTGCTAAATATGTGCCATATGGCCCAATAAAAGCGGTTTTGCCATACTTGTTTCGCCGGGCACAGGAAAATACCGCTATAGCCGGGCAAATGAGCCGTGAGCTGAGCCTGATAGTAAAGGAACGGAGAAGAAGGGGCAAATAAACAGGATGGAATCCAGAGCCAAAATAAAAATAAAAAGCTGCTAATTATTTAGTGGCTTTTTTTTGTGCAGTTTTTTCACCTGGCTGTCCAATACCCCTTGTTTCATTTGTTATTGGGGTATAATTCATATATTTATTAACCCGGCAGCCAACCGGCAGCCAATTAAAACCAATACAAAATGAACGAGTTCTTAATCCTGATGCGTTTGGACCTGGTAACCAAAGAAGCGCAGCCATCACCAGAGCAATTGGAGGGATACATGAAAATGTATCATGATTGGGTAGGCGGCATTGCTGCTCAAAACAAATTTGTTGGTGGTACGGCCTTATCAACAGAAGGCAAAGTTTTAAAGTTTAACAATGTGATAACCGATGGCCCTTTTGCCGAGGTTAAGGAATCAATTGCCGGTTTTGTAACTATAAAGGCGAAAGACCTTGACGAAGCCGTAAGCATGGCAAAAGCCTGTCCGATATTATTGGGAGAAGGCAACAGTGTTGAAGTGAGGCAAATAACGGGCGGTCACTCCAATGCTTAAAATCTTCCGATAGCGATGGGGGGGCAAACCCCATCGCTATATAAACATGCCTGGTACATTATTGACGCTATGTACAACGACCAACTAATACCGCATTTATTCAGAACAGAGTACAGGAAAATTGTAGCTGTGCTTTGCAACCGTTTTGGTTTCGACCAGGTAGAAATTGCTGAAGATATTGCCAGCGAAACCTTCCTTACGGCCACGCAGGCATGGGGACTGGGTGGTGTGCCGCCAAACCCACCAGCCTGGCTTTATAATGTAGCCAAAAACAAGGCTAAAAACTATCTGCAGCGAAATATAACCTTTGAAAGCAAAGTATCCGCCGAAATACTCAATAGAACCCCTGGTTATTACGAAACGGAGATTGACCTATCGCCACAAAATATTAACGACAGCCAGTTGCAGATGATGTTTGCAATTTGCAATCCAATAATTACTGTTGAGGCGCAGATTGGCCTATCGCTACGCATCCTTTGCGGTTTTGGGATCCAGGAGATAGCAGACGCGTTCCTTAGCAACAAGGAAACTATTAACAAACGGCTATTCAGGGCTAAAGAGAAACTAAGAGAACTAAAAATAAAGATCGAATTCCCTGCACCAGCCGAAATTGATGAACGTTTAGCTCCTGTACTGACAACTATTTATTTGTTGTTCAACGAGGGATATTACTCCATTAGCCAGGATAAAACGCTCCGGAAAGAGCTTTGCCTTGAAGCTATGCGTTTATGTACTATGCTTGTGGAAAATCAAAATACCAATAAGCCCCAGGTGAACGCACTGCTTTCGCTCATGTGTTTTCATGCTTCCAGGTTTGAAGCCCGGTTTAATAAAGATGGAGAACATATTTTATATGAAGAACAGGATATAAGCCTATGGAATATCGATTTAATCAGCAAAGGGGTATATTTTTTAAGTTGTGCCGCAAGCGGTAATAAATTGTCAAAATATCACCTGGAGGCCGAAATAGCTTATTGGAGCACTCAACGGGCAGATACTAATGAAAAATGGGAAAATGTTTTACAGCTTTATAACCGATTGCTGCAGATAGAATACTCACCTGTTGCGGCGCTTAACCGCACATATGCGCTTTCAAAAGCAAATGGGAAGGAAGAGGCAATTATTGAGGCCGAAAAGCTGGAGTTAACAGGTAACCACTTTTACTTTGCGTTGCTGGGCGAGCTTTATACCGGTATTGACGACTTGAAAGCGCATGAACATTTTGCGAAGGCCCTTTCGCTTGCAAAATCAGACGGGGCTAAGCGAAGTATTATGAAGAGGATGGAGGAGTTATGAGCAAATTATCTCATCAGTAATTAAGGCTCATTTGTATAAAGGAAACTTTTCGGTCCGAATTTTGTTTATACAGCTAAGCTGGTCATAAATACATTATAACCGGTAATATAAACATAAATACCATGAAAATACATCATTTAGTACCGTTGATACTTATTGTAGCAACGGTAACTCAAAGTTGCGTGAGCAATAAAAAATATAAAGAGTTACAGGGTAACTACACCCAATTACAAAACAGTACCCGTGACCTTAGCGTAAAATACCAAACAAGTGAACAAGCCCTTGCTGTTTCAACCGGCAGGGTAAAAAGCCTGGAAGAACTGATCGCTTCAGAAAAAGCGAACTCGGCAGCCTTGCAGGATGCCTTAAATAAATGTTTGGCGGGTAATAACCAGGGAGGTGTAAATATTGCAAAACTGGTAGATGAGATCAATGCTTCCAATAAATACATCAAGCACCTGGTTGAAACAAAAAACAAAAGCGACTCGCTTAACATGGTGTTAACCAACAACCTTACACGCTCCTTAAGCAGGGAAGAAATGCAGGATGTGGATGTGAAAGTGCTGAAGGGAGTAGTTTATATATCGTTATCAGATAACATGCTTTACAAATCGGGTAGTTATGAGATCTCTGATAAGGCAGGAGCAACGCTGAGTAAGATAGCCAAGATCATCTCGGATTATTCGAGCTACGATGTACTGATTGAAGGTAATACCGATAATGTTCCTATTAAACAAACTAACATCCGTAACAACTGGGATTTAAGTGCATTAAGGGCATCATCGGTAGTTCAGGCCTTGCAGAACAATTATAATGTTGATCCCAAACGTTTAACAGCAGGTGGCCGGGGCGAATTTAACCCTGTTGCCGATAATGGCACACCATCTGGTAAAAGCCAAAACAGGCGCACCCAAATTATCATCACACCTAAGCTCGATCAGTTTATGGATTTGATAGGTAAAGCGCCGGCTACGACAACAGCGCCTAAGCAATAAAGGGTTTAACGTATTTCTTAAATAAAAGGCCTTGGCGATTTCGCTGAGGCCTTTTTTATTTAAGTATACCTGGTTGCTAAATGAGCTAAGTGTAATTGTATATACATAATTGAAATCAAGTTGTAAATTGCGATTGAAATTCTTAATTTTAAATTTCTGTAGACCAATTAACCAATTTTAAGCCAATGTTCCGGAAGTTATATTATGTATGGCTCGTGATAGCAGCCTGTGCTTTGTATACGCTTCATGCCTGCAATTCGTCTGGCCAGGGTGATGCCGAACAAGTACCCGATATCATTAGCTATAATTTTAATATCCGCCCTATATTATCTGATAAATGTTATAAATGTCATGGTCCTGATGCCACTCACCGCGAAGCTGATCTGAGGCTTGATATGCCCGAAAGCGCCTATAAAGCACTAAAAGATAATCCAACTGCCCATGCCCTGGTTTCCGGCGATCCGTTGATGTCTGAAGTATATCGCCGTATATCTACAAAAGATACGGCCGAGCAAATGCCGCCGCCATCATCAAACCTTAAAAAGTTAACATCCTTTGAGGTTGCTCTGATTAAAAAGTGGATAAAACAGGGCGCTAAATACGAAAAACACTGGGCCTTTGTTCCTCCGCGCGCATATCCAATTCCACAGGTAAAAAATACGGCATGGCCTAAAAACGCTATAGATAACTTTGTACTCCAAAAACTGGAACAAAGGCGCATTGATCCAAATCCGGAGGCTGATAAGGAACGGCTGCTGAAGCGGGTATCCCTTGATCTTACCGGCTTGCCGCCAAACCTGCAAATGATGGACAGCTTTTTGGCCGATAAAAGCCCCGACGCTTACCAAAAGGTGGTTGATAAGTTAATGGCAAGCCCTCAATATGGCGAGAAAATGGCCCTGCACTGGCTTGATGTTTCACGCTATGCCGATTCGCATGGTTTCCAGGACGATAATTACCGCACGCAATGGCCATGGAGGGATTGGGTGATACATGCCTTCAACGAAAATATGCCGTATGATAAATTTATAACCTGGCAATTAGCAGGCGACCTGATGCCGAATGCAACTAAAGAGCAATTGCTGGCAACAGGCTTTAACCGCAACCACAAAATTACTGAAGAGGGCGGTGTAATTGATGAAGAGTACCGCGTAAGCTATGTTACCGATCGTACAAATACTTTTGGCAAAGCTTTGCTGGGCATTACATTGGAGTGCGCCCATTGCCACGATCATAAATTTGACCCCTTTTCGCAAAAAGAGTATTACCAGGTGTTTGCTTTTTTTAACAATGTAAAGGAGGTGGGGCTTCAATCAACCGTTGGCGGGCCCGAAACCTATGCCAAGCGGCCTATGATGCAAATCAGCAATGAGGATGTTAAAAAAATCCTGACGTTTATAAACAAGCAGGATACTGATAAACTTATCGTATCTGTAATGACAGATAGCGACAAGGTACGGCCAACCTATGTCCTTAAACGCGGCAATTATGATGCCCATGGCGATGAAGTTGAACCAGGAACTCCAAAATCGATATTACCATTTACGGCTAACTATCCAAAAAACAGGCTCGGTTTGGCCGATTGGATGTTCAATAAAAAAAATCCCCTCACTGCAAGGGTGTTTGTAAACCAGGTATGGCAGGAGTTTTTTGGCAAGGGCATAGTGAAAAGCTCGGGCGATTTTGGTATGCAAGGCGATCTGCCTTCGCATCCCGAACTGCTTGACTGGCTCTCTGTTGATTTTATGGATCATGGCTGGGATATTAAGCGATTGGTGAAACAGGTGGTTATGTCGGCCACATACCGCCAATCCGCGGTAATCAGTTCTGAAAAGTTAAAGACAGATCCCGAAAATACTTTGCTATCGCGTAGCCCACGTTACCGCCTGCCCGCCGAGTTTGTTCGCGATCTGGTGTTGGCCAGCAGCGGCTTGCTTAACCGCTCTATTGGTGGGCCCAGTGTAAACCCTTACCAGCCGCCCGGCCTTTGGGAAAACGCTACATCGGGCCGCGGGATATTGGCTAATTATAAACAGGTGCATGGGGCCAACCTTTATCGCCGGGGCATGTATACGCTCATTAAACGTACTGTACCTCCGGCGTCATTAGGAATATTTGATGCCAGTAACCGCGATCAGTGCGAGGTAAAACGTTTACGCACCAATACGCCATTACAAGCGTTGGTGATGCTTAATGATCCTACAGTATTAGAATCCGCACGGGTTTTGGCTGCCAGGTTGTTGCAGGATAAAAGCCAGCCTAAAGATAAAATAATCAAGGCCTTCCGCTTAATTATGTGCCGGCATCCGCAGGAAAAAGAATTAGCCATACTAACAGCTTATTATAACGATGAGTTAAATGGAATGAAAAAAAATGATGCCGGAAAACTACTAAGTGTAGGCGAATACCACGTACCGGCAAACCTGGATAAAATAACCCTGGCAGCTATGATGAAGGTGGTTGATACTATTTATAATTTAGAAGAAGCGATAACAAAAACCTGATCGGCATGGAAAAAGATTTTTTAGAGAGCAGGCTGAATATAAACAGGCGCAGGTTTCTTTCAAGATTAAGCCTTGGCATTGGTAGTGTGGCATTAGGATCGTTACTTATTCCGGATCTTTTTAGCGGCAGCGGTGGCGAGAGTGAAGCCGATTTTATACCGGGGATACCCAACTTTGCACCAAAAGCTAAAAGGGTTATCTACCTGTTCCAGGATGGAGCGCCGTCGCAACTGGAGTCATTTGATTATAAGCCGAAACTACGGGAAATGATGGGGCAGGAGCTACCGCCTTCGGTGCGCGGCAACCAGATATTGACAGGGATGACCGCCAAACAGGCCTCATTCCCGCTTGTGGGCTCATTTTACGATTTTAAGCAATACGGCGAATCGCGGGCATGGGTAAGCGACCTGTTCCCTCACATTGGTAAAATTGCCGATGATATTTGCATTATCCGCTCCATGAACACCGATGCTATAAACCATGATCCTGCGCTTACTTTTTTACAGACCGGAGCGCAACAGGGTAATCGCCCCAGTATGGGTTCATGGGTAAGCTATGGTTTAGGCAGCGAAAACAAAAACCTGCCGGCATTTACCGTGTTGTTATCAAAGGGTAAGGGCAATGGCCAGGGTGTTTACTCTAAGCTATGGAGTAACGGTTTTTTAGATTCCATTCACCAGGGTGTACAATTTAGCAGCGGCGAAAACCCGATTTTGTACCTTAACGACCCGGACGGAATGGACCGGCACGAGCGACGTAAAATGCTGGATAATTTGGCGGCCCTTAATGATATCAATTATAAAGAATTTGGCGACCCCGAGATAAATACCAAAATACAGCAGTACGAAATGGCATACCGCATGCAAACCGCTGTTCCCGAAATTATGGATGTATCCAAGGAATCAGATGATATTGTGAAAATGTACGGCCCGGATTGTTTGATTCCTGGTACCTATGCAGCCAATTGTTTACTGGCAAGAAAGCTATCCGAGAACGGCGTGCGCTTTGTACAGTTATATCACCAGGGATGGGATCAGCACAGCAATTTGCCGCAGGAAATGGCCGGGCAGGCGAAAGATGTAGACCAGGCATCGGCTGCATTGGTTACCGACCTTAAGCAACGTGGCTTGCTAGATGAAACACTGGTAATTTGGGGAGGTGAGTTTGGCCGTACTAATTATAGCCAGGGTAAGCTTGAAAAAGCTAATTATGGCCGCGACCATCACCCACGCTGCTTTAGTATCTGGATGGCCGGTGGCGGTATTAAACCCGGCATAGTTTACGGCGAATCGGATGATTTTGGGTATAATATAGTTAAAGATCCTGTTCACGTACATGATTTTCATGCTACCATCCTCAACCAGTTGGGTATCGACCATGAAAAATTAACCTTTAAAAGTTTGGGTCGAAGATATAGGTTAACCGATGTTGCCGGGAAAGTGGTGAAGGGAATAATAACCTAACACAGTTTGGATTTTTTAGAATGGACGGGATTTCGAAGCATCCGGTACCGGGAGTATTTTACAAGAAATTAACTAACCAAAGCACCATTGCTTAATATATGAAAGGCAGCCATAAGGGTTTTGCAGACGGAGCATTATTTGCACTAAATATTTTCATTGTAGTTTTACTGATAGCCGGCAATAGCCTGGTAGTACCTCAATGGCTGCAGCCAGTAGGCAGGATGCACCCATTGATACTGCATTTCCCCATCGTGATACTCATATTGGCAATGGTGATGGAATTTTTTCGTTTCCGCGCTGAGTTTGTAAATGAAAAACTATATCAAAACTTTACCAATTACCTGTTGGTGTTAGGGGCTCTTTTATCGTCAATAACAGTTGTTATGGGCTTATTGTTGTCTAAAGAGCCTGGTTATGAGGGTAATACTTTGCAATGGCACAAATGGTTTGGCGTATGTGTGGCGTTTATGGGTTATGGGGTCTACCTTATTCGCAACACGCCCCAGTATACAGCAACACAGGCCAAAACAGGGGCTTTGGTAACGGTGTTTTGTTTAATAGTTGCCGGGCATTTTGGTGGCAACCTTACCCATGGCGAAGATTTTGTTTTTGGGCCGATAATGGATAAAGAGAAAAACAATGTCCCGATTGACAAGGCATTGGTTTACCAGGATGTGATAAAACCCATTTTTGAGATGAAATGCCAAAGCTGCCATAACTCCGATAAAATGAAAGGTCGTCTTATACTTACTACCCAGGCGATGATACTAAAGGGGGGTAAAAGCGGGAAACTTTTTGTGCCCGGCAATCCGGCAATGAGTTTACTTCTTCAGCGGGTGCATTTGCCCGAAGGAGAAAAAAAACACATGCCGCCTACAGGGAAACCACAGCTTACAGATGAAGAGAAAATGCTCCTTTATCTTTGGGTAAAAAGCAATCCCGATTTTAAGAAAAAAGTTATTGATCTGCCTGTAACAGATTCATTAAGAGTAATTGCATCAACACTGTTAAAGCCTGCAGAAAGCATCGAAGAGGTTTATGATTTTGCGGCTGCTGATGATAAGGATATTAAAAAGCTGAACAATAATTATCGGGTTATTTATCCGCTGGCTAATGAATCGCCGGCCCTGTCGGTTAATATATACAATAAAAGCACTTATAACATTCAGGTTTTAAAAGAGTTAAGCCCCATTAAAAAACAGGTTGTGTCTCTTGATCTTAATAAAATGCCCGTAAAGGATGCTGATCTTAAAGTTATAGCAAAGTTTGAAAACCTTAGCCGGCTTAACCTTAATTTCAGTGATGTTACTGGCAGTGGGTTAAAAGAACTGGTGGCTCTAAAATACCTTAAAAGCCTTTCGGTTGCAGGTATAAAATTAAGACCTGCGGATATAAAACAGTTAACGGCCATAAAAAGCTTAACAGAGCTGGCTGTTTGGGACACCGGTTTAAAAACTCCCGATCTTATACCCTTGCAAAAAACAAACAAGCAGCTTAAGCTCTTAACCGGGTTTAAGGATGATGGAAAAGCCATAAAATTAAGTAGTCCACAGTTAAAAAACACGGCTGTTGTATTTAAGCAAAGCTACCAGCTCCAATTGAGCAATCCTATAAAAGGAGTTGATATCCGTTATACTACTAACGGCAGTGTTCCGGATAGCATTCGCGCGGCGTTGTATACACCCGGCCTAATATTTACGCAAAGTACAGTTGTAAAAGCCAGAGCCTTTAAAACAGGATGGATAGGAAGCGATACGGCACAATTCAATATTTATAAATGCGCTTATACGCCGGATAGTGTGGCCTTTTTAAAATATCCGGATGACAAATACAAAGGCGATGGCCCAAAAACCGTAATTGATAAAGAACTGGGAGGAAACAGTTTTGGTAATGGTAAATGGATTGCATCGCAAAAAGATATAGAGATGCTGATGTGGTTTAATAAACCCGCAGATTTGCATTCAGTTAACCTCAATGTGATGCGTAACACTGGTTCACAAATATTTTTACCTGATAAAATTGAAGTATGGGGAGGGTCGGATCAAAAACACTTAAAACTTTTAGGATATACCACCACGGCAACCCCGTTTAAAAAGGATGCATTTGCTGTTATGAGCCTGGAGTGTAAGCTAAAAACAGTTCGGTTGATATCTTGCTTAAAATTAGTAGCCAAACCACTTAAAAATGTGCCTTCCTGGCATCCGGCTAAAGGAAAGTCGGCATGGGTGTTCATTGATGAGGTTTTTGTTAATTAAACATAATAACCAGCATGATAAATACATCAACCGCTATCAATGAACCAGTAGCAGGCATATTATGGGTATTGGACGTGAGGTAACAGACCTGTGCATAAGACTGCAAAAAAGCTGCTAAAAAAATGCCTCGTTCATAAGCCAGAGAAAATATTAATAAGCTGTTGGTAGTGTTAAGTTTTACTTGCCATTTATAAGTTTTGCCATTCCAAAAGCAGCACCAGCAGCTAATGCCCCAATAACAACCACTTTTAACGCACCGCTTAATGCGGGCTGCCCTGTAAGCTTGCTTTTAAAATAACCAAAAATAAACAGGCAAATTAAAGTTACAGCGCAGGAATAATTTAAAGCTTCCTGCGCATTATCTATTACAAGGTATGGTGATAAAGGAATAATTCCTCCCGCTATATACGAGAACCCTATTGTTAAGGCACTTTTTGTGGCCCTGTTAGGGTTTGGTTCTTCCAAACCAAGCTCATATTTCATCATAAAGTCTACCCATTTTTTTTTATCCTTTGATAGTTCATCAGCAATTTCATCCTGCAAATGCGCTGACAAGCCGAATTCTGCAAAAACTTCTTTTACTTCAGCTTTTTCCTGTTCGGGTACTAATTCAACCTCGTTATACTCCCTTTTTAGTTCTGAATTATAATGATCAACTTCGGTACGCCCGGCTAAGAAGCCTCCAAGGCCCATTGCTATTGAACCGGCAACTATTTCTRCTATGCCGGCTGTTACCACCAGTCCCGATGAAGTTATGGCCCCGCTAAGTCCTGCCGCCAGGGCAAACGGAACGGTTAAACCATCAGACATGCCTATAACAACATCCCTGATGATTTCTGAACTGGTAACGTGATGTTCTTTGTGCATTATGGTAATATTAATAGTTTGGCTTTTTGAATCCGTTGCTTTAAATATTTAAATCAAACATCGGTAAAGCAATCCATTATTTAAAACCAAGGCTTAACGAAACACACACGACCTGTATTCTGTTTATAATAGTACCTTATCTCTAATTCATGCAAACAAACCATAATGACTGATACTGCTCCACATAATTATTTATTCCAATATGGGCTATCAATAGGTGTCTTTCTTGAAATTCAAAAAAAAGTATTTTAATGATTTAATATTCAGTAGTTTAAGTTGTGGATAGTTCACTGGTGTCCAATATGTAAAAGTAAGGCGTTTAGTAATCAAAAACCTTATGGTCAGTAACTACATTTGCCACTTTTACGTATAATTACATTGTCTATATCATATAAAACGAATAGCAATGCCTGATATCAGGAATAATCATCCTCTCAAAACAAACAAATTAATGTCTTTCGGCTCACGTTTTTAAAAAACAGCTCCGCAAATGGGTCTTAAAAAGATTCAAACTTTATAGTAAATATTAAAGTTCTCATATTAAGCTAAAATGTAAATGAATACAAACGCCGATCAAAATAAAACAACTAATATAGGATTAGCACTATCAGGTGGTGGAGTACGTGCTGTGTCTCATTTAGGGGTTATGCAAGCCCTAACCGATTATGGCATTAGGTTCTCCCATATATCCGGCACAAGTGCTGGTGCAATTGCCGCCGCCTTTTTTGCTGAAGGGTATGCTCCGAAAGATTTTTTACAGATGCTTAAACAAACCAGCCTGCTTAAATTGCTGCGCCCCTCATTTGGTAGCACGGGTTTGATCTCTATATTAAAAACACGCTTCTTAATAAAACACTATATTYCACACAATTCCTTTCAAAAACTTAAAATTCCTGTTACTGTTACGGCCGTTGACCTGGGTGAAGGAAGGCTGGTTTACTTTAATGATGGTGAGCTCGATATGGCGATTTTAGCATCATGCTGTTTGCCGGGCATTTTCAAACCCATTGTGCTTAACAATCACATGTATGTAGATGGCGGGGTGCTCAATAATTTTCCGGTTGAACCATTAGTGGGTAATTGCGACTTTATTATTGGTTCGTCCTGTAATCATTTACAGATAGTTACAGAGATTAAATCTTTTGGTAACCTGATTGACAGGGCCGCTATGATCGCAATCAATTCCACCCTTAATACCCATAAAATTTTATGTGATGTTGTAATTGAGCCACATGGATTGGGCGGCTACGGCATATTTGACATGAATGCTGCCGAGGAAATTTATATGATTGGTTATGAAGAAGGTTTAAAAACTATTAATGGGAACGAAAAGCTGAAAATGCATTGTTTGGATAAAAATAAAAAAGGCTGACAAATAATAAATTAAATTGCTTCGGTAAACTGGATTATCAAAGTAATCCACTTGATTTACTAATAATTACATTAAAACGATGTAGAGGAAGATCGCCCTTTGCTCATTGGGTTAAGTGAATGCTTTTACGTAGTTCTGCTGCTCATAAAACAATGTTGGCTTAAGCCGAAAGTTTAATAAGGTTTAACA
>NZ_JBFUKZ010000024.1:0-135552 GCF_056400585.1 Mucilaginibacter sp. P5_A6 | reverse complement strand
GGCCTTCTGCTTATTATGATTTGGCTGAAGGTCCCCGTAAATTCCTAATGGGATTTCCCACAACCTGGGATGAAACGAAGCTAATCAACGGCTACCCGGGCGAAATGGTTGTTATAGCCCGAAGAAAAGGCAAGCTCTGGTATGTTGCCGGGCTTAACGGGAAAGATACTCCGCAAACACTCCATCTTAATTTAAACTTTTTAGGCAGCTCGAACTATTCTTTCCAACTATTCAAAGACGGAGCTGATACCAAATCAATCGCAAGCGAAACCAAAAATGTGAAAAAATCAAATACGCTTCAAATTCAATGTCTTCCTATGGGTGGCTTTGCAGGGGTGATCAGCGACAAAGACTCAAACACACTTTAATAAATATGTGCAAGCTAAATTCAAATACAAGCAAATCCTATTATACAAAACTAAGAGCGTCGGTGTTCGTGCTTTTGGCAAGCTGCTTTTTTTCAAGTTACGCGCAAAATATTGCTGGCATTGATCGAAAGCAGTTATTTGATAATGATTGGAAATTCTTTTTAGGAGATCCTTTAACAGCCGCATCAAAAAAAATCAACGAGAAGAATTGGCGTAAGCTCGACTTACCACACGACTGGAGTATTGAAGGAAAAATAGATCGTAAAAATCCGACAGGGAAAGATGGAGGATATTTTCCGGCCGGTGTAGCATGGTACCGGAAAACTTTCAAAGTTCCTGAAGAATGGAAAGGTAAAAATGTTTCCATTTATTTTGAGGGGGTTTACATGAATTCCGAAGTGTTTATTAACGGGGTATCGCTGGGAACATATCCTTATGGCTATTCATCGTTTAGTTATAACCTTTCGCCTCATCTTGCTTTTGGCCAGGAAAACGTCATTGCAGTAAGGGTAAACAATTCCCAACATAAGAACAGCCGCTGGTACAGTGGTTCAGGTATTTATCGGCATGTCTGGATGATGGTTACTGACGCTTTACATGTTGACAATTGGGGCGTAGCCATTACAACTCCCGAGGTGTCTTCAAAAGAGGCAAGCGTTCAGATAAAAACTTTAGTAGAGAATGAAACAAATTCGCCTCAAAATATTATCCTTAAAACCAAGATACTAGCTGGAAATTCTAAAAGCGTTGCGGATAATCAAACGAAGGTACAATTACCTGCCAGGAGCAAACAGGAAGTTATTCAGATCATCAAGGTTTTAAATCCTTTGCTGTGGATACCGGAATCTCCCAGTTTGTACCAAGCACAGGTGCAGATAATAAAAGATAACAAGGTTGTGGATGATACGAAAACCAATTTTGGCATACGTTCTATAAAGTTTACTGCAGAAAACGGTTTTCAACTTAATGGGAAAACAGTAAAAATAAATGGAGGCTGCGTACATCATGACAATGGCTGCCTGGGCTCTGCCGCTTTTGATCGTGCGGAGGAAAGAAAGATTGAGTTGCTTAAATCCGCGGGCTTCAATGCGGTAAGAACTTCACATAATCCTCCTTCCGAAGCTTTTTTAAACACTTGTGATAAATTAGGCCTGCTGGTGCTGGATGAATCATTTGATTGCTGGAAATGGGGAAAAAACGATAATGATTATTCCAAATATTTTGGCATGTGGTGGCAACGTGACTTGGAAGCAATGGTTAAACGGGACCTGAACCATCCTTCGATTATTATGTGGAGCATAGGCAATGAAATAGTGGAGAGGGGCGAACCTCATGCTGTAGAAACCGCTGCAATGCTTGCAAAAGCACTGAAGAAAATAGATAACACCCGTCCTGTTACATCCGCTGTGTGTGAGTTAAATGATAAACCCTGGACTATTTTTGATTCGCTGTTCGCGGTACACGATGTTGCCGGTTATAATTACAAAATGAACAACGCACCGGATGACCATAAGCGAGTTCCTTCACGTATTATTCTTCAGACAGAGTCGTTTGCGAAAGATGCTTTTKACAATTGGAAGATGGTGCAAAACAATAATTATKTTATMGGAGATTTTGTATGGACAGCTATGGATTATCTGGGAGAATCAGGAATAGGCGGTTGGTATTATAATGTTGAGACACCCGAAATGTATCCATGGCATGGAGGCTATTGCGGCGACATAGATGTGATTGGTTGGAGAAAACCTATTTCACATTATCGAAGTCTGTTATATAACAATACCGAAAAATTATATATGGCAGTACGCGAGCCGGAAAAACCTTCTTTGGAAATTAAAGGCAATTGGTGGACGTCAGGGCCTACCTGGGAAAGCTGGACATGGCCGGAGTTTGAAGGGAAAAATGTTCAGGTTGAAGTTTATTCAAAATATCCCAAAGTTCGACTTTATCTCAATGACAAACTCATTGAAGAAAAAGCAACGGCTGAGGAGCAGCAGTTTAAAGCTACATTTTCTGTGCCTTATTCACCCGGTATTTTAAAAGCTGTGGGTGTAGAAAATGATAAAGAAATTGAATCAAAAGTTCTGCAAACTTCCGGCGATGTTGCAAAAATAAAACTAACTGTCGATCGGAAAGTAATATTGGCAAATGGACAAGACTTGTCTTATGTAACAATAGAATTAACAGACAAGAATGGAATAATTCAACCGAATGCCGCGAACCCTTTGCAATTCAAAATTAAAGGCCCGGGTGTAATTGCCGGAGTTGATAATGCCGATTTGCAAGACTTCGATCAATACGTTGGCAATTCACGCAATGCATGGAAGGGACGCGCGTTAGTGGTCATTAGAAGTACGCACAATGTTGGCGATATTAAGCTTACCGTAAGTTCGCCGAGTTTACCTGAGGCTGTTTTAAATATCAAAACAGTTAAGCCCTGATTTGAGTAAAAAGAGATTTATTGAAGTCAGGGGACAGGACACGGAATAGGTTTGTGTGTAGCAAAAATTTGATGCATTATAAAAGATAAATACATGAAACTTAAATTTTTCAATCTGTTCATTTTGTATATAGTTACTGCCTTTAGATCAGCAAGTGTACAAACTAATCCCGAGTTGGCGCACGCATGTGCCAGCTAAAGCAACGCCCATCAGCGGTCTTATTTATTTTAACACATACACACCGATTCATGAAAGCAATTTTTAATTCAGTATCTCTAATTCTTCTTTTATTTTTCTTTAAATCTAATGCACAACAGAAGAGAATTATGTATCAGGATTCTGTCCAGACGGTGAAACTACAGGGCAATGCCGGGGGAAAGCGTTTCGATGGAATTGGTGTGGTAAATGGGGGAGGCGCTACATCGGTACTGCTGAAGGATTATCCCGAACCCCAACGCAGTCAGATTCTCGACTTACTTTATAAGCCAAAATTTGGAGCTTCCGTAAGCGCACTGCTTGTTGAGATTCCCGGCGATGGTAATTCGACGCAGGGGTCCATGCCGAGCCACATGCACACGCGTAACGATCTTGATTACTCCCGGGGCTACACCTGGTGGATATTACAGGAAGCCAAAAAGCGCAATCCCGATCTTACCCTCGATGCTACCGCGTGGAGCGCTCCCGCATGGGTTGGGAACGGAAATTTTTGGTCGCAGGATGCAGCCGATTATTACGTTAAGTGGCTGCAGGGGCTTCGTAAAGTTTACGGCCTTGAATTAGATGCCATCGGCTGCCGCAATGAAAAGGGATCTGACTACAATTTTGCGAAGACATTCCGTTCTACCCTTAATGCCAACGGCTTTGAAAAAATTAAGCTTCATGGGTTTGATCTCTGGTGGAAAGACAAACTAGACTTCGTTAAGGACTTTTCCAAAGATGAGCAGCTTCGCAACTCCATAGATATTATCAGCGCTCACACATTTTATGAAGGAGACACCGCTTCCCGACAAGTTCAGGAGATGGCTCAGAAACTTGATAAACCTATCTGGAACACTGAGGATCATGTTTATAAGAAAGGCTTCGATTGCCTGATCAGTATTGTAGAGTGTTTCAACCGCAACTATATTCAAAGCGGTGCTACCAAGATTGTGAATTGGTATGATATTGCCGGTGTTTACCCTATCGAGCCATACTCAGAAGACCCTGCTGCTATGCTGGCACAGTCGCCATGGAGCGGGCATTACCAGGTACGCGAGGCTTTGTGGGGTTATGCACATTATGGGCAATTCTCGAAAGTTGGATGGCAATACCTGAATGGGGGTAGTGTTAACCTTAAAGGTGGCGGAACTTTAGTAACCTTAAAATCGCCCGCAAAGGATTACAGCATCATCATCGAAACAAAAAACGCAAAAGCTCCACAACAAATTCGTTTTCAGATCGGCGAGGGGCTGTCTCTAAAACAGCTTTGCGTATGGCGTAGTAATGAGAAAGAGCATTTTGTACAGCAAGCTGGCATAAAACCAACAAAAGGCACATTTACACTTACTTTAGAACCCAATTCCGTTTACTCTCTTTCCACTACTACAGGGCAGCAAAAAGGAAGCTTTGCTAATATTCCCGATTCCAAGCCCTTCCCTTTTCCATATTATGAAACATTTGAACAATATTCCTCGCCTAAAGCATGGGGGCATTTACCACGCTACACTGCCGATATTGTCGATGCGTTTGAGATCACCGAACGCCCGGATAAAAAAGGCAAGTGCCTGCGCCAGGTTGTTCCGGAGGGAACCATCTCCTGGGCACCAGACTGGCGACCTTACAGTATTTTAGGTGATGCACAGTGGAAGGATTATGAAGTAAGCGCTGATGTTTATTTAAATGCTGGCGATACTGTTGGGGTTATGGGCAGGGTCAATCACGTTGGTACCGGGTATGGCTTTATTCCAAAAGGCTATTACCTACAGCTTGAAGACAATGGCAAATGCAGCATAATTGTAACCAGGGGAAAAGGGAATAAAAAGGAGCTTACCGGGGATGCTGAACAACAAGCAATTATCAAAAAACAAAACGATGAAAGCGAAGGTGGGGAAAAGGTGCTTGGTGAAATACAACTTTCAAATATCAGCCACAGTCAATGGCATAACCTGAAACTCCAATTCGAAGGAGCTGTTATTAGCGCATTCGTTGATGAAAAGCAGGTACTACAAGTGACGGATGGCTTGTACACCCAGGGAATGGCAGGACTGATTGCCGGTGGCGGTAAAAAGCTCAGTACACCTTTTTACGATAATTTATTGATCAAGGGCAGAAATGCCCCTGTGCCGAAGCCTTCTCTTGCAGCACCAGGACAACTGCCGATTTATATCGTTAAATAATTCTGTCGGCGAACGATCCACTCGGGAGCGGAAGTTACTTCCGTTTCCCCCGCCTTGGTAAGCTTATGGACTGGTTTTGTGCATCTGCTGAGCTTGTGCGCTATTGGCAGCACTGGCTAAGGAATGACGCGATACCTCATTGGTGCTGATTGATCTTATAAAACAAATTAAAAATTCGCGATGAAAATTAGATTATTAGCGGTTGCAACATTATACATTTTTGGTTATTTAAAAACATTTAGCCAGGAGGTCAATAATGTCATCGAGAAAGCGCAGTCCTTCCCTGATGCTTCGGTTGTATTAAAACCGTCATTTATAAAACAAGAGAAGACTTGAACACAAGGTATGTTAAATCTCTTGACCCCGACAGGTTATTACACAATTTTAGGGTAAATGCAAAATTGCCCTCTAACGCCAAGCCTCTTGAAGGCTGGGAAGCCCCGGATGTTGGATTGAGAGGCCATTTCACGGGACACTATCTTTCCGCAAGCTTTGGGCAGCGGTTACTTAAGCGCATTTCCGGAAGGCGAATTTGACACATTGGAAAAAATGTAGGGCGGTGTATGGGCACCATATTACACTTATCACAAGATCATGCAGGGCCTGCTGGATGTTTTTGTGCGTACCAAAAACAAGAAGGCATATGGGATGGTCGTGGAAATGGCGGCTTATGTCAATAACAGAATGTCCAGGCTTGATAAGGAAACCATTGAAAAGGTACTTTACACCCCGGCGGCGAATCCTGCAAACGAACCCGGTGCAATGAATGATGTTTTGTATAAACTCTACAAAATTTCAAAAGATCCTAATAAAATGTTTTCGTTTTTATTGGACATATTGCCACACTCTATCTCTTTGATAACAATCTGAGTTGAAGTACCGTAGTTCGTCTGAATGAATAGACTGTTACATTCGATACTTAATTAATTCGAATAATTCCTTAATGGCTAACGATTAACTACAACCTAAACGACCCGTTTGATTATAATCGTCGAAAGCCCATGAGTGTTAGTGCCCACTCGGATTTACTTTCGGATGAGAGAGTTTTTGAAAAGTGGCTTATTTCAGTCAATTCGTCGATAAAACGGTGCGGATTCTGCACCGTTATCCAGCCATAGCCACAGCTATTCATCTAACTTATTCTTTCTCTCTTTGTATACTTCTCGAATTACACTCAAAATACCCTCTAAATGTTCAAATGGAGTACCTTGATCACCGCAGATAGAATAGTCAAAAAACACCCATGAGTTAACCAAAATATACACGAATTCGCAAAGAAAATGAGCGACATCCATGGCGTCTTTTTTTGATGAAAAAAGACGCCATGTAAATGGTATAATATACTGATTTACAAGATGTTCAATCATTAAACATCTTGACTTTTTACCGCTGCATTTCGATATTTATTCACTTAAAAATCTATCGTCATGTTAGAAAAAAGTTTAGGCTTAATGTTTTTTTTAAAACAACCAAGGAATTACGAGGGTGGAGAAATGTATATCTACCTCAAGGTTACTGTAGATGGAGTTTCCAAAGACCTTTCGGTAAAACGTTCCTGGCTTCCTTTCAGATGGAATTCAAAAGGAAACCGTGCCAGTGGTAATAAAGAAGATGCAAAAGCACTCAATGAGTATCTTGACGTCATGCAAAACAAAGCGTACGATGCCAGGAAACATTTGATCGACCGCGGTAAAGCAGTAACGGCTTTAGCCATAGTAGAATTGTTATCCGGGATTAATGAAAGAAAATGGATGTTGCTTTCACTGTTCGAAGCCCACAACAAAGACTTAAAGAAAATGATCGGTAAGGGTGTCGCTAAAAGGACCTACACTAATTTTAATACATCCTATAAACACACCAGCAAATTTATTAAAGGAATCTATAAAGTTGATGATATGAACATCCGCTCTTTGGATTTAGACTTCATTAAGAAACTTTACAATTGGTATCGGACAGATTTAGAACTTAGTCATAATTCAGCATTGAAAAACATTGCCAATATGAAAAAGATAGTATTGGATTGTGTTAATTCTTTTTCGCTACTCAAAACTGACGCTAATTAGTGTTATTTTTTGTTTAATATAGCTGTGAATGAGTTTTTGTTGATCCCACACTGCATTGGATTTAGGCGCTCGGTGGAACAATTAAGCCTTTTAATGGAGCTACGTCTCAACGGCAGGGAGATGCAAAAAACCCTTATGCCCGCATTCAAAACCTGGGCCGTGGGGGAAGGGATAGTAAGATTGCAGTAAGAACGACTCAAAATCAATTAACAAAACATGAAACCTATCAAATTAAAAAGTAAAATAATGAAAACAAGACTAATGCTGGTTGTATTAAGTATTGTATTGACAACACAGATTACGGCTTCTGGACAAACAATTGCCAAACATCGCCTGATTGTCATTACGGACATCGGAAACGAGCCTGATGATTTTATGTCGATGGTCCGGTTAATGCTATACACAAATCAAATCGACATTGTAGGGCTCATCGCTTCAACATCCATTCATCAATCAAAAAAGGTTAGCCCGGAACTTATTGAAAAAGTCATTCGTAGTTATGAGAAGGTGCAACCTAATCTTCTAAAACATGAACCCGGATTTCCGACAGCGCAAAAATTATTAAGCCTGGTAAAAAAAGGCATTCCGGTTTATGGGATGGAAGGCGTAGGAAAAGGCAAAGATTCGGAAGGTTCGGACTGGGTAATCAAGATGCTCGAAAAGAATGACAGCCGCCCTTTATGGGTGACTGTTTGGGGCGGCCCCAATATACTGGCGCAAGCACTTTGGAAAATCAGGGAGACTAAAAGTGAAGGGGAAGCAAAAAGGTTGATAAGCAAGCTCAGGGTATACACAATTTCGGACCAGGATAATTCGGGGCCATGGATACGCAAGAATTTCCCCGACCTATTCTACATTGCAAGCCCGGGAAATTATTACGCGGCTACATGGTCGGCTATCTTAAGTGTATTTCCCGGCGCCAACAACGAAGTAGTCAGCAATGATTGGCTTATGCGAAATGTCCAGCAGGGACATGGGCCGCTCGGGGCAATCTATCCGGATGTATCTTTTGGCATGGAGGGTGATACCCCGTCCTGGCTCCCGCTGATTCCGAATGGACTGAACAACCCGGGACATCCAAACTGGGGAGGTTGGGGCGGACGTTATGAATTTTACAAACCACCCTTTGACCCTAAGCTGAAATGGATTGTTCCGCTGGAAGAAGAGACGAGACCATTTTGGACAAATGCCGAAGACCAATATACACCCTGGGTGCAAGGCAAATGGGGGAGTGCCATAGTAAAAGATACAGCAACATACAAAGACAACCATGTAACGATTTGGAGATGGAGAGAAGAAATTCAGAGTGATTTTGCGGCAAGAATGGCTTGGTGCAATACGGATTATAAGGCTGCCAATCACCCACCGGTTGCTAAACTCAATATGCCTGAACAGCTCACGGTAAAATCTGGCGAGACATTTAGCCTTGACGGCAGTGCATCCTATGACCCTGATGGAGATGCCCTGAGTTTTCATTGGTTTCAATACAGGGAAGCGGGAACGCTGCATAATACAATAGCGGTCGCTCCGGCAGAAAACATGTCTGTCATTCCAGAGTTAAAAGCGCCAGAGGTAAGTAGTATCCAAACTACTCACTTCATCTTGAAGGTTACCGATAAAGGAACGCCCCGGCTAACCCGATATAAAAGAGTAATTGTAACCATTCTTCCAAAGTAATGACGATAACAACATGGTGTTTTTTTACAGCCAATAACAGTCGAAAGGCGAGGGGGGGATTTCATTTCAGCTTGCCTCCTGTTTCTTTCCTTAACATCGTTTGCTCAAACAATAGTGCAAAATACATTGACCGCACATTTAGTCAATCCAATAGGCATTGAAACGACACAACCAAGGTTTAACTGGCAACTGCTAAGTGCGAGGCGAAACGTCCTGCAAACGGCTTACGAAATCCATATAGGTAGCAATGTATCTTCCCTGGCTTTAAACAAAGACGTTGTTTGGAATTCTGGGAAAGTTTCTTCTGACTCTTCTATCAATGTGTCGTATAACCGATGAGAGACTTAAGTTATACAGATGAAAATGGTAAAAGAATTATAGAGGATGGAGATTTTTTTATTCAAGTGGGGAATCAAAATACAAAAGTGGAGCTTATTAAATAGTTAGTTTTGAAATCCATCTGATTTTTAAAGGCTTTATGAACAAAAACAAAACTGAATCCTGGGCGCAAAAAAAGTATTATTATCAACCCAGACCGTTGTTGCACCTTCATACACATGGTCGGGAATTTATTAAGTTTTACCAAAAAAGAGGCCGTATCGT
Organism: Mucilaginibacter sp. P5_A6; assembly: GCF_056400585.1. Taxonomy (NCBI): domain Bacteria; kingdom Pseudomonadati; phylum Bacteroidota; class Sphingobacteriia; order Sphingobacteriales; family Sphingobacteriaceae; genus Mucilaginibacter; species Mucilaginibacter sp. P5_A6. The sequence continues at coordinate 126,025 of NZ_JBFUKZ010000024.1, read as the reverse complement.
AATAGGAATGCGGCCTCTTTTTTGGGTATCTAAAAGGATCAATTTAAGTTATGACGCTTTTTTGCTCTGGTTTCTCAAAATAACCCAATAAAGATCAAGATTTACTCACCAAAAATATGATAATCTACTGAATTACAATATATTAAGTAGGGTGTCATCTTGACTTTTTAATTTGTTGATCAATATTTGGTTTTGTTTCTTTATTTAAACCCAAATATCAAAGGAAATAGAAAGGTCACAATAATTGTCCATGCGATGTAAATGGGTAGGTAGAACGCAATGACTTTCCCGACCCTGACTATATCAGCTTTTTTTGAAAGTACTCTGAAAAGTTGAACAGCAACTAAGAGCAGGTTTACTAAAATTAAGACATTACCACCCAGGACAGCAGTCCTGTTTGGTGTGATGCCCCATTCTGAGATCCGGAACAAAATGGCAGAAAGCGCAACGCCATTAACTATTATGGTTATAACAGATAGCAGAAATAGAACCCAGATCTCGGTATAACTTTTAGGTGCCTTAGATGTTTCGGCAACAGAAAAAAAGATAAGGGCCATAACGCCAACCTGTAAGACATTAAAGATCAGCAAGAACTCCCGGTCGTTATAAGGGTTTTTGCGTGAATAAACTATTGCCATAAGGTAAATTACCAGCATTACTATTACCAGGGGACTAAATAGTTTAGCGATTACAGGGGAAACCTTACCTACCAATTGTGGATTGGTCTGGGTAAGGTAGGTGCCAACAATTGGCGCTGCGGCAAGCCCGAAAATTCCAATATTTTTGAAATAAAACTCTTCAATATGAAAACCGATCAGCGAGAAAAGCCCGATGGTTATACCGCTCATTATAGCGCCTGCTATCAGGATGAGGGTTGTCATCACGACTAGGTCGCCGTTGTATTTTAAAAAGCTGAGCCGCTTACCGTCGTTATTTCTCTTCTCATTAACAAAAGCAAAACCTAATATCGACCATAGGAATAAGAGTAAATGAAGGCACGATAGGATCAGGGTATCGCTTTTCTTAACCTGAGGAAGGAAATTGATAAAGATCAAACCTGCAAAGGTTGCGCCAACAATAAAAGCAATTTTTATGGTTGATAATTTGTTCTTCCAGGCAAAGTAAGCCGTTAACAGCGGAAAAACGATAAAACCGATATTCCTATGATAGAAAAAGTCTTCGTCTATTGACAAAAATGCCGGTAGCTTTGCAATAACACCAGCCATCAGCGAAGCAATTATCACAAATAATAATTCACCGCTTGTGCCCCAGTTGATCTCATCAACTTCGTAATTAAGTCTTTCATTCCAGAAATCAGCAAGAGGATTGCCTTTTAGCTCCGGGTATAATGCACCGAACGATCGTTTAAATGACACCTTGTTAGTTCGGTACATCTTTTCGAGTTGCTTAGGGTCGTTTAGGTGGGTGAGTATTTCGTCTTTCATGAGTTTATACTTAAAATTTTATTGCTAATACAAAGTAAATAAAAGTACTTTGTATTGCAAAGTTTAAAACAAAAAATTTTATTTCCTCCTATTTATGGCCAGCAATACCCTGAGTTTTTTAACACCTATGCTTTTCAAAACCGCCGGGGACAAGGAATAACCAAATTCAAGCGTTTTTACACGCAGATAACTGGCGTTTTGTATAGCTTTTGTGCCCTGTGCCGCAGGTGAGCCCATTGCAGGGTAATACCCCGGTATCCATTGGGTATTGGGGTCAAAAACATTTGCAGAGGGGTCTGCAGTATGCCAGCTGTCCAGGAAGCGGGTTAAAGCGCTTCTGCCATACATCAGCGGCTCGGCAATTAGGCCAATAAATTAAATGGCTTATTATATGATTAAGCTGTATTGGTATAAATTTGTTCATAGCTTTATTTTAAAAGAGCATAAGTATAGAACTTTTTGCTGTCTTACATTTATCGCTTTGTACTCAAATGGAACAATATTTCTAAAATTAATTGTTTATTTATAAAACTAAGTGTTATTTCGATAATGATTATAAACAATGATTCTTTCTGTCTTTTTGAGCTTTGTTTAAAGGATTTGAAAGACTGAAGATAATACAAACGGTTTAATTTCTGTAATAACACCGTCAGCTTACCGAACACCGGGCTACTTGTTATTTATTCTTATTAATAAATCGTTGATATAAATGTGATGAAGAGATTTTGGTTGTTGGTATTGCTTCAGGTTTTTATTTCGATAAGTTATGGGCAGGCGCCCATAAAGAATAAAGTTTTGAAGTATTCACTAAAAGATGGTCTTTCTTTTGGTATCGTTAATAGTATTACCCAGGATGAAAAGGGTTTTATCTGGTTTGCCACAAACGACGGACTAAACCGGTTTGATGGCTCTACTTTTAAAGTATTCAAGGCGAAGCAAGGCGATTCTACTGCGCTGTCAAGTAACTATGTTCAGAAAATATTTTCGGATCACGCCGGTTATATCTGGGTATCATCAAGGGATGGCTTAAGCAAGCTGGATACAAGGAACGAAAGGTTTTATCATTACAGGTTTACATCCAACCGCACAAAAAAGAACGATGTGAACGACATCATACAGAGCAAAAATGGTAATTTTTGGATCTCATCGTATGGTTTGGGCATTACCTATTTTAAAGCAAAATCTGGTGCTTTTATTAGCTATAACAGGGTAAAGATGCCGCAGTTATCCAGCGACCGGATAGTTTCTATGCTGGAAGATTCGCAGGGACTGCTTTGGTTAGGAACCCAGGACGCCGGAATTAATGTATTTCATCAGAAAAATGGAATTATCACAGATAAGATTGATATCTCCTCGCAACTCCGCGATTTTTCCCCAGGAAGAATTAATGATATTTTTGAAGATCATCTTCACAATATTTGGATAGCAACGGGTAACGGCCTGATTCATTATAATCGGAATTTAAATAAGTTCATACGGTACCAAACCAGTCAAAAGAATATTAAAAGCAATAGGTATATCTCACTTATTGAAGATAAAGATAAAAACCTGCTTATCGGGCTCCAGGACGGCGGGCTGTATAAATTGCCATTGCAATCCGTTACCGATTCCGGTTTAAAAAACTTTTCACTTACACCCGTCACCGGTGATGATGGTTATAATATTACACAAAGATCAGTACAAACCCTATATGTTGACCGCGACCAGAATATTTGGGTTGGTACATATGGGGAGGGAATTTACATGATTAGCAGTATTAGAGAGAAATTTACGAAGATTCAAAAAAACAGATCTGATACTGTTGGTAAAAGCTTAATCAGATTTTATGGGATGTGCCAGGATGCAAACGGGTCGTTATGGTTTGGAACAGATGGCGATGGTATCTTTAAAGCTTTGCCAGATGGAAGTATTGCAAAACATTATTACGCAGATGGACGCCCGGGGAGCCTAACAGATAATGCTGTTTTATCCGGTTATCTCGACGGTGAAAATAATTTATGGTTTGGCACATATTCCAAAGGGCTCTTTCGCTATGATAGAAAAGCGGATTTGTTTGTCAATTATAATCATAGCGCCGGCGACAGTAAAACTATCGGCGGGAACGATGTCCGGGTTATTTATCAAGACAGCCATAAGAATTTATGGGTTGGTACTAATGGAGGCGGGCTTAGTCTTTTCAATCCGGACACAAAGAGCTTTACAAATTATAATCCGGGAAACAGCGCACTTAGTTCCTATGATGTAAGGGCAATAATTGAAGACGATAAAGGGAACTTATTTATAGGAACTTATGGCGGTGGATTAGACTATTTGGAGGTTCAAACTAAAAAGATCCGGCGATTTTTTAATTCCGCAGAAGAAAAGGCATACATGCCAAGTGAGGTTATTTTTTCATTATATCTGGATAATAAATATAGGCTTTGGATAGGTACGGAAGGTGATGGTCTTGTTATCTATAACTTTCACAATCGTACATTTAAGCAGTATAATGAAAGGAACAAACTGGCAAATAATACAATTTACGCCATTAAAAAGGCCGGCGATAATTCGGTATGGTTGAGTACAAATAACGGCATATCCAACATTGACCCAACAGCAGGCAAAGTATCGAATTTTGATCAATCAGATGGCTTACAGGCCGGACAGTTCAATGTAGGGTCTGTTATGTATGATAGCCGGAGCAGGCTAATGTATTTTGGAGGCACCGAAGGTCTTAACGTTTTTGAGCCAGAAAAAGTAAGCAAAAGCAATTTTAAACCTAAAGTTATCATAACGGGCTTACAGATTTTCGGAAAACCGGTTGAAGTGGGGGATGCCGGCGAAAATGGAGCTGTTTTGTCACAAACGATTAATGAAACTAAACAGTTGATTTTGCAACCCGATCAATCGGTGTTTTCCATTCAATATACTTCATTGAACTACGCTTATCCGCAAAAAGGAGCTTTTGCCTATAAAATGGAGGGATTGGATAAATCATGGAATTTTGTTGGTAACCAACGATCAGCAACATACCGGTACCTGGAACCGGGAGATTATACGTTCCGGGTCAAATGTTCCAATCAGGACGGCATATGGTTTGATGATTTTGGAACATTGCAAGTTAAAATTTTGCCGCCCTGGTATAAAACATGGTGGGCATATCTATGCTATATTGCAGGGGCAGGCCTTATTATCTATTATTATCGGCTTTACCGGGTAAACCAGTCCAGGTTGAAGTACGAAATAAAGATCACCCAGTTATCCGCTGAAAAAGACAGGGAACTGAATGAGCGTAAATTATCCTTTTTTACCAATATTTCCCACGAATTTCGGACACCGTTGACGCTTATCATAAACCCTGTTAAGGAATTACTATATCATGAAAACGAGATTGACACAAGTAGCCTTAATATAGTTTACCGTAATGCTAAAAGATTGTTAAGCCTGGTGGATCAGCTGCTTTTATTTCGTAAGGCCGATTCGGAGGTGGATGCATTAACTATTTTCCGGCTTAACATCGTTGAATTAAGTAAAGAAGTGTTTTTATGTTTTACCTATCAGGCAAAAGCTAAAGGCCTGTTTTTTGAATTCAATTGCGCAAATGAGCATATTGAAATATTTGCCGACAGGGAAAAGATGGAAATAGTACTTTTTAACTTGTTGTCAAATGCCATAAAATACACGCCAACCGGTGGAAGTGTAAAAATGGTGATCACGGAACAGGAAGCTAACGTGAACATTGAAATTATTGACACTGGTTATGGTATTAAAGAGGGGACGGGCGACAAGCTGTATTCACAATTTTACCAGGAGGAACATATCAAAAATCCTTCAACCGGCGGTTTTGGTATCGGTTTGTTCCTTGTTAAAAAGTTTGTGGAGGATCATTCCGGAAATATAAATTATGAAAGTGCTGTGGGGGGAGGAACACGATTTACGGTTACCTTATTAAAAGGAAAGGAACATTTAAAGAGCAATATCATTTTCGAAGACGATGAAACCAGTTCCGTTATTTTGCAGGAACTCGTTGAAAGCGAAATCGTAGACAATCCGGAAGAAGATGTCAATTTACTTTTTGAAGATGCTGACCTTAATGTCGATTTAAAGTCGATATTAATTATAGATGATAATAAGGATTTAAGAGAATATCTTAAAATGATTTTCAAACATGATTACAAAGTTTATTCAGCCGATAATGGTAAAGAAGGGCTGTTAATCACCAGGGAGCATTTACCCGATATCGTGATCAGTGATGTGATGATGGACGGAATGAGCGGTATAGAGCTTTGTGCTGCGATAAGGGAGGATATTAACATCAGCCATATCCCGGTTATACTCCTCACTTCAAGCTCATCTCCTGATATAAAATTAAAGGGTATTGAAGGCGGTGCGGATGATTACATTAGTAAACCTTTTGATAGAGAGATTCTTAAAGCCCGTGTAGCAGGTATTTTAAAAAACAAAAATACTTTGCAAAAGTACTTTTATAATGAAATTACGCTTAACTCAAGTAACCAGAAAATACCCGCTGAGTATAAAAACTTTTTAGAAAATTGTATAAAGATCGTTGAAGAAAATATCAAGAACCCCGACTTTGGTATTCAGATCCTGGCGAGGGAATTGGGCATATCAAATTCTACATTGTATAAAAAGGTCAAATTTATTTCGGGCCAGTCTGCCAACGGATTTATAAGATTTATCAGGCTAAGAAAAGCTGCGGAGATATTGATCAATACCAGGCATAATGTCTTTGAAACAACTTATCTTGTTGGAATCAACGACATCAAATATTTCAGGGAACAGTTTAAAAAGCTATTTGGCATAAATCCGTCCCAGTATATAAAAAAGTACCGAAAAAATTTTTCCGAAGATATGGTACATAATGAATTCAATAATACACTTAAAGATTTGCGGGAAGACTAAGAAGCTATTAATTTGATTTATTAAGTGTTCCATTTGAGCGCAGTGGAACACCCCGAACGCTTTGGAACGCATTGTGGCTGATTATCAACAACTTAAGATTTTTAAAAATCAACAAAGACCGGAACGCTTATACAGCTGATAATCAACATTATAAATCTAAAAATTAACTCCTGGTTAAAATAAAGCTAACGGACTGCAGTTCGATATCTGGATTTATCTCGTGCAAATACGCTAAAACGCAAAGTGATTTACTTCTTTTTTCTTTGTTAATTAATTTCTATATAGTGTTCCTGTCTTCACTATAAATACACTTTTTTGAAGAAAAATCAATTTATATCGGGATATATAGAGCCGGATTAATTGGAAACTTATCATCCGCCGATCTCACAAATCCGGCAAATTTTAGCCTCAATTTAAGAACCACAAAAGTTATAAATCAAAAACCTATAGTCTAACAGCACTTAGAAAATTGGAAAAAACAGTAATGACGCGTTTATTTTTAAACAGCCTCTAAGACTTTCGGTTACTAATACTTTCGGCATACGGTTCACCTGTGACGTTACAGGTACCCTTTGGCGGCAGGCATTTTCTAATAGTGTGTGTTTCATGATACGAAAATGATTTGGTATTTAAAAAGGTTATCGTTGGTAAATGAAGAATACCCTTGAAACAGTCTTGTTAATCCCGTCAGTATGTTCCTGCAGACAACCAATTCTTTTCTGAACTCATCAGGAATTCATTTAATATTCATTCACCGTAGGGAGTAAAGCTGATTTTTTTGTCGTTTTTATAGCTAAAATATCTTTTTACCCCTTTTTTTTTGACGATTAGCCACCCGTCGGTTATATGGATTTGATCGACCTTAGCTGCCATAAACCAAATTCTGCGTGCTTTATTTATTATTTGATTATAGCCAGCCAGGTGATAAACCATTGGCGGCTGAACAAATTGCACGTGTTTTTTTAATCAATAATTAACCCAAAAATTTAAAAACATGAGAAAAAATTTACTGAAGGAATTTTCACCGCATGGAAACGCAGGAAGAACTTTAAGTATACTGCTTGTTGGTGCTGTTGCCTTTTTATCCCCGCTGGGCGGGCATGCGAAGAGCCTGGGGCATGCAATAACAGCTGAAAGGCTGAAAAATGCGGACCTGACCATAACGGGTGTGGTAACAGATGAAAAAGGATTGCCACTTCCCGGGGTCACTATTCTTGTTAAGGGAACTACACAAGGTACGGTATCTGATAGTAACGGTAAATATTCTATAACTGTGAAGGATCAAAATGCTTATCTCGTATTCAGTTCTATCGGCTATGTGCCGCAGGAAATCGCGGTAAACGGAAAATCAGGCATCAATGTGCAAATGGTTGGGGATTCCAAGTCTTTGAATGAGATTGTAATTGTAGGTTATGGCTCACAGAAAAAAGCCACCCTTACCGGGTCAATATCACAGGTAAAAGGAGCTGAATTGGTTAAAAGCCCTCAGCCAAACCTTTCAAATGCATTGGCCGGCCGTTTCTCAGGAGTAATTGTAAATAACCGCAGCGGTGAGCCTGGTTATGATGGCTCAAACATAACCGTTCGTGGTTTGGCTACCACAGGTAACAACAACGTACTTATCGTAGTTGACGGGGTTCCCGGACAAATTGGCGGTTTGGAAAGGCTTGACCCTAATGATATCGAAAACATGTCGGTATTAAAAGATGCGTCGGCTGCCATCTACGGTAACAGAGCTGCTAATGGTGTTATTTTGGTTACTACCAAACGTGGTAAAACAGGTAAACCAACTATCAATTATAGCTTTAACCAGGGCTTTAGTTCTCCAACTCGTTTGCCTAAAATGGCTGATGCCGCAACCTACGCACAGATCATGAACGAGATCAATTATTATACAAGTCCTACACAGGGTTTAAACCAGTCTTACTCTGCCGAACAGATCCAAAAGTTTAAAGATGGATCTGACCCGCTTAACTATCCCAATACCGATTGGGAAAAACAAACCCTTAAAAGCACCGCATTACAAAATCAGCATAGCCTTTCTATCGGCGGTGGTAGTGAAGATGTAAAATACTTTGTGTCGCTGGGTACCATTTACCAGGATGGGATATACAAAAACGGCGCTACCAAGTATCATCAGTACAATTTCCGTTCAAATATTGATGCCAATGTTACCAAACGCTTAAAAGTGGGGTTATCCCTTTCGGGCCGCGAAGAAGACAGGGTGTACCCGGGGACAGGCGCGGGTAATGTCTTCCGTTCAGTATACAGGGGAAACCCTACCATTGGAGCCTATTTTCCCAATGGCTTGCCAACAACCGGTGTTGAAAATAACAACCCTGCAGTACAGGTAACCGATATTGGCGGTATAAACAAAAACCCAACACAGGTTTTCAATGGCATTTTAAGGGGTAGTTACGCTATACCAGGTATTGAAGGATTATCACTTGATGGTTTTTTCTCTGTTGATAGATCGGATGCTTTTGATAAAAACTTTAGCACCCCTTACATTTTATACAAATATGATAAGGCCACTAATACATACCCCAAAGTTGTGGTTGGCGGTAATAATAACAAAGCAACACTGTTTGAATCGCAGGACAATCAATCGCTAATTACCTCAAACATTAAGCTGAACTTTGTTAGGAAATATGGCTTGCATGACATCAACGCCTTTGTGGGTTACGAACAAAGCAAAACTCATCGTGAATATTTTGATGCAAGGCGTTTCAACTATCTGTCATCACAACTGCCCGAATTATCACAGGGCGGAAGTGCTGCTACTGACTACCTAAACTCCGGTTACAGTTCAAACTATAACCGCCGAAGCGTGATTAGCCGTTTGGCTTATGCCTATGACGAAAAATATTTGTTTGAAGGCCAGTTACGTGCTGATGGCAGTTCTATATTCCCTTCAGGAAAACAATGGGGTTACTTTCCTTCGGCTTCGGTTGGTTGGAGAATTTCCAAAGAAGACTGGTTTAAAAGCAGCGTCGGTTTTTTTGATGATCTGAAGATCAGGGCATCATACGGTTCATTGGGTAATGATAACGTTGACAACTTTCAATATTTTGATAATTATGTTTTGGTTGGTAACGGCTTTGTGGCCTATGATCCGTCCGCGAGTTCGAATATTATCCAACCTAATGTTAGCCTGAAAAAATTAGCAAACCCTAATATTACATGGGAAGTAGCCAAAAAACTGGATGTAGGTATTAACGCCACCTTCCTGCACAATTTTACCTTAGAAGCTATTTACTTTAAGCAAAAAAGGTCTGATATTCTTACAACAAGAAATGCTTCGCTTCCGGGCTCTTCGGGTATCGTAAACCCTTATAATGATGGATCAGCAACATACACGACATTAGTGCCATCTGAAAATATCGGTAAAATTAACAGCTCAGGTTTTGAAGCAACCTTAGGTTACAACCACACCGGGCAGGAATTTACCTGGGGTGTAAGCGGTAATATTACCTACGCCAAAAGCAAGGTAATCTTTATTGATGAAGCCAGCCGCACTTTAGATTACCAAAGAAAAACAGGCCGGCCGTTAAATACCTATTTGTTATACAACAGCATAGGCATTTTTCGCACCCAGCAGGAGATTGACAGCTACCCTCATGTACCGGGTACTAAGGTTGGTGACCTGAAATATCTGGATTATAACAAGGACAACCAAATAACCGCCGATGATGCAACCCGTAGTAAATACGGTAATGTTCCGCAAATTACTTATGGTTTAAGCCTTAACGCAGCTTACAAAAACTTTGATCTTTCGGTATTATTTTCAGGCCAGGCCCAGGTTAGCCAGTATGTTTTACCGGAATCCGGCAGCATTGGCAACTTTTACAGTAGCTGGGCCAATAACAGGTTTAGCCCAACAAACCCGAATGGTACTTATCCAAGGGTACCCGACCGCGCATCAAACGCCATCAGCGGCGGATTGTATCCAAACACCTTCTGGCTTAATGACGCATCTTTCGTTAGGTTAAAAAACGTTCAGTTAGGGTACAACTTTAACGGGCCTTTCCTTTCAAAAATTAAACTCTCTGGTTTGAGGGTATACGTAAGTGCATTTAACTTATTTACCATTACAAAAGTGAAGGATTATGATCCTGAAGGAACAACTGGAAGCGGCCAAAACTATTCGGACCAAACCAATAGTAGCGGCCAGTTTTATCCGCAACAGAGAATTATAAACTTAGGTGTTAACGTGAAATTTTAATCAGGACAGATAATGAAATTAAAATATAAAACCCCGCTGTATTTAATGATTGGCGGTATGCTGAGCATGACAGCATGTAAAAAAGAATTTTTAAATGTAAAACCAACGGATAGGATAGCAACATCGGCCATAGAATCAGATACGGCTGTTTTTGAAGCATTTGTAACCAATCGCTATATTGGCGAGAGATTGCAGGACAAAGAGGGTGACGGCTCCAACCCTGGTTTTGGCCGTGGTTTTGAATACAGCATGTGGAGCTCGCTTACTGATGAGTCTATCTATAACAATGACGATGCCACCTGGCTTGTGCAAAGAGGACAACTTGCTCCCGAAAATTTAGGCGGTGCCGGTGTACTTTGGGGCCGTAGCTACAGGAGCATCAGGGAATGTAATTACGCTTTAAGCCTTTTACCAAACATGCCTTTAAGTGCCGGGCATAAAACACGTATTGAAGGTGAGCTGAAATTTATAAGAGCATTCCGTTATCAGGATTTGATCCGCAACTATGGCGGCGTTGTTTTAATGGGCGATAAAGTAACTAATCTTACTGACAATTTGCAGGACCCTGCCTTATTTAAGCGGGCCAGCATTAAGGAAAGTATTGACTACGCTGCTGCTCAGCTTGATGATGCTGCTTCAAAGCTCCCCCTAAATAATGATGGTACCTGGATGTTAGGCCGTGCTACCAAAGGTGCTGCATTGGCTTTAAAATCAAGGTTGTTGCTTTATGCGGCAAGCCCGTTGTACAATGCAGGCACCTGGGCTAATGCTGTTACCGCGGCGCAGGCGGTTATCAGTTTGAATAAATATGGGATATATACCGGAGGGTATAGTAATCTCTTTTTAACAAATGAAACCAACGAAACCATTTTTGCACGTTTATACACCAAAAACGCTAACCATACCCACCTGGAAATTGCCAACGGTCCAAACGGTTATGGCGGCTGGGCTGGTAATACCCCGCTGCAAAACCTGGTTGATGATTATGAAATGATGGACGGTAAACCCATCACCGACCCCACATCCGGTTATGACCCTACTCATCCATATGTAAACCGCGACCCAAGATTTGCGGCAACCGTGCTTTACAATGGGGCTACCTACAGGGGGCAAACGATAGACGCTTTTGTTCCGGGAGGCAAGGACAGTAAGGATGGACCTGATAACTGGAATACCACTAAAACAGGTTATTATCTAAAAAAATTCATGAACGATGCATACCCGCTTCAAAACCCATGGGGTAATGCCGGTTTTCAGCCATGGATCTATTTCCGTTATGCCGAAATCCTGTTAAACTTTGCTGAAGCCGCGAATGAGGCGTATGGCCCCGATGTTATCCCGGCAGGGTCGACCATGTCTGCACGCGCAGCCATTAACCAAATCAGGTCGCGCCCGGGTATTAACATGCCCGATCTGGCCCCCGGCCTGTCACAATTGCAAATGCGCGATGCGGTGCGCTATGAGCGCCGTGTAGAGCTGGCCTTTGAAGAGCACCGTTTTTATGATGTTCGCCGTTGGAAGATTGCCGACGTTACCGAAAACAAGCCGGCCGCCGGGGTTATCATAACCAAAAACGCCAATGGCAGCTTTGTTTACACACCTAAAGTTGCGTTGGATGGCCGTTCCTTTGCACCCAAACACTACTGGCTGCCAATACCACGAGCCGAAATCCAGGCATCAGGTGGTCAGTTACAGCAAAACGCGGGCTATTAATAGTACTTTTATCGGGGGAAGGAACTTCTTGTTCTTTCCCCTTTTTTCAACCAATACTAACCTATAACAAATTATGAAGAACCTACGTATTTTATTATTGATGGGATGTTGTGTGGTGGCGGGCTGTAAAAAAGACATGATAGCGGTAAAGCAATCATCAACAGTTGAAGTAAAAACCGGAGAAAAACCGGTTAAAACAGACTCAACACCGGCAAGCGCGCTTAAAGGTGTTAACTGGGCGGCAGATGGCGATAACTTTAGTGATGGGATCCTGGTACTGAGCGGGCTGACTTCGTCAGACAGTTATGCTACAGTATCGGCGAAGGCTGATGCAGTATTATCCGGCATTCAAACCAATACCGGGGCCAATACGGTTAGGTTGCCGGTTAATTATTCAACCGTATCACAAGCCTGGTGGAACTCCTATACCGGGGTTATCGATAAAGCCCTGAGCAAAGGGATGAATGTAATATTAGGGTGTTGGGAAGCCAAATCATCCGAAGATGGGAAGATTGATAACACTACGGAGTTTTGGTCAATGTGGCAAACTATCGTTACCAAATACGGAGGTAACGCACATGTATATTTTGAGATTTTTAACGAACCTCATGGTTATTCTTTAACCGACTGGACTACAATTTGCGCCCAATGGTTAAGCAACTACCCTTCAATACCCCAGGGCCGGATCCTGATCAGCGGTACTTCTTATTCGCAGGATATTACAGGTGTAGGTGCCGACAGCCGTTTTTCTGGTTGCCTTTTATCCATACATGATTATACTTTCTTTAGCAACGGTACCAATACAACCGCGTTACAATGGGAAAACAGGTTGAAAGGTAACATAGGTAGCTACAGCAGCCGTGCGGTATTAACCGAATTTGGCGTACCTATGACCGGTGGTAAAAACTACACCGCTGCAATTGGTGGAGACGTGGAGATAGCTTATCTGCAGGGCCTCACCAACCAGGTGCGCTCCTTTGGAATGGGAGCTGTTTACTGGCCGGGTATCCGTACCGGTGATAGTTATAGTATCCAGCAGTTGAATGGTACCGGCACAAGTTTAACCGTATCCACCACAAATGCATCAGGCTTAAGCCGTATCAAATACAGCTGGGGCGTGGGCGCCGGAGGTACCGATACCTTTTATACAGGTGCATACTATCGATTTTTAAATTTAAACAGTGGCCTGGCGCTTGATGTTAATGGCGGTTCAACAGCCAATGGGGCGGGCATCATACAATGGCCGCAAAATGGCGGCAATAATCAGCAATGGCAAGTAACCAATAATGGCGGCGGCTATTATAAAATAACCAACCGTAACAGTAGCCTGGCGCTTGATGTTAACGGCGGTTCAACAGCCAATGGAGCGGGCATAATACAATGGCCATGGAATGGTGGCAACAACCAGCAGTGGCAGCTTACCGCAACCAGCGATGGCATATACAAGGCTATTAACCGTAACAGCAGCCAGGCGCTTGATGTTAACGGTGGCTCCGTAGCCAATGGTGCGGGCATAATACAATGGCCATGGAATGGTGGCAACAATCAGCAATGGCAAATTGTACAACAATAATAATTTTGCAATAAAACAGTGCGGCAGCGCACTGTTTTATTTAAATATGATGATACTAAAATCCACTATAAAAAAAATCTTCCTGGCTGTCATAGCTTTAGGGTTAACTGCTCCTTTTGCAATAGGCCAGGTTAAGGAGGTTACGGTAAATATCAATGTTTCAAAAACGTACCAAACCATCAGTAACTTTGGTGCGTCTGATGCATGGTCATGCCAGTTTGTTGGCAACTGGCCCAATGATAAACGAAACAAAATTGCCGATCTGCTTTTTAGCCGTGAAACATACGCCGACGGCTCGCCCAAAGGTATTGGCTTGTCGTTATGGCGGTTTAATATTGGGGCAGGCAGCACCCGGCAGGCAGATAAAAGCGGTATTAAAGACGAATGGCGCCGTGCCGAATCATTTTTAAATAACGATGGCAGCTACAACTGGCAAAACCAGGCCGGGCAGGTGTGGTTTTTAAAGGCAGCCAAAAAGCGGGGGGTGAATCAGTTCCTGGGCTTTAATAATAGCCCGCCGGTGCAGTTTACCATCAATGGTAAAGCTTATGCAAGCGGTGGTAAAGTAAATATTGCTGCTGCCAAATATGATGCCTTTGCTGCATACCTTGCAAAGGTGGTAAAAGGAGTGGAGCAGGTAAGCAAAATTGAATTTGATTATATAAGCCCTGTTAATGAGCCCCAATGGGACTGGAGTGATGGCGGGCAGGAGGGATGCCCCTATAACAATACGGAGGTAGCGGGCCTGGTGAAATCAATCAGCAAAGAGTTTGTGAAAGATAATATCAGGTCAAAAATTCTTATTGGTGAGGCAGGGAGCATTAACTATTTGTTTACCGCGGGTGATAAGCCAGGGAAAGGGCACCAGGTAAATGATTTTTTCAGACCTGGGTCGGCAAATTACATCGGCAACCTGCCGGCTGTAAGCAAAACAATAGCGGCGCACAGCTACTTTACCACATCTCCGATGGTATCAGCAGTAAAAGCCCGTAAAGCGCTTGCAGATAGTGTAGCCACTATAAAGGGGCTTAATTTCTGGCAATCGGAATATTGTATTTTAGGCGATAATGCAGGTGAGATAGACGGTAACAAACGCGATCTCGGTATTAATGCTGCGCTGTACTTAGCCTCGGTGATCCATACCGACCTAACTGCTGCAAATGCATCGGCCTGGCAATGGTGGACGGCTATTTCGGCTTATGATTATAAGGATGGCCTCATTTATATAGACAAGAATAAAACCGATGGTAATTTTTATACCAGTAAAATGCTTTGGGCCATGGGGAATTACAGCAGGTTTATACCCCCGGGTTCTGTAAGGCTTGATGCCGAAGTTACCGCCGCGGGAGATAGCCCCTTGCTTGTTTCCGCATATAAAAAGGGGAAGAATTTAACTGTAGTAATTATCAACCCTACCGCGGATAATGTAATTGCCGGGTTCAACACAAACAATGCCAGGGTTCAATTTACCTCCTCATACATAACGTCGCAGGCAGATGAACTCAAAGCCGATAAAATATTAGGAACTAAGAATATAATACCGGCCCGCTCTATTATAACGTTGACCGGTGCTATCGAATAAAATGTTATTCTATCTCAAATGAAAAATAAAATCTATCTGTTTCTGTTTTTTACCGGGATATTGTTTCTCCCGTTCATACTCAGAGCCCAGGACACAGGTAAGCCTGTCTTATTTAATTCTGCCTGGAACTTTCACAAAGGCGACATCAGTACAGGTATTAATGGTCTTGCAGCAGAAAGCCAATGGAAAACAATTGACTTACCCCATGACTGGAGTATCGAAGGCCCATTTAATGATGAATGGGCAAGTGCCACCGGCTACTTACCCGGCGGCATAGGCTGGTATAAAAAAAGTTTTACTGCCAATAGCAGTTGGCAGGGCAGGCAGGTATATATTTATTTTGATGGGGTGTATAAGAATAGCGAGGTGTGGATAAACGGCCATTACCTGGGCAAGCGTCCTAATGGTTTTATTCCGTTTAAATATGAGCTTAGCCCTTATTTGAATTTAAATGGTAAAAACACTGTAGCCGTTAAGGTTGATCACAGCGAATTTGCCGACTCAAGATGGTATACCGGCTCGGGCATTTACCGGAATGTTTATCTTATTGTTAAAAATAAGATACACGTTGACCCATGGGACGTGGCATTTTCTACACCAACGGTTTCGGCAAATCAGGCTACTGTAAAGGTTAAAGTAAATATTACCAACAACACTGTAGGTGATGCAAATGTGACCGTAAAGGTGAACTTGTTTAACTACAAGTCTAAAGCGGTTGTATCTGTACAAAAACAGCTTAAGGTAAAGGCCGGAAAACAGGAGGTGGAGTTCGGACAAAAAATAGCTGGCCCAGAATTGTGGGACACCGAAAATCCTCACCTGTATAAACTCCATGTATCGCTTAGCCGCAATGGCAATTCCATTGATGAGGTAACACAGAATGTAGGTATTCGCAGTATCCGCTTTGATAAAGATAAGGGCTTCTTTTTAAATGAGCAAAGTACCAAGCTGAAGGGGGTATGTATCCATGATGACGCGGGTGCGTTGGGTGTGGCTGTCCCGCAGGAAGTTTGGGTGCGCCGCCTTAGGATATTGAAGGATGCAGGTGTTAATTCACTTAGATTGAGCCATAATCCCCACGCTGATTATTTATATGATCTGTGCGATAAAATGGGTTTTTTGGTAATGGATGAAGCCTTTGATGAATGGGAAATAGGCAAAAATAAATGGGTATCCGGCTGGAATGCAGGCACACCCTCAAAGAATGGTTATCATGAATATTTTAAAGAATGGGCCGATCGCGATATTCATGATATGGTGCTGAGGGCACGTAACCATCCCTCCATTATTATGTGGAGTATCGGTAACGAAATTGATTACCCTAATGACCCTTATACGCATGAAATATTAAACACCGGCCGCAATCCGCAGATCTACGGGAAAGGGTACCTGGCAGACCATCCTGCCGCCAGCGGGCTTACTACGATAGCTAAGCAACTGGTTAAAGCCGTAAAGGCTGTTGATGAAACCCGCCCGGTAACTGCTGCATTGGCAGGTGTGGTAATGTCGAACGAGGTTGGTTTCCCGGATGTACTGGACGTTGTGGGCTATAATTACCAGGAATACCGCTATCCGGATGATCATAAAAAATATCCCGGCCGAATCATTTACGGCAGCGAGAACGGTATGCAACAACAGGCCTGGAACGCTGTTGACAGTAATGAATATATCTCGGCCCAATACCTTTGGACAGGGATTGATTACCTTGGTGAAGCCGGCAAATGGCCTCAGCGCAGTAATGGCGCCGGCCTTATTGATTTGGCCGGCTTTAAAAAGCCCGAGTATTTTTTCAGGCAAAGCCTTTGGGCTGCTAAGCCGATGGCCTACATCGGCACGCGTGAAATTACCAGCACCGATGGTAAAGGTATCTGGAGTCACCGTACAGCCGAGCCGGTTTGGAACTGGCAGCCAGGCAGTAAAATAAAGATAGATTGCTTTACCAACTGCCAGGAAGCAGAGCTGTTTCTGAATGGCCGATCGTTGGGTAAACAATCGCGGAGTGCGGCAAAAGGACAGGTACCTTCATGGTCGGTAGACTATCAGCCAGGTGAGCTTTTAGTTAAAGGATATAACAACGGCATTGAAGTATGCACCAATACCATAAAAACAGCCGGCGAGGCTTACCAGCTTAAAGCTATAGCTGATAATACCGTATTTGCCAGCAGAGTAAAAGGTTTAAGCCAGGTTGAAGTATACATAACTGATAAAAATGGCAACCCTGTATTTGCCGCGGATGACGAGGTAGCGGTATCAATTATTGGTCCGGCTAAATTATTGGGATTGGAAAATGGAAGCAACAGCAGTCATGAAAGCTACCAGGCCAGTCAACGAAAAGCGTTGCGCGGACGTTTGTTAGCTTATATACAAACTACGGGTAAGCCGGGAAACGTGAAAGTGCAGTTCAGCGCCGGTAGCCTCAAATCATCAACCATAACATTAACCGTAAAATAGCCCTTACATAATCCCTTATAAAAATTTAACACCTGTATTTTAATTTATGAAACTAATAAAACTATTGTCCCTTTTTGTTGCCCTGTTAGCGTCGACTCAGTTGCAAGCCCAGAATGCCAAACACACTTTCTCCCTTAGCGATACCGCATTTATACTTGACGGGAAGCCGCTGCAGATTATATCCGGCGAAATGCACTACACCCGTGTACCGCGTGAAGCCTGGCGCCAGCGCATGAAAATGGCTAAGGCCATGGGACTTAATACTATTGGTACCTATGTTTTCTGGAATGTTCATGAGCCGCAAAAAGGGCATTATGATTTTACCGGTAATAATGATATAGCCGCGTTTGTTAAAACAGCCCGGGAGGAAGGCCTTTGGGTAATATTACGCCCAAGCCCCTATGTTTGCGCCGAATGGGAATTTGGCGGTTACCCATACTGGCTGGAAAACGAAAAAGACCTGCAAGTGCGTAGTACGGAGCCAAAATATCTGGAGGCCTATCGTAAGTATATTATGCAGGTAGGTAAACAGCTGGCACCATTACAGGTAAACCGGGGTGGTAATATTTTAATGGTTCAGATTGAAAACGAGTACGGATCATACGGAAGTGATAAGAATTACCTCGCCCTTAATCGTAAAATGTTCATTGATGCAGGCTTTGACGGTCAACTGTACACATGCGACCCCGAACCTGCCATTAAAGACGGTCACCTGCCGGGGCTATTACCTGCCATTAACGGCGTGGATGATGTGGCCAAAGTAAAACAACTGATAAAGGAAAACCATGACGGAAAAGGCCCGTTCTTTATTGCCGAATGGTACCCGGCCTGGTTTGACTGGTGGGGAACTCAACACCATACTGTTCCAGCCGAAAAGTATTTGCCGAAGCTTGATTCTGTACTTAATGCCGGCATCTCCATTAATATGTACATGTTTCATGGCGGCACAACCCGTGGTTTTATGAACGGGGCTAATTATAGCGATAAAGACCCCTACGAGCCGCAGATCAGCAGTTATGATTATGATGCCCCGTTAGATGAAGCGGGTAATGCTACCGAAAAATTTATGGGTTTCCGGAATGTAATTGCAAAGCATTTGCCTGCCGGTGTACAATTGCCCCCGGTTCCCGCGGCTAAACCTGTTATCAGCATAAAATCAATTCAGCTTAAACAAACTGTAAGTTTATTAAATACATTACCAATACCTAAGGAAAGCTTAAACCCGCTTACTTTTGAAGACCTGCACCAGGACTATGGTTTTGTTTTGTATCGCACCACAATTAAAGGAGGCAAAAGTGGTTTTATCAAGCTTGATGGATTAAGGGACTATGCGGTAATAATGGTAAATGGGAAAAGAATAGGGACCCTTGACCGCCGGCTAAGACAGGATAGTTTACAGCTTACTTTACCGGCAGGCAAAGTAACACTTGATATACTTGTTGAGAATTTGGGGCGTATTAACTTTGGTAAATATCTGTTGCAAAACAAAAAAGGTATTACCGGAAAAGTACTTTTTGCCGGCAATCAATTACTAAAATGGAAAACGTATTCTCTGCCATTTAACAATTTGAGCGCGGTAAAATTTGGCATTCAAACAGAAAACACACAATCGCCGGTTATTAAAAAAGGACAGTTTAACCTGGATACTATCGGTGACACTTACCTTGATATGAGCAATTGGGGCAAAGGAGTAATATGGGTAAATGGCCATAATTTAGGCAGGTACTGGAATGTCGGTCCGCAACAAACGGTTTATTTACCGGCCGAATGGCTGAAAAAAACGAATGAAATAGTTGTATTAGAGCTAATTAAACCAGGGGAGCGAAACCTGACCGCATTAAGTAAGCCGGTGTTAAGTACAATGTAGCCTAAAGAATGTTTAAAGCCACAGCAGTTCCATCCACGCTGAAAGATAACGATCAGTTAAAAGGTTTTGCCCGGACTTTGGACTCCACGCGATTGATTAATGTCGTTGGAAATAAAATGGATGCTAAACTTGAAAATGATCCCGGACTCATGGGAGATTTACCATCATGGAACGATTATGTAGGAACCTGGAATGGTAACCAACGTGATTTACTGCCAAAAAAATTCGATGATATAGCTATGGCTATTGCAGCGGGTTATTGATAGAATTAGAAAATAGAGCTAAAATTTGAATGTTATTTATAAAAGTTAACCGGGATGATCATCCCGGTTAACTTTTTATAGGATAATTATTCCCGCTCATCCCTAAATCTCCGCGCTCCTGTATTTTCTCTTTATATTACCAATTAGATTTTGTTGGTTTGTTTTGTTAACCAGGCAGATCAATAAACTTGAAACAGAAAAAAAACATATCGCTTTACTGGCAATGTCAAATACTTGGCTGGTCGCTGGCCGGGCTGTTCTGGGCGTTTTCTGCCTGGATGCAGGTTCAGAATAGTCCGTTTCCCGGCGGCTTTAGTTATCGGCTGGCGCTGCTTCACTTTGTATTTGATATTGCTATTGGCATAGCAGTTACGCATGCTTATTACCTGTTTGCTCATAAGCTTAATTGGATTTGGTTAAAGTTAAAAAGTATGCCGGTAAGACTTATCCCTGCTGTGTTGGCTATGGGACTGGTATATATGCTGCTCGTGATGATTAAATTGTATGTGCTCCGTTATTATTTTAGCTACAATTTTAGTTCGACGTTTGGCGGATTTTTAAGGCAGAATTACCTTATCGTTTCGGCAACCGGTATCAGGTTGATGGCAATCTGGGTGCTGGCTTTTCACCTTTATCACTATGCTGTAATGGAGATAGATACGGCAAAGGAATATTCACGCCTCCAGGTAGTGGCCCGCGAAGCACAATTGCAGCAATTAGCGGCCCAGCTTAACCCGCATTTCTTTTTTAACTCGCTCAACAGTGTTAAGGCGCTCATCAGTATCAATCCTGTAAAAGCCCGCAGAGCAATCGACCTGCTATCAGATCTATTACGAAACTCGCTGTATGGGCGTAATACAGGACTTATCTCTTTACATGATGAAATGAGTTTGGTGAACGATTACCTTGAACTGGAAAAGATGCGCTTTGAAGACCGTTTGCAATTCACAATTACTATTGACGAACTACCGGATACTTGTTTAATACTTCCCTTAAGCATCCAAACTTTGGTGGAGAATGCCATTAAGCACGGTATCGCGCAGCAAAAAGAAGGCGGCCAGATCATTATTGCCATTAAAAAGCGGGAGGATTGTATCAGCATAAGCGTCCGGAGCCCTGGCAGAATAAACAATGCTGAGGAGACAAACGGACTTGGTTTAAAAAACCTTAAGGAACGGCTATTGCTTCAATATGCAAACAAAGCATCGCTTAGTTTAACAGAATTACCGGGTGATAAAGTTTTAGCAACCATCATAAACCCCATATCATGAAAAAGATAAGCGTGATTATAGTGGATGATGAGCGTCTGGCGCGGGATGAAATTAAACTGATGCTGATGGGCTACCCAGATGTAGCAGTTTTGGACGAAGCCGGGAATGCTGATGAAGCAAAGCATCTTATAGAAAAGTACAACCCCCAGCTGATATTCCTGGATGTACAAATGCCCGGAAGATCTGGCTTCGACCTGCTGGAAATGCTTTCGGATGTGCCCGAAGTTATTTTTACAACTGCCTTTGATCAATACGCGGTTAAAGCTTTTGAGGCAAACGCGCTTGATTACCTTGTAAAACCAATCCGAGATGAGCGTTTTGCAAAGGCTATGCAAAAGGTAAAGGATAAGCTAAGCGTATCGCCGGCCAATCGGCAGATCTTTATTAAGGATGGCAATAAGTGTTACTTTGTTAATCCGGCGGATATTTACCTTATCGAATCGATGGATAATTACGCGGTATTGCATTTTGGCAATAACAAGGCTTTCCTGAAACGCTCGCTCAATCAATTGGAAGAAAAGCTGGACCCGGCGGTGTTCTTCAGGATAAACCGTGCACAGATGGTAAACAAGGCATTTATTGGTCAAATTCACCGCTTAGCGGGCGGTAAATTAAATATCAGTTTAAAAACAGGCCAGTTGCTGGAAGTATCCGACAGGCAATCGGTAAAATTTAAAACCTTAAACGGACTTTAAAAAGCCGAAAGCATAAGGCTGAAAGCAGAAAGCATAAGGCTGAAAGCTGAAAGCATAAGGCGGAAAGCAGAAAGCATAAGGCGGAAAGCAGAAAGCATAAGGCGGAAAGCAGAAAGCATAAGGCGGAAAACTTTGTACGTGCATAAATTAAATAAATAATCAACATAAGAATGCCGGGCGGCATGAAAGTAAATTCATATGCTTTCTGCTTTAAGCCTTCGGCTTTTAGCTAAAAAAAACATTATGAAAAAAATATTGCTGTTGCTGGCTATTATAAGCCGGGGTGTAACTCTTTTTGCCCAAAATGTACCGCAAACTGATGCGGAACGGTATATCATTAATGATAGTGTGTTCATTAAAACGCCACAGGGGCATATGCTCTCGGCGGTGGCTGTCCGCAAGCGCGATGTGGCCGGTCCGCAGCCTGCAGCTTTGTTTGTGTTCATTTATTCGGATGTTAAAAGAAGCCTGGCCGAAGCCAAATATGCTGCCGATCATGGTTATGTGGGCGTAGTGGCCGACGTACGTGGTAAGCGCCTTAGCCCCGAAGAAGTGGCCCCCTATGAGCATGATGCCGAAGATGTTTATGAGGTGATAGAATGGGTAAGCAAACAGCCTTGGAGCAATGGAAAGGTTGGTATGTATGGCGGCAGTTATTCTGGCTTTGCGCAATGGGCCGGTTTAAAGTACAAGGTTCACCCTGCGCTTAAAACTATTGTACCCTATGTTTCGGCTATACCTGGGATGGGCCTCCCGATGGAAAATAATGTGTTCCTGAACGCCAATTACGGCTGGGCATTTTACGTAACCAATAACAAATATTTGGATACAGCTACCTATAACAATCAGCAGCGCTGGCGGGATTTAAATGACAACTGGTATAAAAGCGGTGCATCATATCGTAAGATTGATAGTGTTGACCATGCGCCCAATAAATGGCTGCAACGCTGGCTACGGCACCCCGGTTTTGATAAATATTGGCAATCTATGATCCCGTATGGAAAAGAATATGCTAAGATCAATATCCCGGTGCTGGCTTTTGATGGTTATTATGATGATGGGCAAACATCGGGCTTGTACTACCTGCGGCAACTGGCTAAATATAACCCTAATGCCGATTATTATTTGGTGTTGGGTCCGTATGATCATTTTGGCGCGCAAAGGGGCGGGGAAGCCAATCTGCGTGATTATAAGGTTGATCCGGTAGCGCTCATTAATACAAAAGAGATCACTTTTCAATGGTTTGATTACATTATGAAACACGGAAAAAAGCCGGCCATATTAAAAGATCGCATTAATTACGAGGTAATGGGCGCCAATCGCTGGGATCATGCGCCATCGCTCGAAAAAATGCACCATAGCATGCTGAAATTATACCTTAGCAATGTTAAAAAGGATGATCAGTTTAAACTTTCGGCACAAAAACCTGCCGGTTTGGCATACCTTGAGCAGGAGGTTGATTTAGCCGACCGTACCACCATGAACAGTTTTGCCTATCCGTACCCCATTATCCAGAAGGATATTTACAGCAACGGCTTTACTTTCATGAGCGATAGTTTAAAACAACCGCTCATTGTTAACGGGGCATTCATAGGTCAGCTCACTGCTGCGATTAACAAAAAGGATTTTGATTACAGCGTGGTGCTTTATGAAGTTATGCCCAACGGTGAATATTTTGAACTCAGCTATTTTGTGGGCCGTGCCAGTTACGCCTGGGAGATCAATCATCGCAGGTTATTGCAGCCCGGGAAGATAACAGCCATTCCGTTTTCAAATACCAAGGTGGTAAGCAGGCAATTGAGCCGGGGTAGCCGTCTGCTGGTAGTTATCAACGTAAATAAAAATCGCTTTTGCCAGGTAAATTATGGTACCGGGAAGGATGTAAGTACTGAAAGCATTGCTGATGCCAAAATACCTTTAAAAGTGAAGTGGTATAACAGCAGCTATATTGAGGTGCCGGTATCCAAATGACCGGAGTGGGAAAATAGCTGTCTTTTATAATATCATCAAACAACCATTGCCCACGCGTGTTCATGTATATACCTACTTAACACAACGTATATATATGGATATGGACAATTCAATATTAAAAAGCATCGCACAACGATTAATGGCAGATAATAAAGGTCTGCTGGCGATGGATGAAAGCACACCCACCTGCAATAAGCGCTTTGCGGAATTAGGAATACCCCAAACCGAAGAATATCGGCGTAAATATCGCGATCTTATAGTTAACACTCCCGGTTTGGGCGAGTACATTAGCGGGGCAATCCTATTTGATGAAACCATTAAGCAAAGCACCACTGATGGTACCCTGTTTATTGATATTTTAAAACGGAATGGAATAATTCCGGGTATAAAGGTAGATGAGGGGACTATACCAATGGCGGGTTTTCCCGGAGAAAAAATAGCCGAGGGCCTGGATGGCCTGAACGGGCGGTTAAAAGCTTATTACGATATGGGAGCCCGTTTTGCTAAATGGCGGGCAGTTATTACCATAGGGAATGATATCCCTTCTTCGGCATGTATAAAGGCCAACGCCTATACGTTGGCACGTTATGCTATTCTTTGCCAGGAAACCGGTTTGGTGCCCATTGTTGAGCCGGAGGTGGTGATGAATGGCAACCATTCATTAGCGCAATGTGCCGCTGTAACAACCGAAGTGCTGCATGCCGTTTTTAATGCGTTGTACCAGCAGCGGGTAGACCTGGAAGGCATGATCCTGAAACCAAACATGATACTGCCCGGTGAAGATAGCCCCGAAAAACCAACTGTTGATGACGTTGCCGAAGCTACCATGAAATGTTTTTTAAGAACCGTACCTGCCACCGTGCCTGGCATCGCTTTTTTGTCTGGCGGTCAGTCGGCGCAATTAGCTTCAGAGCGTTTGAACAGGATGCACACCCATTTTGGTGAGATTATGCCCTGGGTGCTTACCTTTTCATTTTCAAGAGCGATACAGCAACCCGCGCTGGAGTTGTGGCGGGGCAAGGATGAAAATATTACGGCGGCCCAGCAGGCCTTGCTCCATAGGGCGGCTTGTAACAGCGCCGCTAAAATGGGTGAATACACTGCGGAAATGGAAACAACCGGTCAATCCTAAACCGCCCTCATTTTGTTGCCTTTTGGCTCGTGCGTAACCTCTGCAAGCCCTAAGGCTTCCATAAGAGGAGGTATGTACATGCCGAAACGTCCGCGCAGGCCTTTTTTTAACCCATACCAGCCGCCAACCGGGTTTGATTCTGAACGGCCCCATGCTTCCACTGTACCTTCTTTGGCTGGCTTTTGCTCATCGGCGCTGCCAAGTTCCATCCAGTCGCCATGAGCTTTTAACATCGCATGCAAATCGGTGAGGCAGCGGTAATCATAATGCAAAACTGTTTTGCCAACGGTGCATACCAAAATTTCTTTACCATCTTTTACATCGGCATGCATGGTATAGTCTGATGATAAGGGTGGTGTTTTTAAAGCCAACGGGTTTTCTTTAGTACCTATCTTATCTTTCATTTTTTTATTGTTTAAGGTTTTTTACCGGTTAACTCAGCAACCTGATGCTATAAATATACTTAAGTTAAATAATAGATTCCTTTAAGCGCAAACTAATTTATTAAGAGAATTACGGTGTTGTTTTAACACTTAAAACACCAGTTGATGGACTATTCATTTGAATTATAATTAAAAGATATGTGATTTTGGCATAATGATATGTGCCATGTGCAATCCTTTGTAAATGATTGTATTTGCCAATTTCTTTATCTAATATAGCAGTGCATAAAAGCTGCAATACGTTTGTTTATATGTATTATTCAACTGCAAACCAATTATAATTTTATGAGTAGCGGCTATAAAAGACGGGACGGTTTTATTGGTGAAAAACTGATAAACGTTCCTTTGAAAATATTGGAAGAGGCTAAAAATAAAGAGCCGGAACTTTTTCCGGTTTACATTACCCAGATAGGATATTTCCCAAAAGCAAGTTTTCATTACCGAGAACGCCGGAAAGGATGTGAAGATAATATACTTATTTATTGCCTGCAGGGGAAGGGGCATTATATACTGGGCGATAAGCGGTATGAGGTAAGTTGCAACCAGTTCGTCATTATCCCGGCTACAGATAAGTACATGCGCTATTGGGCAGATAATGATGATCCATGGACTATTTACTGGGTTCATTACACGGGAGCTGGTATTGATGCTTTTAACCGGGCCCTTAAGCTGGGCATATCAAACGGGCCTTTGTTGATACCTTTTAACGAGAAAGCTTTAGAAATTTGGGAATGTATATACAAAACACTTGAAATGGGCTATAATATTGAAAGCCTGTGTAATGCCAACTTTTGTCTTTACCATTTTATTGCTACGTTTCTGTTTCAGCATCGCCAGGTTAAAAATAAAACAGACGATGGAGGGGATGTTATTACCAAAACTATTCACCGTATGCGCAGCAATATCGGCAAAAAACTTTCGGTGGAAGAAATGGCCCAAAGTCATAGTTTATCAGTATCGCACTTTTCAAACCTCTTTCGTAAGGCTACCGGAATGCCGCCTATAGATTACTTTATCCATATAAAAATGCAAAAGGCCTGCCAGTTGTTGTATACAAATGGCGATAAGATAAGGGATATAGCTACCGGTCTGGGTTATGAAGATCCATATTACTTTTCGCGGATATTTAAAAAATACATCGGCTCATCGCCGGAACAATACCGGTTAAATGTTAAAAATGCAGGTTGATTGTACTAATAGCCTCCCGGCATATTCATTAGTTTTTACCTGGATTTTTGCGCTATTGTTAAGAATGGTTCTAAATAAAACATATCACTTGTAATAAACATTATTAGCTATACGTTTTGTATTTTTGCATTTCTATTAATTTTATATAAACCGCAAATGAAAAAAAGTTCAATTTTTGGCCTTATTGTTATAGCTATCGCTATAGCGGTTATCATTAGTGTATACTCCAACTCAAGTACTTATGGTTCTTTTGGCGATGCCTCAAAAACCAACAGCGAATTACATATTGTAGGGCACCTTAATAAATCAAAAGAGTTGTTTTATGATGCCACTAAGGATGCCAATTACTTTTCGTTTTACATGAAGGATAATAAGGGCGAGGAACGTAAGGTTATTTTTACAGGTACCAAGCCAGAGGATTTTGAACGGAGCGAACAACTGGTGCTTACCGGCGCTATGGTTGGCAACGAGTTTCATGCATCCAAGATCCTGATGAAATGCCCATCAAAATACACCCAGGATAAAATAGAAGTTACAGAAGTTAAGGCCAAACAGGCCAGTATATAAAACCATTTTGATGGATACAGTTTTTAAAGGTGAACACCTTTTACCGGGCCAGATAGGTCAGTTTTTTATCGTTCTTTCTTTCGGAGCCGCTCTTTTATCTTGTATCAGTTATTACTTTGCCACTACCGAAGATGCAGGGAAACAGGATAGTATTTGGCAAAAACTGGGCCGCATAGGCTTTTTTGTTAATACAGCCGCTATATTGGGTATAGGCACCTGCCTGTTTTACCTTATTTACAAACATTATTTCGAATACCATTACGCCTGGGCTTATACCTCGCGTTCATTGCCTATTTATTACATCATATCAGCCTTTTGGAACGGACAGGAGGGGGGCTTTTTGCTATGGTTGTTCTGGCAATCGGTTTTAGGTATTGTACTCATCTTCAGGGCCAAATCATGGGAGCGCCCGGTGATGACAGTTGTAGCCCTGTCACAGGTAATGCTGGCCACCATGGTTTTAGGTGTTGAAGTATTGGGCCAGCGAATAGGCAGCTCGCCATTCCTGTTATTAAGGCAATCAATGGAAGCGCCCATCTTCTCGAACCCCAATTACCTTGAGTTTATAAAAGACGGGCAGGGCATGGTGCCATCACTGCAAAATTACTGGATGATTATTCACCCGCCAACACTGTTCCTGGGCTTTGCATCAATGGTGGTGCCTTTTGCTTACGCGATTGCAGGGCTTTGGCAAAAAAAGTATAAAGATTGGGTGCAACCTGCTATACCTTACGCGCTGTTTGCCTGTATGATATTGGGTACCGGTGTGGTAATGGGCTCGTTCTGGGCTTATGAATCGCTTAATTTTGGTGGTTTCTGGGCATGGGACCCGGTAGAGAATGCTTCTATTTTTCCCTGGATAACCCTGGTGGCAGCGGTTCACGTGCTTGTTGTTTATAAAAACACAGGTCATTCATACTTTACAGCTACCTTTTTGGTGTTGATAAGCTTTGTGCTGGTATGGTACTCATCGTTCCTTAACCGCAGCGGTATTTTGGGCGATACATCCGTACACTCTTTTACCGACCTGGGTATGTTTTGGCAGCTGGTTATAGGCATTATGTTGTTCCTGGCATTATCGGTAGTATTGCTGGTACGCAGATGGAAGGAATTACCTATCACCAAAAAGGACGAAGAAACCTACAGCCGCGAATTCTGGATGTTTGTGGGCGCTGTATTTTTGAGCCTTTCGTGCTTTCACTTACTGGTAGTAACCTCTGTGCCTGTTTGGAACGCTATGTTTAAAACCAAAATAGCCCCGCCATCAGATATTGTTAAGCATTATAATGTTATCCAATCGTCGTTTGTATTGGTAATAACTCTACTAACCGGCTTTACCCAGTTTTTAAAATATAAAAAGACTGATGTTACCAGGTTTTTTATCACCACAGGCATTTACCTGTTGTTTGCAGCTTTGGTAACAGCGCTTATTGTTTATGCTACGGGCGTATACAAACTTAATATAGTGTTTGTGTTGGTAATGTGCGGCTCGGTATATTCGGTAATAGCCAATGCCAAAGTACTGGCAGATGCCTTTAAGGGCAAGTTTAAACTGGCCGGGTCTGCGGTTGCGCACATCGGTTTTGGTTTGCTGATGATAGGCGCGCTTATATCGGCAGGTACCAGCTCGGTAATTTCAATAAACAACACCGGCGAAGGGTTTTCCCAGGATTTTGCCAAAGAACAAAACCCACGCGAAAATATAACAGTATATCGTAACCAGCCTCTAAAAATGGGCGATTATATGGTAACTTATGTTGGCGACTCTATATCATCGCCCAATCACTTTTTTAAGATCAATTATAAAAAGGTAGATGCCGGCGGCAAAGTAACCGATGAGTTTACACTGAAACCGAAAGTACAGGTAAATAAAGGTCAGCTGGCTTCGTCGCCGGATACCAGGCACTATTTGCTGCATGATTTGTATACGCACATTACCATGACTAATGCCATTACCGCAACCGAAGGAGGGAGTGAGAACGCTGATGCTGCTCATGATGCCGATAACGATGACAAGAACTACGATGCCCCTGTAGCACATGAGGTTGCACCTGGTGATACTATTAAATACCGCGACGGATATATTGTACTAAAAGCCTTAAACAAGGAGACCAAGGTGCAAAATATCCCGCTTACAGATAGCGACGTAGCCATTGGCGCCGACCTAGAAGTAGTATCAAATGGTAATAAGTATAGCGCGAGGCCGGTGTACATGATCAAAAATGGTAACGTATTTGATTTTGCCCGTAAGGTTGATGATGCCGGTTTAAAACTGCGTTTCAGCAAGGTGATACCAGAGACTAAAAAGGTAGAGATAATGGTTTTTCAACAGCCGGAAAGCAAGAAGAAATTTGTGGTGATGAAAGCTATCCAGTTTCCATATATCAACTTCTTTTGGGCCGGTACTATCATTATGGTAATAGGGTTCTTCCTATCAATACTTCGCAGAAACAAGGAACTAAAGACCGTTTAAGTGTTTATTGGATGGATAACCGTTTAATATCACATCATAAAAACATATTGAATGATGGGTTTACCACAATAAATAATGTTTACAGCGATGCTGAAGTTAGGGGTATTCTTGATGTTATAGCATCTGCCGATCAATCAAACCCGGCATTTCGCAAAACCGAAGACCTGTTTGCCATAAGGCAATTTTTAAAGGAATTACCACAGGTGGTTCCTTTAATTTTTAACAGCAATTTAAAAACGCTTATTCATGCGCTGTTTGATAAGAGTTACTTTGTTGTAAAATCCATTTACTTTGATAAGCCGGAAGCAAGTAACTGGT
Organism: Mucilaginibacter sp. P5_A6; assembly: GCF_056400585.1. Lineage (NCBI taxonomy): Bacteria > Pseudomonadati > Bacteroidota > Sphingobacteriia > Sphingobacteriales > Sphingobacteriaceae > Mucilaginibacter > Mucilaginibacter sp. P5_A6. The sequence continues at coordinate 95,946 of NZ_JBFUKZ010000024.1, read as the reverse complement.
TTGTAGCCTGGCACCAGGATCTGACCATTGTTGTTGATAAAAAGGCGGAGATCTCTGGTTATAGTCCCTGGACAATTAAGCAAAACCAGTTTGGCGTGCAGCCACCATTAGATATTCTCCAAAACAATTTCACTATCCGGATTCATCTGGATGATACTGATCAGGATAACGGCGCATTAAAGGTGATCCCCGGATCGCATAAGAAAGGTATCTATCGACTTGAAACTATTGACTGGCAGGCCGAAACAGAGCTTACCTGTAATGTAAAAGCAGGCGGCCTGATGTTCATGCGGCCGTTGTTGTTTCACGCATCAAACCGAACCACCAATAATAAAAAGCGGCGGGTGGTACACATTGAATTTAGTAGGGCTGAGTTGGCTGAAGGATTGGATTGGGGTGAGAAGAAGGTAGTATAATTTAGCATAGCAGTTGAAATACGCAATCTGGAAGGACAGCTGGAAGCGTAAATCAGTTTTTCTTTGTTAATTAATCTTCACCCATGTGCCATTTAGTACCGTAATTTATTCCCATGCTTTTAAAGTACCTCCTTAGTATTTCATATTTTTGGGTACAAAGCTGACCAATATCTAATTTATCAGATTTAGAGGAATAATGCTGGCACCCAAAGCAGATCTCCAGGTAGTCATAAACTTTGCCTTGCCTATCAAAAAATATAAAGGCATTGCGCGGTTCATAGCAAGAGGCTCCGCCAGTCTGGCTGAACCCCATTTTTTTTTTGAAATCAGTATTATAGATAATATTTGTTAGACGATTGATCTGGATTTGATCCAATATTTTCACTTCAAGCAAATTGCAAAAATCTAAACTGTCCTTTATAACATGCAATCCTATATTGTGTGGAGGTACAATATGTTTTAGCGAGTCACCATCAATAATTACCTCTTCATTCGGTACATCAAGTGCAGGATACGAGATAGCCAGTATTTTGACGGCCTTTGAAAAAGGATACTTTTTTAAACGTTGTTTAATTGTATATCGACTGGTAAAAGTACAATAATCGTAAGATGGTTTCCATAGTTTCCTTAACCTCTCAAATTCCTCAAAGGTAAAAGCTTTTTGTTTTTTTATTTTCTTATGGTGAGTGACTGTATCGGTGGAGATTTGAGTATTGCCTTTATCTGCATAACAGCTAACGGTCATCAACAAAAACAAACAAAACAATAGTATAGGTTTCATTTGATTAAGTTACCTAAAATTAAATTACCCCTGTTTCAGAAACGATAATATTTTAGCATTAACTAAATCAGGTTTTTCCAGGTATGGCAAATGCGCGGCATCGGTAACCGGGAAAAAATCAACCTTTAGCACACTGCGAATAGAATCGCTGAAACGAAAAGGGACAGTTTTATCATCCTTGCCCCATATTAGTAATACTGGTTTATTGGCGCCGTTGAGGCAGATATTACTTTCGCGGCCACTTTCGTTGTAATCATACAGGGTTGATACCAGCGCATTTCTGAAGCCTTTGTATTTCATTTGCGGCAGATAAAGTTTTTCCCATCCCGGGTGTAGCTTTGGGTATTTAAAATCTGTAACCTGACCCCTGGCACGCTCATCAGAGTTTACAGCTTCGTTATACATGGTTATATATTTAGGCGCATTTGGCTTTTTGTTTTCGTATGCCGGATCAATAAGTATAACTTTGTTTATCAGATCGGGATGCTTGCAGGCAAAGTTGGTTACAATTTTGCCACCGAAAGATACACCTGCTAAATTAACTTTGCCCTGCAGTTTTAACTGTTTAATAAGTTCGAGTAGCTGGTTGTCGTATAGTTCTTTATCATAAACAACGTCGGGCCTGTCAGAGTAGCCCCTGCCATAGGTGTCATATCTTAATACTTTATATCCTTTATTAATAAGATATTCATATGTGCCATCCCATATATAATACGGAACACTAAAGCCATGAACAAGTATAATTACTTCGCCATTTTGGGGGCCTTTAAGTTCGTAATGGGTAATGCCCTGGCTTAATTTGATAAAGTTGCCTGCAATATTTTTACGGTCGGTATCGGTTAATATTTTTTTCTCTTTATTGTTATATTCATAAAAACAATATAATATCAAAGAGGCTGCGCCAACCAGGAATATTATAATTATTATACTTACTTTAAGTATTTTCATAGCGTATTTAGATGATGTTTACTAAAATACACAAATATTTAATTGGTTTTAAACTGTTTAGAGTATAAATTGTAAAATTAATATGCGCATAACATTAATCGGATCGGGCAATGTGGCAACACACATGGCGGCTGCTTTTAAAAATGCCGGTCATCGTATAGTACAGGTTTATAGCCCAAACATGCTCAATGCGGCGTTATTAGCTTATCATGTAGGCGCTACTGCCATAAATGCAATCAGCGATATTGACCCCAATACAGATATATTTATTATCGCTGTTAAAGATGATGCCATTGCCCGGGTTAGCGAAGCGCTGGCCAAATATCAAAAACTAATAGTGCACACCTCTGGCTCAACAAACCTGGATGTATTATTGACTTTTACCGATAAAGCCGGAGTGCTTTATCCCCTCCAAACCTTTAGCAAAACCCGCGAAGTTGATTTTGCAACTGTTCCACTATGTATTGAAGCGGCAAACGAAAGGATTTATGCTGATTTAGAGCAGCTTGCAGCAACAGTAAGCAATAATATTTATTGCGTTAACTCGGCGGGGCGTAAAATATTGCACCTGGCAGCTGTGTTTGCATGCAATTTTCCTAATTATTTATACGAGGTGTCAAGGCAACTGCTAACTGACCATGAAATGGACTTTAATTTACTAAGGCCACTGATACTGGAAACCGCCCAAAAGGTGCAGCTACAATCACCTGCTGGAGTGCAAACCGGTCCGGCGGTGCGTAATGATCAAATAACCATGAATAAGCACCTGGAAATGCTTGCCGACCAGCCCCAATTGCAACAGATATATACATTGCTAAGTCAGGGTATTATCAAAAACAATAATGGAGGGCACGGGGATAAGTAATTTTGTTACTTTTGCCTAAATGAACATTTTTAAAGTAAAGATAAACTTCGAGGAGAATGGGCACAATACAATTGAACTGCCAATAGCCGAGGGAGAATCTGTATTAGACGTGTGCCTGGAGAATGGCATCGAACTACAGCATAATTGTGGCGGCGTTTGCGGATGCAGCACCTGCCATGTTTACGTTAATAAAGGAATGGACAACGTCCAGGAAATATCTGATAAAGAAGAGGATTTTATTGACAGGGCCGTTGACCCGCGAATCAACTCGCGCCTGGGGTGCCAGTGTGTAATTGTTGATGGCGATATAGAGGTTACCCTGCCGGATCAATCGCAGTTCCTTGGTCATTAAGAGGTTTATTGAGGCCCCGAAAGCACTAAGATAGAAACAACGTACATACACAGCGTGTCGCGTAATTAAGTATATAACCAAAAAAAATGAGCGAGAACAAATTTGCCTTACCAATTCACTGGAATGACTACGAAGATATTGCTATTGAGCTTTACGAAAAGTTTGGTAATGACTTTGACGAATCGAAAATATACCGGATCCGGTTTACCGAACTATTGGAGTGGGTGCTAAGCCTGCCCAACTTTGCCGGCACAAGGAGCGAATCAAACGAAGGTCACCTGGAGCAGATCCAATCGGCCTGGGTATATGAGTGGCGGGATAATCAATAGGTTAGTAAGTGGTGAGTAGACAGTTGTGAGTGGTTAGGCCGTTTTTAAAGAGAGATCATTCTTAAATCGGTGCTCTCACCTCAATAATCGGTGAAATCATAAATAAAATAATGGAGTCATTTCTAAATAAATTAAAAGATATAACCACGTTTATTTTTGATGTGGATGGTGTGCTTACAGATGGTTCTGTTTTTGTGACCGAGAGTGGCGAGCAAAGCAGGGCTTTTAATATAAAGGATGGTTATGCCCTGCAGTTGGCCGTTAAATGCGGTTATAATGTTTGTGCCATATCTGGCAGCAGGTCAAAAAGTGCTATATACCGTTTAAACAGCCTGGGGATCCAGGATGTTTATATGGGCACACATACCAAATCGCAGCGATTTAAAATTTACCTGGAAGAGAAGGCTATTATTGCTACCAATGTGTTATACATGGGCGATGATATACCCGACCTGGAAGTAATGAAACTTGCCGGTTTACCCGTTTGTCCTGCCGATGCGGTTGAAGAAATAAAAGCAGTAAGTGCTTATGTATCACCTTATGGCGGTGGCAAAGGCTGCGCCAGGGACATCATTGAAAAAGTATTGAAGGTACAGGATAAGTGGATGAGCCAGGAAGCTTATAGCTGGTGATTTAAGTCAAAAGTCTTTTATCCTTTGTCTGAAAATCCTTCATCCGCAAATCCTTTGTCTGAAAATCCTTCGTCCATAAAATCTTCATCCCAAATGAATATTCCCAAAATCATTCTCGCATCCAAATCGCCACGCAGGCAGGAGCTTTTGCGCTTGATGGACCTGGAGTTTGAGGTGGTACTGAAAGACGTGGATGAATCATATCCCGATGGTTTAACGCCACAGGAAGTTGCCGTTTATATAGCCCGAAAAAAAGCCGAAGCTTTTGACGAAACGATAGGGGATGAGGTAGTGCTTACTGCCGATACCATTGTTTGTGTTGATGGCCGGATATTAGGTAAACCCGAAACGCCCGAACATGCCATTCAAATGCTGCAAATGCTATCGGGCAAGGTGCATTTGGTGGTTACCGGGGTGTGCCTGTTATATAAGCATAAATACAATAGCTTTTTTGATGTATCGGAAGTGTTTTTCCGTAAGATGAGTTTGGAAGAGATCAGCAGTTACGTAGCTGAATATAACCCTCTTGACAAAGCCGGTTCATACGGAATCCAGGAGCGGATTGGACTTATAGGCATCGAAAAAATATATGGTTCATACACCAATGTAGTGGGCCTGCCAACCGAGAAATTATACGCCCAGTTAGTTAATTTAAATAAATAATATTTAAATTAAACCTTTTGTTTTTCATAAGTCTAATACTCAAATATAACAGAGCTAATTTGTCATGAAAACAACCATTAATTTAGGGCTGGTATTGTTGCTGATATCTGCCCTATCTGCTTGCAGCAGTTACAACTATTACACCGCAGCAAAAAACAAAACAAATCTTTCTGCCTACCGTACATTTGCCTGGCTTCCGCCAGATGCGCAGCCAAACAAGGCAGGTGGTATAGTGAAAAAAGAAATTGCCGATGAGAAGGTTAAAGAAACTGCCATCCAGGCATTAACCGCCAAAGGCCTTAAATTGCAGGAAACCGATCCGGATTTGCTGGTAAGCTATTCTACAGTGACCGGGCGGGGCGTAAAAAATGAATTTTACCCTGCCTATTATGGCTCACTTTACTCCGGCTGGGGCTGGGGCGGCTTTGGCTGGGGGTACCGTCCGTTTTATGGTTACGGTGGCTTTGGCTACGGTTGGGGCTGGGGATACCCTTATTATGGCGGAGGTGGCGTTATGGCCCGCGTACCTTACAAAGAAGGTACTTTGATCATCGACATTATTGACCGTAACACCAGGCAATTGATATGGCGTGGTTTTGGTGTTGGCGAATTACATAACCCAAAAACAACTTTAAAAGAATTACCTAAGGTAGTTAGCGGTATTTTGCAGCAACTTAACCTGAATTACACCGGCCAGGCATCCGTAGTTTTAGATACTAAAAAAGCTTAATACAAATTTATTTCACCTGCAAGCAATAAATTTAAAAATCCCTTTGAGCCTCAGGCTTGAAGGGATTTTTGTTTACGGTGTAAATGGATGGCGGTAAATACACCTGCCACTATTACCAATACAATTATCCAGGTATCAAGCGGGCAGGTATTTTCATAAGGATCCAGGCCATCGCAGGGAAGATCCTGTGCTTCGCCAATTACAGGGGCAGCTATAAAAAATAAGGCGATTAATAAACGATAAACAATACCCAACTTACCTTTACAGCTACTCATTACTTAAAGTTATTAAAATCTATTTTTTTAAAAATTTGGCTTTTCCTAACGAGTTGCCGCTATTATCATTCAGTTCAACAATATAAACGCCTGGTTTAAACTGGGAAACATTTTCACTCCAGCTGTTATTATCTGATGTTTTTTGCATCACCAATGTACCGGTTGCATCATAAACGTTTAGTTTATAGCTTGATGCCGCGGTAGTTGAATTGCCATAGGTAACTTTTACATTCAACGTTTCAACCGTTGGGTTGGGGTACAGGCTAAACATACCCGCGTTGCCGCTTTTATCAAAATAAATATTTACCGGGCCCGAATAGGTGATGTTGCCGTATAGGTCAACCTGTTTTAAGCGGTATACATTGTTACCTGTATTTGGTGTTTTATCGGTGTATTTGTAAATGGTAGCCCCATTGCTTTGTGTTTCATACACCGGCGAATAATCTGTTCCGTCTGCCTGCTGTTTTTCAAGTGTAAAGAAATAATTGCCTCCCTCATTGTAGGCCCGCCAGGTAACTAATACACCATCTGTAGCCTTTTGTGCGTTAAAGGTTGCCAATTGGTATTTGTGCCCGGGTACTTGTTGAACAGACAACTCAAAACGACCAGCCCCGAAAGTGGCAGTATCTGTTAGCAGAATATTGAAGGCATATGATTTGTATTTACCAATATCAAGCGAATCGCTCTTCAGGTGGTCAAGCAGGTAAACTTTATATTTAATGGTGTCGATATTTTTAATATCAACCAGGTCAATAGTATAAAAACCGCTGCTGGTAGCTTTTACAAATAATTTAACCTTTTTGCCCTTTGCTGCATAATCACCCAGCTGGTTTATTGATGTTCTTACGCCATCAACAGAATAACTCGACATAAATACTTTAGGCGCCATCCCGTCAAGATCCAGGGCATCCTCTGTATTATAATAATGATCATCCCAGTTTTTATTGAAGTAAATGCCGCATTGCGTGTTAACCACGCTATCTTTTGTCAACTGCAGGTGCAGGCCTGTTAAAAGCGGCTCATTAGCTGTGGACTTAAAGCTTTTGTTTAGCAAGGCAATATCACCTTTGGTACTCATAAGCAAAGCTGGTGTTGTGGCATTAGTTATAGCAGGGTATACTACCTTTTGACCTTCTTTAAAAGTTATAGTTTGTCCTGTAGCGGTAGCATCCATAATAAAACCTTGCCCGCTTACAATATATTTACTGGCCCTGGCATTGGAAGTCGCAGTGGTTTGTGCATTATAAGAATAATAAGTTTGTCCGGGTACGTTCAATTCCCAAAAAATTGGGCTTATGGCGTTAGTTCCCGCAATGTAATTATCGGTATAAACAACATCCAGGTTTATAGTGCTTGCATAAGGGTTGCCAACCTGGTTATAGCCGGGTAAAATACTTCCGTTACCACCAACAGTGTAAGGTATGGCGGTAGTACCTAATTTCCAGAATTTAACCGCAACATTTCCCTGGTTTAAATAGCCTGCCGCGGTAACTGTGGCGTTTTCGGGGGTTCGTGATGACGAGGTTGTGGTACTGCTGTTATCGCCTATAAAGTATAAAAGAAAGCTATTGCCTACAGGTATAGATACCCCCGAAGTTTGAACAGCCGGCTTGCCGGATAATGTTGTTACGGTTGAACCTGTAATGCTATAGATACCGACGTTTTTACCGGCTACAAAGGAAGTATTATCGGTTGTACGGCTTTCATCATATAAATACAGCGAGGGGTTACCATTCGTTACAAAAAAACCTGTTCCAGGGCCACCGGTTAAAGCGCCACTATAAGTAGTGCCATCAAAGATTTGCGAAGTACTTAAGTAACCAAGACCCAGATTTCCTCCTCCTGAAGTATTTGAGGTAACGTTAACAGGCGATGATACGAGACGATATCCCCTGTACCCGCTGCCGCCAGTTATATAACGCTGTACATTCACATTGCCGGCAATAGTTGCGCTGGTGGGGATAGCGGCAACAGTTGCCGTTGATGATGCATCTGATTTTAAGGTTAAAAGGCCGTTTGTTTGTAATACAGTACCCGAAGTTTTTATTTGCAAAACCCCCAGGCTTGATATTGAAAACCCTCCGCTGCCCGTAAACGACGGTGTGCCGCTTGCACCACCGGTAATTACCAGGTTGTTAAAATTTGTTATATCGCTGCTTGTGGCGTTGTTTATTACCGGCGATGCCGCGGTAAAATAGGCAGTATTTGTTGCTGCGGGTGTAACAACCGTAGGATCGCTTGCAGCCGGCGCTTGTGTAAATGTACCTGTATTGGTATAATTGGCGCCAATGGTTATATTGCCCGAAGCCATGTTCATTATGCCCGCGTTTGTTAGGGCGCCAACTACGGATGTGGTACCGGAGCCGCCGGTGATAGTTGAACTATTTATCCAGTTAGTACCGATAGTGGAGGTTGTATTATATGTCCCAAATGACACTGGTGATGACGTATTAAGTGCAGAATCTAATTGTAATATACCTGTGCCTGTTCCAATTGTGGTGGTACCGGTGGCTTGTATATAAAGATTATCATATTGCGGGGTTGACGGAACAATGGTACCTCCCCCGGTTCCAAAACCCACCAGTGATGTTGTGTAAACAGTTGGGTTTGCTCCTGTATAATAAACGCTTACTTTGCCGCCCGGTCGGTTACCATTAAAATTTACCGTTGCAATATTTATGCCTCCAACTTGTGCGGGCAGCGTAGGAACAGCGAATTGGTTTAACAGATATAAACTTGGGTTTGTTTGGCCGGATGGGTTAGTTCCGTTTACAGTAAAATAGGCTGCGTTAGCACTGGTATTTCCACTAATAGTGGTAAATTTAATTTGGCCGGTTAAATACATATTACCATTCTCTAACCTGAAACCTGTGCCGTTTGGTTTATTTACCGTCATGGTGGTATTAACATCCCCGCTTACATTTAGCGTTTTAACTTCAGAGTAAAAGAAATTAAAAGCTGTGGTTGATATAGTGGTGCCCGTACCCACCTTTATATTAGCACAGGAAACCGTTCCGCTCCCTTTTATATAATTGCTGACCGTTCCGCTGCCATTATTGTTATAATTAACTATTATATCGGTTGATAGCGTTAATGTACCATTTATTGTTACAAGGTTGACTGCCTGCTTTGGCCCATATGTAATACCTGCACATGATATGTTTTCTCCGCTTCCAATAACAGGAGAGTTGGTATAGGTATTATTGCTAACACCAAAGCGGGCTATATCACCTGCTACCGGGTAGCCGGTTGAAGTAGAGCCTGATGAGAGTGTCCAGTTATCTGCGTTTTTCCAGGAGGTAGTATTAATATAGGTTCCAATACAAATACCAAGTATATTTAATAGTGAACAGGTTCCGTCACCTGTCCAGTCAAAAGTAGCTGCTTTAATATTATTAAAACAGGTTACCGTTAAAAGGAAAAGCAATACCATCTTTTTGAGTCCACTTTTCATATTTGGATTTATAATGAGTTTGAAAATAGATGTGCGGGTACAGTTTATTTAATAAATTGATATCCAATACATTGATTAAAGCGAGGGGGAGTATAAAAGATTTATTTCTTAATAATTATAATTTATACGTATAGTTGTTGTTAAGTGTTGTAATAATTAAAAGTTAATTTAATTATTTGGATATTTACTTAACTAAAAATTAGTAATCGATTGGCTTTTTAGTAAAAAGGGAAGTACAACTGTTAGCCAATCATGTAAATTACTATGGTTAAAAGGAAACCTGGTATGAATCAAATTTCAAACATAAACCAGCGTTTTGTTGGTTCCAGAAAATTAAGGAAGGGAAATTTAAATAGAGAAAAAATCACTTTAAGCCCGAAGCGATTTTTGTTTATGGTGTAAATGGCTGGCGGTAAATATACCCGCTATTATTACCGATACAATTATCCAGGTATCAAGTGGGCAGGTATTTTCAAACGGATCCTGGCCATCGCAGGGAAGATCCTGTGCTTCGCCAATTACCGGAGCAGCTATAATAAATAAAGCGATCAATAAACGATAAACTATATTCAACCCACTCTTGCGATTTCTCATTATTTATAATTATGTTATTTTTTTAAGAATTTAGCTTTTCCTAACGAACTGCCGCCATTACCCTTCAATTCTACTATATATACACCGGGTTTAAACTGGGAAACATTTTCACTCCAGCTGTTATTATCTGATGTTTTTTGCATCACCAATGTACCGGTTGCATCATAAACGTTTAGTTTATAGCTTGATGCCGCGGTAGTTGTATTGCCATAGGTAACTTTTACATTCAACGTTTCAACCGTTGGGTTGGGGTACAGGCTAAACATACCCGCGTTGCCGCTTTTATCAAAATAAATATTTACCGGGCCCGAATAGGTGATGTTGCCGTATAGGTCAACCTGTTTTAAGCGGTATATATTATTACCTGTAATTGGTGTTTTATCGGTGTATTTGTAAATGGTAGCCCCATTGCTTTGTATTTCATATACCGGCGAATAATCTGTTCCGTCTGCTTGCTGTTTTTCAAGCGTAAAGAAATAATTGCCTCCCTCATTGTAGGCCCGCCAGGTTACCAGTACACCATCGGTAGCCTTTTGCGCGTTAAAGGTTGCCAATTGGTATTTGTGCCCGGGTACTTGTTGAACAGACAACTCAAAACGACCAGCCCCAAAAGTTGCAGTATCTGTTAGCAGAATATTGAAGGCATATGATTTGTATTTACCAATATCAAGCGAATCGCTCTTCAGGTGGTCAAGCAGGTAAACTTTATATTTAATGGTGTCGATATTTTTAATATCAACCAGGTCAATAGTATACAAACCGCTGTTTGTAGCTTTTACAAATAATTTAACCTTTTTGCCCTTTGCTGCATAATCGCCCAGCTGGTTTATTGATGTTCGTACGCCATCAACAGAATAACTCGACATGAATACCTTAGGCGACATTCCGTCCAGATCCAGGGCATCTTCTGTATTATTATAACCATCGTCCCAGTTTTTATTGAAGTAAATGCCGCATTGCGTGTTAACCACGCTGTCTTTTGTCAATTGCAGGTGTAAGCCGGTTAAGCGTGGTTCAGTAGTTGTGGCCTTAAAGCTTTTGTTTAGCAGGGCAATATCACCTTTGGTACTCATGAGTAAAGCCGGTGTTGTGGCATTAGTGATAGCAGGGTAAGTTACCTTTTGATCTTCTTTAAAAGTTATAGTTTGTCCTGTAGCGGTAGCATCAATAATAAAACCTTGTCCGCTCACAATGTATTTACCGGCTTTGTTATTTGATGTAGCACCATTGGAAGCATTATAAGAAATATAGGTTTGTCCGGGTACACTTATCTCCCAAAAAATTGGGCTTATGGCGTTAGTTGTAGCATTGTAATTATCCGTATAAACAACATCCAGGTTTATAGTACTTGCATAAGGATTACCCACCTGGTTATAGCCGGGCAAAATGCTTCCTGTACCTGTGTGGTAAGGTATTGAAGTGGAATTGGTATTCCAGAATTTAACCGGTACATTTCCCTGGTTTAGATAACCAACTGCTGTAACTGTGGCGTTTTCGGGGGTTCGTGATGACGAGGTTGTGGTACTGCTGTTATCGCCTATAAAGTATAAAAGATAGCTGTTGCCAACAGGCACAGATACGCCTGAAGTTTGAACCGCAGGCTTGCCGGACAATGTTGTTACCGTTGAACCTGTAATGCTATAGATGCCAACGTTTTTACCGGCTACATAGGACGTGTTATCAGTTGTACGGCTTTCATCATATAAATACATCGATGGGTTGCCATTAGTGACAAAAAAGCCTGTTCCAGGGCCCCCTGTTAAAGCGCCATTGTAAGTGGTGCCATCAAAAGTTTGTGATGTACTAAGATAGCCCAAACTTAGGTTACCGCCGCCAGCCGTATTCGAGCTGTTGTTAACGGGCGATGACATCAAACGATATCCCCTGTACCCGCTGCCGCCAGTTATATAACGCTGTACGTACACATTGCCGGTAATAGTTGCGCTGGTGGGTATTGCGGCAACAGTTGCTGTTGATGATGCATCTGATTTTAAGGTTAAAAGGCCGTTTGTTTGTAATGCAGTACCCGAAGTTTTTATTTGCAAAACCCCCAGGCTTGATATTGAAAACCCTCCGCTACCCGTAAACGAAGGTGTGCCGCTTGCACCACCGGTAATTACCAGGTTGTTAAAGTTTGTTATGTCGCTGCTTGTGGCGTTGTTTATTACCGGCGATGCTGCGGTAAAATAGACAGTATTTGTTGCCACCGGACTAACAACCGTAGGATCGCTTTTAAGTGCCGCCTGGGTAAATGTACCTGTATTGGTATAATTGGCCCCAATGGTTATATTGCCCGAAGCCATATTCATTATACCTGCGTTTGTTAAGCTGCCACCTATGGATGTGGTACCCGTTCCGCCGGTTATGGTTGCAGCTGCATCATTTTGCCAGTTTGTACCAATTGTAGTTGTAGTAGTTGCAGTTGCAAAGGTTGTGTTAATGGATGTGGTTAATGCAGAGTCGAGCTTCAATACTCCTGCGCCGGAGCCTAATCCAATTGTGGCGGTGCCAGTACCATTAATAATAAGGTTATCATATTGGGAGTTTGAGGTAACAATGGTTCCACCGCCCGAGCCAAAACCTTTGAGAGAGGTAGTATAAATAGTTGGACTTGCCCCCGTGTAAATTACTGTAATTTTACCACCGGCTAAGGACGTACCGTTAAAATTGACGGTAGCCTTATTTAATCCCCCGCTGGTTTGCGGCAGCGAGGTAGCAACGCCTAATGCATTGGAGTGGCTAAGCGTTAAGGTTGGGCTGCTTTTAATCCCCGAGGAATTTAACGCATCAATTGTAAAATATCCAGCGTTGGCGGAGATGGCTCCAGAGACTGGGGTAAATAAAATTTGACCGCCTATTGCCATACTGCCGGCTTGTAACCTAAAGCCACAGCCATTTTGTTGTGCAGTATTCATGATAACAGTAACATTGCTGGTAACGTTAAGGTTTTTTACCTCCGAAAAAAGAAAATTATAGTTTGTGGTAGTGCTTGAACCACTGCCAACCTGGATGTTGGCGCAATTAATTGTACCTGTGCCTAATAAAAAATTATTAATTCTACTATTAGTAACGGCATTGCTGTTATAGTTTTGAGTAATGCTGCCAGTTACATTTAAAGTTCCAACGTCTACCGTTAATGTAGTGCCGTTAAAAAGGAGATTAGTGACATTGATAAATTGATTGGGCCCAAATGTTACCGATGCAACAGTTAAGCTTTGACCGGAAGATAAAGCTAAATTTGGTTGGTAGAGAAACAATGCTAATGCACTTACCCCAAAGCGAACAATATCGTCTGTTCTGCCATTACTTCCAGGGTAACTTGCTGTTGTACCTCCGGTTCCGGTTATTGTCCAATTGAGCGTAGTGGTCCATGAATTTGAAAGTACGCCGTTCCAATTAAAAGTATATACAGCAAAAACGTTGCTTTGTATAAGCATTATAAATGCAACCGATAGGAAGGTTTTTAGTAAGCGTGTTTTAAGGTTATGGTGTGTCACGGTATAATTAATTAGTATTTATACGATAAGTTTATTTTTAACAGGCTATGTGTTAGCTTATTAAGCCACGATAACTGATGTTCCTATTAATAATAAATTTATACGTGTGGTTATTTAACTATGTTGTAATAATTAATTATTTTTTTAAAATTATTGGCTAAATAATTTGTGGTTAAAAAGTGTTGTTTTTACAGTTAAAAAAAGAGGTGTACGGCGGGTAGAATAATGATAGCCCGACATTAGGCCTGGGATATAAACATTTCGGGCGTTTTTTATTTACAGCCTATATAATCACATTCGTTAGCCCGTAATAATTTTTATTTTATAGTTTTATAAAAATTATTCCCTGCATAAATAATTCAAAACTTAAGGTATTCAATCACAATTTAAAAAATGAAAAAAGTAATTCTTGTAACAGGGGCATCATCTGGTTTAGGGTTGGCCACAGCCACAGCGCTGGCAGCCGAAGGGCACACGGTTTATGGTACAACGCGCGATATTAAACGCATATCCGGTGTGTCATTTAACCCGCTGCAAATGGATGTTACCGATGATGCATCTGTAAACACGGCTATTGCAACTATTATTAAAGCCGAAGGYAAGATAGATGTACTGGTAAACAATGCAGGTAATGGTATCACAGGCCCGCTTTATGCCATGCCTGTTGATGCTGCAAAAAAACAATTTGAGGTTAACTTTTTTGGTGTGGTACGGGTAAGCAGTGCCGTTTTACCGGGAATGATAGAAAAGAAACAAGGATTGGTGATCAACATCGGTTCGTTGGCCGGCCTGTTTGGTTTGCCATACCAGGGTTTATATAGCGCATCTAAATTCGCTATTGAAGGATACTCTGAAAGTTTGCGCATGGAGTTGCAAAATACCGGTGTTAAAGTATCTGTAGTAAACCCTGGCGATTTCAAAACCGATTTTACCGGCAACCGCGAAAAGCTGCCTTTCACCCTGAAAAACGATCAGCTTAAGAAAGAATTTGACGCCGCTGTAGCTGCAATGGAAAAGGACGAAAGCATAGGTGCAAGTCCGGCTAAACTGGCTGCGCAGATCTGTAAGATAGTGGCCAAATCAAAACCGGCTCATAGTTATTTGGTTGGTGCAATCGGGCAAACTATAGTGCCTACACTTAAAGCCATTTTACCAGGCCCTATATTCGTGAAACTAATGAACGATCATTACGGGATTAAGTAATTTGGAGTGAATGGTTGTGTTAATTTGAAAATTAGCTGATTTGAAAATTTGAAGATGTTAATTAAAAGCTATCGTCTATTTTCTAAATTCTGTTAATTTTTTAATTTCAAAAATTCCGGTTCAGAAAAATTACCAGCCATTCATCCAGCCACTCACCTTAACAATGAAAGAAAAAAACGATAAAAAAACTATCTGGGCATGGGCTATGTTCGATTGGGCGAATCAATCGTATAACATGGTGATTATATCTACCATATTCCCGGCCTATTATGTGGGTATTACGCAGGATAAAAATCCCGGAGGGATGGTTACTTTTTTTGGCCACCGGTATGTAAATACTGTACTGTCAACTTACATACTTGGCCTATCTTACCTTATTATTGTAGTGTTATTGCCTATATTAACCTCCATTGCCGACTACAAGGGCCATAAAAAATTGTACATGCAGCTTTTTACCTGGCTGGGTACGCTTGCCTGTTTCGGTTTGTTTTTTTTTAAGATGGAAACCTTTGAGTTCGGTATGATCTGTTTCGGGCTGGCCTCTGTTGGATATTGTGGTGGTTTTGTGTTTTATAATTCCTACCTGCCCCAGATAGCCACGGTTGATAAGCAGGATGCCGTAAGCGCCAGGGGTTTCATATATGGTTTTGTCGGGAGTATTGTAGTGCAAATACTTTGTTTTGTATTTGTATTGGGACACAAATGGTTAGGTATTACCGAAGATTTCTCGGCCCGCTTATCATTCCTCATCGTGGCATTATGGTGGATAGGCTTTTCGCTTATCCCGTTTTACCTGCTGCCCAAAGGGGTGCCAAACGCAGGCTCGCATGAGTATAATGTGTTTACCGGCGGCTTTAAAGAACTGGCTAAGGTTTTCAAAAAGGTTAAGCAACTTCCCTTATTAAAACGTTTTTTACCCGCATTCTTCTTTTATTCGGTAGGTGTGCAAACCATTTTGCTGGTGGCAGCCAACTTTGCTGCCAAAGAGCTTAAAATGCCCGACGACGCATTGATAGGTATAATCCTTGTTATACAGGTAGTTGCTATAATTGGAGCCGCTATAACCGCCAAAGCATCAGGAAAATATGGAAATGTTAAAGCCTTATCGGTTATAGTTGCCATGTGGTGTGTGATATGCGCATGTGTTTACTTTATTGCCAACGCAAACCAGTTTTATGTTGCGGCCGTTTTTGTTGGCCTGGTTATGGGGGGCGTACAGTCGTTGTCACGTTCAACCTACTCTAAATACATTCCACAAAACATTCCGGATACGGCTTCGTATTTTAGCTTTTATGATGTTACCGAAAAGCTGTCTATAGTAGTGGGCTTATTCACTTTTGGTTTTGTAGAAGGATGGACAGGCGAGATGCGCGATTCGGCCCTGGTGCTTGATGGTTTCTTTGCTATCGGTTTTGTGCTGTTATTGTCGCTCCTGGTTTTTGAAAAGAAAGTACGGACTACGGAGGCTGTTGCTACGTAAATTGTTTGAATCTGGAGAAATCCAAAACATCCGACAAATCCACTTAATTCCGGTTCAGACAAAATGAGGTAGTAGTTGCTTACGAAGACACAGGCAACGGGGGAAAAACTCTGATTCTGACAAACACGTTTTATCAGTATTTGATAATTACACATTGAAAAGACACTGCATCGGCCAAAACTAAGTACATTTGCGGTTTGTTAAGTAAAAGTAATGGCTAAAGTTTCTATCAACCTGGCAACGGGTTCTATACAAAAGGAAGATATTATTGTAGGGATTGATCTGGGTACCACCAATTCGCTGGTGGCGTTCATAAATCCGGATAAACAACCGCATGTAATAAACGATACAGGTAAAGGCGTTTTGGTACCCTCGGTTGTGCATTTTGGTCCAACCGGCGATGTGCTGGTAGGTAACGAGGCTAAAGAATACTTAATTACCGATCCGCAGAATACTGTTTTTTCGGTAAAGCGATTGCTGGGTCGTAGTTATCACGATATTGCGAATTATAAAGATTTTTTCTCGTACAAAGTTATTGATGATGATACCGAAAGCCTGGTTAAGATAAAGGTTGGCGACAAGTTTTATACACCCATAGAGCTATCGGCCCTGATATTAAAAGAACTGAAAACCCGCGCCGAGCATGCCCTTAAAACGCCTGTAAACCGTGCGGTAATCACTGTGCCGGCTTATTTTAATGATTCGCAACGCCAGGCAACCCGCGATGCAGGCAAACTGGCCGGACTTGACGTTTTACGCATTGTAAACGAGCCAACAGCCGCAAGTTTGGCCTATGGGATCGGTCTTGATCCCGATGAAACAAAAACCATAGCTGTTTATGACCTGGGCGGAGGCACCTTTGATGTATCTGTCCTGCAGATCCAGAGCGGTATTTTTGAAGTATTGGCAACCAATGGCGATACATTTTTAGGAGGCGACGATTTCGACAGGATCATTGTTGATTACTGGATAGAAAAAAATAACCTTAACAAAGCCGAGGTTATAGCCAATAGTGAACTTGCCCAGCAACTACGCCTTAAAGCCGAAGAAGCCAAGAAAGCGTTTGCTCATCAAAGCCTGTTCAACGAAAAGATAGGAGAGATCTGGTGCACGCTGGACAGGAACACATTTGAGCAACTGATTATGCCTAAGGTGCAGCAAACCATTACCAGCTGCCAAAACGCGCTGAAGGATGCTAAGTTAACTATCGGCGATATTGATGAAGTGGTGATGGTTGGCGGATCAACCCGCACGGCTTTGGTTAAAAAGATGGTGGCGGAGTTTTTTGGTCGCCCGGTACATGATGAGCTGAACCCCGATGAAGTGGTTGCATTAGGTGCTGCCATCCAGGCCGATATTTTGGCCGGGAACCGTAAAGATATTTTATTGCTGGATGTTACCCCGCTTTCCCTTGGTATAGAAACCATGGGCGGTTTGATGGATGTAATTATCCCGCGTAACAGCAAAGTGCCAACCAAAGGCGGCAGGCAGTATACCACCTCTATAGATGGGCAGGTAAACATGAAGATAGCCGTTTACCAGGGTGAACGCGACCTGATCAGGGAAAATCGTAAACTGGCGGAGTTTAACCTAAAGGGTATCCCCAGCATGCCGGCAGGTTTCCCAAAGGTGGACATCAACTTTTTGCTGAATGCTGATGGGATATTGACAATACAAGCTATTGAACTGCGCTCGGGCGTTAAGCAGGAGGTGGAAGTAAAGCCAACCTACGGCATTACCGATGAGCAGGTTGAGCAAATGTTGATGGATAGCATTACCCACGCTAAAGAGGATGTAAGTGAGCGCATGCTGATAGAAGCCCGCACTGAAGGCGAGCAAATGGTTTACACTGTGGAGCGGTTTTTGCAAAAGAACGGCAGCTATGTATCGGCAGAGGAGACCGAACAAACCAACAAGCACTTAGCGGCATTAAAAGCTGCTATTGCGACTGGCGATAAGGACCTCATCCTGAAAAATATAGATGAAATAAACGAATACACCCGCCCGTTTGCCGAGCGACTGATGGACCAGGCTATCAGCACCGCAATGCGTGGCAAGAGTATTGAATAGTATACAGCACTTAACTTTATAAATGAGAAGCATTAAAGCAGTATTTACATTTTTAGCAGTTACGGCTGTGTTATCAGGATCATTCAATAAAGTTTACGCTGCAAATATTACCGGCAAAGGCAAAAAGGACACTACGGTGAAAACCCTTGCTACAATTGATACCATGCGGTACGATTCGCTGATGAAGTATTTGGCCAATGGCGATAAAACCGGTAAATGGCCGGTTAAAAAGGTGCCTGTGCCGCTGCCGGGCGCTATTTTGCCTTTTAACCGTGTTGTGGCGTTTTACGGCAATATGTATTCCAAAAATATGGGTGTATTAGGCGAGTTTGAGCCTAAGGTTATGATGGCTAAATTAAAAGCCGAATGTAAAAACTGGGAAAAAGCCGATACACTTACCCCTGTAGTACCAGCCCTGCACTACATTTGTGTAACCGCACAGGCCGATGCCGGCAGGAATGGCCTGCATAACCTGAGGATGCCCTTTAGCCAGATAGATAAAGTGATAGACATGGCAAAAAGCATGAATGCTTTGGTGTTTTTAGATATCCAGGTTGGGTTTAGCACAGTACAAACGGAGTTGCCGCTGTTAGAAAAATATCTTAAAATGCCCAATGTCCATTTCGGCATCGACCCTGAATTTTCGATGAAAGAGGGGAGCGTTCCAGGCAAACGCATTGGTACGTTTGATGCAGATGATATCAATTATGTATCGGGATACTTAAGTTCGCTTGTTAAAAAATATAACCTTCCTCCTAAAATATTTGTGGTACACCGCTTTACCAAACGTATGGTTACCAATTACAAGGATATAAAATTACGCAACGATGTACAGTTTGTAATGGATATGGATGGCTGGGGTGGCCCCGAGTTAAAAAAAGGCACCTACAAATACTATGTAGCAGGCGAACCGGTACAGTTTACAGGATTTAAGTTGTTTTATAAAAACGATATCAAAAATGTACCGCATAGGATGCTTACCCCCAAAGAGGTACTGGCTTTAAAGCCGAGCCCGATTTATATACAGTACCAGTAGGAGGTGAGTTGTGAGTGGGTGAGTGGAAAATACCGCTTAAGTTAATCAAAATTTACCCTCTTTAGCTGCCGCGAGGTTTTACCTCGTGGTGAACCATGCCCTGAGCTTTCAGCTGAAATTATCACGCATTCTGTCTATTCTAAAATTCTGTAAATTTTATTCAGGCGATTGCGATAGGGATAAAAGCAGATACCGGCCTGTGAATAAGGCCTGTGCAGCTGTTAGCCCGGGCCGGAGGCATCGCAGTTAGTATTAAAGCTTCACTATTTTCTTGATATTTATATAAACGGTATGCGTTATATGCTTTTCAAAATTATATATTAGCCTACCTAAATAATCATAATGAAACCGTTTCGTAAATATCTTCTGATCTTTTTAATTGTTTTGGCGGGGAAAATATCTTCAGCCCAGAATATGGGAGCAAGAAATGCTATGCAGGCGCAAATGCAGATGAGCACGCAGATGCAAATGAGTATGATGGCCAGGATGCATTCAGATGGCAACCTTAAATATAAGTTTTTTGTAATAATGGCGGATAGCAGCCGGAAAGAAGTAACCTCAACAATACTAATTGATAAAAGCACGCATAAACATTATTTGTTATATGTAGATAAGAGCCTGCCAAAAGGTGATACAAACCGAAACCAAAGGATATACCCCAATCAAACAATAAGTATCGAACGTAGTAGTCCCCTGATCGTTGATTTGAGGGCGCCTGTAAATACTCCGCGCGAAAAACTCTATAAAGGAATAGCCAAAGATAGTTGCTGGATGTTTAAGGTTTTATCGGGCAGTATCAACGTATACGCGTATTTAAGTTTCGAAACTGATCGTGGTTTTGACGAAGGAACAATAGTTGGAATCCAGCTGCACGATGATGGCCCCATAGTGAAATGCACAGAGGAAAACTTAAAACAGATGGTTGGAAATGATATTGATGCGTTGCAAAATATCCAGCACAAAAATTATGTAAAGGCAATAAATAAATATAACCGTAACAGGAGGAAAGAAGCAGAAAAGGTCGCGGGGAAATAAATAATGAGCGCCTGTTTGGACCAAAGAAATAATCACATAAAAAGCGCCTCAATTCAAGGCGCCTTTTTTATGTCGTAACAAATTTCTACAGTTTACCCATTGCCTCCTGTTCCTTTAATGCTGCTATATTGTTCGCGTCGCTAAAGGTGTCTGTTTGGGTAGCAAAATCCTGCAGGATGCTTGCAATAGTGTCCAGGTTATCGGCTACGCGCTGGTGCATGTCGGGAAGGTCTTTTTCCAGCCGCTTATCGCCTAACTCTATATTGTCGACCTCAATCTTGGCAAGCTTGGTGATAATGGCCTGTTGACTATTCTTCAAATCCTCTAATTCATGGACAATTTTCTCCATCAGTCCGAATTTCTTTAACTTATCCATAGTGTTGTGTTTTTTAATTTTAATTATATTTAGTTAACTCCAAATAATAAAAATTGTTTAGCATTTGGATATTTCATTTATAACTAATAATTTAGTTTGAAAATAACTAATGCATTAGTTGCTATGAGAAATATATTAATTATCTCCTTTTTGATATGCCTGGTAAAAACAGCCGTTGCCCAGCAAACAGGTGCTGCAAATGATGCTTTGCTGTTGGATTACTATCAGAACCAGCGCTTTGCCGAGGCCGCTGATCTGCTCAAAAAAACATATCCCGAACCGGTAACCGATATAAAAGTTTTGAGCAAGCTGGCCTATACATCGCAAATGGCAGGTAAGCTGCCCGATGCGGAAGGCTATTACCAACGGATGTATAATATTGATTCAACAAACAATGCGGTTTTATATAGCCTGGGCTCAATCAATCTGCGCAGGGGGAATAATGTAAAGGCCGAAATGTATTATAAGATATTGAGTGAAAAGGATACCACCAATTTTTTGGTGTTTAAGCAATTAGGCAAAATAGCCATGGATAAAGGCGACTTAACGGCGATGGTGACTTACCTGCAAAAAGCAAACCTGATAAACCCTGCGGAAGCGGATGTAGCATCAGACCTGAGTGATATGTACGTAAGCCTAAAAAAGATAGAGTTGGCCGATAAGGTGCTGAACGCTGCTATTGCCCAGGATCCGGAGAATATTGTTTTACTGCAAAGTCTGCTTAAACTTACCTCGGCAGAAAATAAATACGCCGAAGAAAAGGCCACCTGTTTAAAACTGATTGCGTTAGGCGCGCAATCGGGCTATGTGTTAACCAAACTGGAATCTGCCTATTATAATTTAAAGGAGTATGCTTGTAGTGTAGAAACCTTTGCCGGGATCCCGGAGGTCAACCAATCAGAAACAAGCTATTACATAGCCGCGCTGGCCTACAAAGCGTTGAAGGACCAGCTATTGGCCATTGAAAACCTGGGTAAAGCCATTGAGGCGGGCATTTCACCCAATATCAGTGATTATTATGCCGAGATGGCCGATAGTTATGATATAAAGAAAAAATACAAAGCGGCGATATCGGCTTACCAGAAAGCCCTGCAGTTTGAAGAAAAACCTATTATTTACTACCTGCTGGCAACCATGTATGATGGGTCGCTTAAAAACAAGAAACTTGCTGTAAAGTATTATAAAAAATTCATGGGCTGCAAGGTTCCGCCAAAGCAGCAAAAGTACGTAGTTTATGCACAGGCAAGGGCTACTGAGCTTTCGCGTTAGCGGTTCATTAACCGGGCTACGTATTTGCCAATAATATCAAATTCAAGGTTAACTACCGATCCTTCGCGCACATTGTGCAGGTTGGTATGCTCAAAAGTATAAGGTATAATGGCCACCGAAAAACCGTTGGCCCTGGAGTTTACCACGGTTAAACTGATACCGTTTACACAAATAGATCCTTTTTCCACAGTGACATTCCCGCTGGCTGCATTATATTCAAATGTGTATTCCCAGCTGCCATCGTGCTCTTTAAAAGCGGCGCATACGGCGGTTTGGTCAACGTGGCCTTGTACAATATGACCATCAAGCCGGGCATTCATTTGCATACAGCGTTCCAGGTTCACCGGTTCGCCAACTTTCAGGTGGGCGAGGTTGGTTTTGCTCAAAGTTTCATCAATAGCTGTAACCACGTGCAGGCCATCAGAAACAGCAATTACCGTTAAGCATACCCCGTTATGAGCAACCGACTGATCGATCTTCAGCTCGTGCGCAATTACCGATTCAACCGTGATATGTAAATTACCCTGATCCTGTTGCAGATCGGTTATTTTTCCTAATGTTTCTATAATACCTGTAAACATAAACCCCCAGCCCCCTAAAGGGGGAGCCGAATAGTGCCAAAGCTAAAAATATTACAGATTTAATATGTCAGCCTAAAATGAATTTATTTGAAATTGCTGGCCACATCCTTGCGTTTGTTGCGGAGGTCTTTGCCGTTCTCGATTATCGATTTAAGGTTGGCCAGGTAAAATGTCCAGCCTATCTGGCACTGCACATATAGGTTTTTTGACAGATCGTTTTCTTCGGGGATGTTTTCCTGGGTTAACTCAACAATGGTAAGCCCATATTTATTTTGGATATCAACGGTAACTATACTACCACCCGTAAAGGTAAATTTAAGCAGGTCCGAGCCATTATTCTCCAGCACCTGGCCATTCTCAACACTTGTATCATCAAAGCCATGCCAATACCAGGAGTAGGTGTCTTCCTTTTTTATAAACTCTTCGGGATCGCGCTGGCGGCCGGCAATAGCGTAAAAATCAGCCCTGCGTAAAAACCAGCTTTCCAGGCCGGCAGGAGTGGCCCAGGCCTCGTAAATACTGCGTACATCTGTATCAAAATCCGCAGTAACTTTAAATTTACTCCATTTCTCGTCTGCCATGTTTTGAATTATTTTAAAGGATTTGGTTCGATATAAAAATAACAATATTACGTTACGCTTGTATAATAAAAAAGCGTAAAGCTTAAGGCAAAAAGCTGAAAGCTAATTATTGAAAAATATAAAAAAAATATGCCCAAACAAAGTGCCGGAGTGCTGCTTTACCGTAAACTGAATAATATACTGCAGGTTTTCCTGGTACATCCCGGCGGCCCGTTCTGGAAAAATAAGGATGATGGCGCCTGGTCTATCCCCAAAGGAGAGTATGAAGATGGAGAAGATCCGCTGGAAGCCGCCAGACGCGAATTTTTTGAGGAAACAGGCCAGAACATAGATGGTGATTTCATCGCCCTAAATTCCATCAAACTAAAAAGCGGCAAAATAGTACACGCATGGGCAGTTGCGGGCGATATTGATCAGGATAATATCAAAAGCAATCTTTTTGAAATGGAATGGCCGCCTAAGTCGGGTAAAACCCAGGCATTTCCAGAAATTGATCGGGGCGAGTGGTTTAGTGTAGAGGAAGCTAAGGTTAAGATTAACGCCGCGCAGGCAGGGCTGGTGGAGGAGTTGAGCGCTCTCTAAATCTCGTCCGGAAGGGGAGACTTTAAATAATTTTTATAATTTTATGTTAATTTAAGGCCCTCCCTTCCGGGGAGGGTTGGGTGGGGCTTCCCTCACAAATATATAACTTAGTACCATGAAGTTTTTCAAATATCTCCCCGCCGCGTTTTTATTGATTTTAATGGTATCGTGTAAGCCAAAACCCAGGGCTGTTGATGTACCTGTTGTTGGTTTTATTGATGCTTTTGAGGATGCCACCATATCCCAGGCCCGTACCGGCTTTACCGATGCCTTAAAAAAGAACGGCCTTAGTGAAGAAAAGAAAACGGTACAAATAGAATACCGCAACGCGCAGGGCAATATCCCAACGCTTACACAAATTGTGAATTATTTTATATCCGAAAAGGTTGATCTTTTGGCCACCAGTACCACTTTGTCTACTGTATCTGCGCTGCAAAACACAAAAACTATTCCGGTGTTTGCCATGGTTTCGCCCGTGCCCGACCGGATGAAAGTGCTGGACGCAAACGGTAAGGCCCCGGCCAACCTGTTTGGCGCTTTGGAGGAGCTCAACTATATTGATACTTCATTTTCTATCATCCCTAAATTACTGAAACCAAAAGGAGCAAAGCTTGTGGTTGGGATGATTTATAACCAGGCCGAACCACAATCGGCAGATGCGCTTAACCGCATTAAATCATTGGCTGCCAGGCAAAACGTTACCATTGTAGCCCTGCCGGTAAATACATCTGCCGATGCGCAACTGGTTACGCAAAGTCTGTTAGGTAAAAACATAGATGCTTTTTTCGCCAACCCGGATAATACAGTGTTTGCATCGTTCGAGACTATATTGAAAAGTTGTAACGAAAAAAATGTACCCATATTTACAAGCGAGGCCGGTTTGGTGCAGCGTGGTGCGGTTGCCGCTTTCGGCGCCGATATTTACCAATGGGGGTACCAGGCAGGTGTGCAGGCGGCGCAATATTTAAAAACGCATAAAACAGATGGTTTAAAGTGGGAAATGGTAAAGGTGAGGAAGCGGGTTTATAATCCTGCCGCCGCCAAAAAGTACAATATTACCATTCCCCCGAATTTTGAGGCCGTTAAATAAACAATTTACAATAATTTAGCTTTCGGCTTTACGCATTAAGCTTTCAGCTCCAAATATGGATTTTTACCTCACCGCCTTATTACAGGGATTGTGCTATTCGGCTATCGCGCTGGGGATCTATATCTCCATGAAGATCTTCAATATCCCCGATATAACTACAGACGGTAGTTATACGCTGGGTGGATCGGTTACTGGTATTATGCTTACCCATCATCAGTCAACCTGGGTTATTTTACCCGTGGTTATTGTTGCCGGGGCTTTGGCAGGTGCCTTAACCGGACTTATCCATACCAAACTTAAAATAAATGCCCTGCTGGCCGGCATCCTGGTGATGACCGGGCTTTACTCGGTAAACCTGATTATTTTAGGCAGATCAAATCTGCCGGTGAGTGATCTTCCATCATTGTTTAATAGCCTGCACCTGGTAACCTACCCCAATCAGAATACACTCATCATTATTTCTGTTTTTGTTGTGGTTGTTACTTTCCTTATCGGCTACCTGCTAAAAACCGATTTTGGTATCGCCATGCGGGCAACCGGCAACAGCGAATCGATGATCCGGGCCTTAGGTGTTAATACGGATAGGATGAAAATAACCGGCCTGGCGCTCGCCAATGCGCTAACGGCGCTTAGTGGTTACCTAATAGTGCAGTTCCAGGGCTTCGCTGATATCAGTATGGGTATTGGCATAGTGATCGTAGGGTTAGGTTCGGTGATTATTGGTGAAACATTGATCAGCTGGTTCCACATTACCAAAGTTTGGATCAGTTTGATTTTAGTGCTTACCGGCGCGGTAATATTTCAACTGGTGCTGGCCTTTACATTGGCTATCGGGGTTGATCCAAACCTGCTTAAACTGGTTACCGCCGCTTTTGTATTGTTGATAGTTAGTTTGCCCCGTTTATCATTCAATAAAGCCTCATGATAGTTATTAACGATGTACATAAGGTTTTTAATAAAGGCAAGGCAAACCAGGTAAACGCGGTTAATGGCATCAGCCTGCATATTAAAAAGGAACAGTTTCTGGTGATCGTGGGTGCAAACGGCTCTGGTAAAACAACGCTGTTAAATTTGGTTGCGGGCAGTGTTATACCAGATAAGGGGACTATCATCATTGATGATAATGATGTAACCAGGCTTGCTGACTATAAACGCAGCCAGTGGATAGCCCGTGTGTTTCAAAGCCCAACGAGCGGTACGGCATCCGATCTAAGCATTTTAGATAATTTTCGGCTGGCAGCTATCCGCACCAAACACAAAGGGCTTTCTATAGGCATTAATGACAACTTTAAGCGGGAAGTAAAGGACAAAATTGCCACACTGGGTATGGGGCTGGAGAATAAGATTGAACAACCAATGGGAACACTCTCCGGCGGGCAGCGCCAGGCCTTAACGCTTTTGATGAGTGTAATGGATAGCTGCAAGGTTTTGCTGCTGGATGAACCCACCGCCGCGCTCGACCCGCGATCGGCGGAGGTAGTGATGCGGACGGCTGATAAACTGATTGCTGATTTTAAACTTACCGCAATCCTAATCACCCATAATTTAAAAGATGCCTATAATTTTGGCACACGGATAATACAAATGAGCGAGGGGTTGATTATTAATGATTTAGATAAAAAACAAAAGGCTGCGCTAAAACAAAATGATCTTTTTGATTGGTTCGGATAAAAAATAGCGAAGAGATTTTTTGGCTTATATCTATACTCGCAGCAGTCTGTATAATTGGAGCATTTTGCAATCTCCAACATTAATTGTAAATTTGTAAAAAAATAAATGATGCTGTTTAAAAAATCATTCTGCCAAAAAATAATGTGGTCCCAGGGAGCACAACAGAAGGGTTTTGCATCAATAATACTCTTCTCAAGTCCGGTTTAGCCGAAATAACATTTTACAAGGACAGAATTTATTACATCATTATTTATTAAAACTAAGCGCTGCATTGCTTGCAGACTTAACACATTATAAAATTTATGGACACTTATTATACTATCGAAGAAAAGTATTTGCGGGCCGTGGATAAGCTCTCATATGGAAAGACCACTAAAGGACTTAAATTGCTGAACGAGATTATCAGCAATGATCCTTTGTACGCACGTGCACACCACCAGCTGGGCATGATATATTATTACGAAATTAAAGATTACCAAACTGCAGGCTATCACTTTAAAACCTGCATGGAGCTGGAACCATCTTTTCCTGATAATTATACAGATTACCTTGATCTGCTTGTTTTTTTAAACATGGAGAAACTGGTTAACACGGTATCTGTCAAAGCTCTTAATACCCCCGGTATAGATACCGCCGGTATTTATGACCTGTTGGGCTTATTCTATGAAAAGAACAAGCAATGGACAAAGGCTTTATCCTACTATCACAAAGCATTTATGGAAGTAACCGTAAATGAAGAAAGAGCTGATATTGAACAAAGCCTGAAACGCGTCCGTTCCAAAATGGAGCAAACACTGGCTTATACTTACCAGATTACGGAGTAGAAAGCTTAAAGCAGAAGGCTTAAAGCAGAAAGCTTGCTTAGTAAATAACAAAAAAAGCGATGGTAAAACCATCGCTTTTTTTAGCTTTTAGCTTTTAGCTTTTAGCTTTTAGCTTTTAGCTTTTAGCTTTTAGCTTTTAGCTTTTTTTATAGGTTATCTTATAAATAGTTCCCTTGCTATCGTCGGTTACGTATAGTGAGCCGTCGGGGCCCTGGGCAAGTCCGCAGGGGCGGTGCTCGGCCCGGCCGGATGCTGCTTTTTCTGCGCTGCCTGCAAAGTCATCGGCAAATATTTCCCACTGGCCGCTTGCTTTACCATCTTTAAACGGTTGAAAAACTACAAAGTAACCCGCTTGTGGTTCGGGCGCGCGGTTCCATGACCCATGGAAAGCAATGAAAGCGCCATTTTTATATTTCTCGGGGAATTGGCTGCCAGTATAAAACAACACCCCATTAGGGGCAAGGTGCCCGGGGAATGCAGCCGCAGGATCAATAGCCGTTTCTCCGCCTTCTTTTTTGCCATCGCCGCCATATTCCGGCATTAATATTTTTTTATGTTGCTGCTGGTCGTAATACATATAAGGCCACCCGGCGTTATCGCCTTTTTTAATGGCGTACATACATTCGGCAGGTAATTCAGCAGATTGTTTGGTGGTAAAATACTCAGGGAACAGGTCATGTAACTGATCGCGGCCATGCTGCATTACAAAAAGCTGGTTGTTTTGCTGGTTCCAGTCCATCCCAACCACATTGCGCAGGCCGGTTGCATAACGCACGCCGTCGCCATAATGCTGGTTAAGTTTATCAGCCTTAAACTGCCAGATCCCGCCTGCCGAATCTAAAATAGGGCAGCCCTTTTGGCCCGGCGACCCTTTTTTACGATCCTCTACCTGGCATGCGTTTGAGTAAGCGCCTATATTAACATACAGGTTGCCATCATTATCTAAAGTAATAGCTTTTGCCTCATGTTCGTTACGGCTTATTA
This sequence comes from Mucilaginibacter sp. P5_A6, assembly GCF_056400585.1. Lineage (NCBI taxonomy): Bacteria > Pseudomonadati > Bacteroidota > Sphingobacteriia > Sphingobacteriales > Sphingobacteriaceae > Mucilaginibacter > Mucilaginibacter sp. P5_A6. The sequence continues at coordinate 67,628 of NZ_JBFUKZ010000024.1, read as the reverse complement.
AGCCCGTAACTATTTTTTCGGGCTGACCGGGGTTAACCACCTCATTTTTATCATTCAGTTTATAACGGAAAACTTCTACGTCGGATGATGCATACAAGTAGCCATTCTTTACATAAACACCGGTGCCGCTAAAATCGCCGAAGCTTGTTTTTACAGTAGCTTTATCGCCATCCTGGCGTAAAAATAAAATGCCTTTGCCACTTTTTGCGCCCGTTAGTTTTACATAGATATCGCCTTGCGGAGTAACTGCTATCTCTCTTGTACCGCCCAAATTATTGGCAATGGCAGCAGCAGCAAATCCAGCTGGTAATTTAAGTCCTGCATTGTTGGTAGTAGCTGTCCCGGTAGAGTCGCCGCTTTTTTTATCAGCAGGTCCGCCGCTTTTGCACGCGGTAAAAAATAACATACAGCAGGTTATTGCCACAGCAGGCAGCAATGCCGAAAATAATTTCCTGTTTTTCATGGTAAAGATTATTGGTTATCAAATTAAATAAATATACAGTGAATCCCGAAATCTGTTTTGTAGTAATTGTATGACACAGACGCATTTGTAGTTTTTTAAACAGGTAATTCACGAGGCAGATCACCCGGTCGGAATTAAATTTCATTTTTAAACTCAACCAAAAAATTAAATACTGATATATAGCTGTTTAGACATAGATAGCAATAAGGGATTAAACCATTACAGGGTGTAGCCGTCCTAACTGTATAAAATTTAACAAAATGAAAAAGATAGTCATATTATCAGCAATAGCAATAAGCGGTTTAATGGCCGGTAAAGCCGACGCACAAGTATCTGTACATGTAGGTTTTAACATCCCTGCCCGCCGCGTTTATGTTCCGGCTCCGCGCCCGGTGGTAGTTGAGGAACAACCGGTTTATGATGACGACGCACAGGTAAATTATAACTACGATGGTGATGATTATTATTACCTGCCCGAAGTAGAAGCTTATTACAGCCCCGCAGCACACTGCTACTACTACAACGATGGTAACACCTGGGTAACCCGTGCTTACCTGCCCGGTGCATACCGTAACTATAACTGGCGTACCGCTGTAAGGTACGAAGTACGCGGCTATCGCCCATATTTACGCCATGATGTTTACAGGGGAAGATGGGGTGGTTATAATGGCGACCGCGGTAACTGGGGGCACCGTTTTGAAAGAAGATATGATGGAGGATATGCCTACCATAACCACGATAACCGTGGATGGGACAGAGGCAACAGGAATAATGACCGTGGCAATTGGGGAGGCAGGCCAAATGATGGGCGTGATCGTGGAAACTGGGGCGGCAGGCCAAACCAAGGCGACGGACATAACCAGGGCAACTGGGGCGGCCGGGATCACGGCAACCAAGGCAACGGACATAACCAGGGCAACTGGGGTGGCCGGGACCACGGCAACCGTGGCGATGGACAACGTTTTGCCGATAACCGCGGCGGTTTTGGCGTACGCCACTAAGCAATAGCTACCGGTAATTATGTAATAACTATTAATATCCCAATATATATAAATGAGAAGATCGCCTGTTATGGGCGATCTTTTTTTTGTGTAAAAAAAATCATAAATAATCTCTGTTTTGGTAAGTTTTCCCTCGTATTTATCCTAAAAAAATCTTATTTTGTATTCAATTATAAACCTCATTCCCGGAATGAAAAAGATCTTCACTTTTTTATTATTCATAGCCCTTACGGGTGGTGTTTTTGCACAGGGTGCTTTGCAGGCAGGTACACCGGCAAGTGAAAAAATTTCTGCTGAAAGGCTGCAGCGGATTGACAACATGATTGAACAAAACATCGATTCGGGTTATGTAAACGGAGCGGTAGCGTTGATAGCCCGCAATGGTAAGATAGTTTATAATAAATCATTCGGCGCTGCAGATCTGGAGCAAAAAAAGCTGATGAACAATGATGCTATATTTCGCATTGCATCACAAACCAAGGCTATTACCAGTGTGGCAGTGATGATGCTTTTTGAAGAAGGCAAATTTTTACTGGATGATCCCATCTCCAAATATATCCCGGCGTTTGCACATCCAAAGGTGATAGATACTTATAATTCAAAGGATACAACCTACACCACAATCCCGGCCAAAAGAGAAATAACCATCCGCGACCTGCTTACCCATACATCAGGTATAGGATACGCCCAGATCGGTTCGCCGCAGGTAAACGCCATTTATGCCAAAGCGGGTATACAGGCTGGTTTTGTTACCGATAAGATATTGCTGGCCAATTCTATTAACAAACTGGGGACCTTACCATTAGTTCACCAGCCAGGCGAACGCTGGACCTATGGCTTAAACGTAGATGTGCTGGGTTACCTGGTAGAGCGAATATCGGGCAAAAGTTTAGATCAGTTTTTTAAAGAGCGGATTTTTGAGCCGCTGGGTATGAAGGATACTTATTTTTATATCCCGGCAGCAAAGCAAAACAGGCTGGTAGCCGTTTATACACCAGATAAGCAGGGTCACCTTATTAAATTGAATGACTCATTTTTTCCGGGATTAAATGTCAATTATCCAACCGTTAACGGTACTTATTATGCCGGAGGGGCGGGTTTAAGTTCAACTATTAAGGATTATGCTGTTTTTTTACAAATGATGCTGAACGGAGGTACTTATAATGGGCAGCGTTTACTGGCCCGCCATACGGTGCAACTAATGACCACCAACCAGATCGGTGATCTGTACCTCAATCCCGAAAAAGATAAGTTTGGATTGGGTTTTGGGATTACTTCAGAAACCGGTTCAAAAAAATTGGGCGTAAGCGAAGGCTCTTTTGCCTGGGGTGGGTTTTATGGAACCCTTTACTGGGTGGACCCAAAAGAACACCTGGTATGCCTGCTGTTTTTACAGAACTGGCCGCTGCCTCATAATGCCATACAGGATAAGTTTCGGGTTATGGTGTACCAGGCTTTGGTTGATTAAGTTGGTGGACTAAGGGTGGGACCCTAAGGTCGCTTTCATGTATAAAACCTTGCAAATTCCACCTGCATAGTACCTGTCTCTTTTTTGTCGTTCCGTAAAAATACGGTTAGAATTACGGTGAAAACACCTATTGTGGTTTATATGCTTTGAGGTATATTTATATCGATATAAGTAACTGATTTTAAGTTTGTGATTAATGATTTAATAAGTCCGGTTGGATCTTTTTGAAAAAGGAAGATTCCGGGCCGCGTGCCAGGTATAAAACTATGCAAATTCAACCTGCATGGTACCTCAGGGTCATCTTTCGGGAGGCTGTGAGCGAACAAAAATCAAATCAAAAAAATACTTTTTAGCCGAAACCTTATTTTTAATATTTATGGAAAATTTAATCTCTCTGCAAGGAGATCAACCGCAACAATATCCCCCTTCCCAGAACCAAATTTCACCGGGTGGAATAATATTAACCGGAGCCCTGCCTGATACAGGTATTGTATTTACAGATAAGCTTATCCATTTTGCTTACACGGTTCCTGCTTATCAGGCAGGTTTCAAAACATTCCGGTTATTAATTGTTGCTGATAAAGCCATGAACTATTTAAAGAGGATATAAAAGTAGCGTAATGAAAGATGTAGTTTATTTTTTGGGTGCCGGTTTCAGTAAAAGCTTTGGATATCCACTTACCGGCGAGATTATGCCCGAGATATTATCAAAACTTTTAAAACATGACCTGTTTGAATTAGGTGATACCAAAACAGATGAAGAATGGGAGCAGGAAGAAAAACTTTTGCAATACCTGTACCTGATTTATCCCGGCTTAAAAAACTTCAAAAAAAATGATTTAAATCAAACCCAGGATATTGCTAATATAACCGAGGTTTTATCATTTGTTGATCATTGCTGTTTGCACAACATGCCGCCGCATCCAAAACTTAATGAAAGAAACCTCAGGGATTTTCAGGCCTTGTTGAAAAGGGCTGTTGATGAATTACTGATAGCTTATCATTTAACAGATTATTCAAAAAGCGAGGAGAAATTGCTTCCATTGTTTTTTGACCCCATAAAGCTGGAAAAGAAAAATGGCACCGTAAGTATAATTACTACTAATTATGATTTAATTATTGATGAGCAATTTGTTAGCGCAGCCGAAAATAACAGGATAGATTACGGCATTAATTATAGAAGCGTACATACAGATGAAATAGAGTTTCAGCAAAGCCGGCCGCTTTTTAAATACTTTAAGCTTCATGGCTCGCTTAACTGGGTAAAGTGCGATTATTGCGGGCAATACTATATAAATCCATATGGAAGTATTTTGCACCAGGCATACACAACCAAAAAAAAGATGGATAATACCTGCGTTTGCAATAACTCGCTTACCTTAAAAAGCGTAATGGTTACCCCTTCTTTTGTAAGGGATATCAGGGATTCAAACCTGTTACAGATCTGGAAAGGGGCTATGGAAGCTATCCGTAAAGCAGATAAACTCATTTTTATAGGCTATTCTTTACCTTCAGAAGATCTTGCCATTAAATCTATAATTATGCGTGGCATTAATGGGAGGCAAAAGAAAAATAAATTAGAGGTTGATGTGGTTTTAAAAGATGAAAAACCAAAATCAAATTATATTAACTTATTTGGCAATGCTATAAATTATTCATCATTAGGATTGGAGGATTACTTATCTAAATCTCAAAAAGTGCGGAAGGCGGTTTAAATGAGCCTTTATAAGAGGCTGTCTAAAAATAAAAAACTGGTCGTCATTGCGAGTAACCACCAGGATAATCATGGAAAAAATAGGGATGACGTGCTGGCTTTAGGGGGCTCATAACAACCATGTCATTGAGCGCAGCGCGGCAATCGCGAATTGTGCAACTCCACTAGGTATAGCTCGCGATTGCTTCGTTCCTTATAATGACGTAATTGTAAGTTATTGATTATCAAATATGTTTTTTTTAAGTTTTCAACGTAGAGACGCATAATTGCGTCTCCCGCGTGCAAATCACACATGCAAATTGATCTTGCAAATCGGCCTTGCAAATCCTGAATGTCCTGTGGGAGACGCAATTATGCGTCTCTACAACAGCCCCATGTGCAGCAATGTCATTACTATTTTTTCCAGCTTAACTGGTGGGTGCTCGCAATGTCATAGCATTATATTAAAATTAATATTGGTAATCAGTAATTTATAAACGCTTCATTATAAGGCACGAAGATAACTGACCGCAGGGAGCTCATTAATACATATAAAAATAAAAACACAACATTAATAATCCCGAACTATGCGGATCGGATTTGCAAAGCAACTCTGTAAGGTGGGGATTGCTTCGTGCCTCGCAATGACGCGTGGATMTGTGTTTCATTCGAAGTATAAAACATTAATAAATCAAATTTAGACAGTTTCTTATAAAAGCCCCTTTAAAACATTCCAAACATTATTAGCTACTATTTTGGCGCCTTTTTCTGTAGGATGGATGCCGTCCGGCTGGTTCAGATCCGGGTGACCGCCCACACCCTGCAACAGGAAGGGTACCAGCGCCATTTTGTTTTTTGCAGCAATTGCCGGGAATACGGCTTTAAATTTATTTACATAATCGGCACCCATATTAGGGGGTACCTGCATGCCCAGCATTACCAGTTTCGCTTCAGGGTATTTGGTCTTTACCTTATCTACGATGGATTGCAGGTTTTTGGTAGTTTCGTTAGGCGGGATACCGCGTAAACCATCATTTGCACCTAATTCCAGTATAAAAACATCAACCTTTTGCTTTAATGTCCAATCTATCCGACTGTTGCCGCCTGCAGATGTTTCGCCGCTTACGCCGGCATTAATCACTTTGTAAGGCATTTTCAGCGAATCGATCTTCTTTGCGATCTCGCCGGGGAAAGCATCCGAAGGATCATCCAAACCGTAACCGGCTGTAAGGCTATCGCCAAAAAACAAAACAGTTTTTACTGCCGATGCATCGGCCCTGGTAGTAGCATCGGCCTGGCCCGAAGCAGGGGAAGCCGGTTTGTTTTTTTCGCCGCAGGCCGATAATACAACACTTACAAAAAGCAGCAGGTATGTTAATTTTAGTTTGTGCATAATAATTAAGCGTTTGCCCTCAATATTTCTAACGGTGGTTTGTTTAATACGCCACGGCTATTTAACAAGCCAATAACGACAGTTAGTATAGTGATGACTAAAAATAATACAAAAGCCGGTATAAAGCTTACTGCATACGGGATTTCGAAGCTGTATTTTGCCAGGAACCAGGTTCCTGCAACCGCTATCAGGATTCCCGTTAAGGCAGATAAGCTGCCCAAGAACAAATATTCCAAAGCCGTTATAGCAAAAATCTGTTTTCGGCTTGCGCCCAGGGTTCGCAGCAAAACGCTTTCCTGTATCCGCTGATATTTGCTGATGCGTACCGAAGCTATCAAAACTACAATACCGGTAATAATACTAAACGCACTCATGAAACGGATAACATAACTTATCTTACCTAATAATTCATCCAGGATACTTAATACCAGGCCCAGGTCGATAATAGAAATATTAGGAAACTGTTTTACGATTGCCTGCTGAAATTTAGCCGATACTTTATTTGATGGTACATGCGTAAGCAGTACCTGGAACTGCGGTGCATCTTCCAAAACTCCTGTAGGGAAAACAACCTGGAAATTGGTTTGTACCTTGCCCCAGTTTACCTTACGGATGCTGGCTACATAAGCAGGCATCGATACGCCCTGCACGTTAAATACCAGTTTATCGCCCACTTTGAGGTGAGCACGTTTCTGCAGGTTTTCTTCTACCGATACCGGTATATCCTTGCCCGCCTCGGCTTTACCTATCCAGGTGCCATCCAAAAGTTTCTCGGAAGTTGAAAGTGTATCGCGGAAGGTTACCCGGTACTCCCAGGTAAAAACACTATGAGGAATTTGGATGGTTGTATCCCGCATTACATCGGCCGCGGTTTTTCCGTTGATCTGTTCTAATCGTACCGTAACAATTGGCACCTGCTGCAATACCGGCAAACCTTGCTTGCGCGTTGAATCGGCAACGGCATTCTTTTGGCTTTTTTGGATATCAAACAATATCATGTTGGATTGATTAGCGCTGTTTGATAAATTTACCTGGCCAATAAGGATGCTCTGGATAAAAAACAACGTGCAAATAAATGCCGTGCTTAATCCGATGGAAACCATCAGGATAAGCGTTTGGTTATTTGGCCGGTATAAATTGGCAAAGCCTTGTCGCCATAAATAGTTCCACCTACTGTTGATAAGCAGTTTCATTACCCGCATAAGTAACCAGGCTACAGCAGCCAGTATCATAAAAGCTACCAGGATGCCAAGTGTGAAAAATAAACTCCCCAGCCAGCTATCTAATTGCAAGTAAGTAAAACCTGCAACAAATCCTACAATCAACAGGTAAACCAACCAGCGCAAAGGATCGCGCTTGCTGCCAGCGTCGTCAAAAGACATGCGCAAGGTATTCAATGGCGATATATTACGTACGGATATCAGCGGCAGTAAGGCAAACAGGATAGAGATGATAACCCCTAACAAAATACCCTGCCAAATGGCCAGCCACGAAATTTCTACAGAAATGGTGAACGGCAAGAAGTCTTTAAATACTATTGGCAGTAAATGCTGAATAGCTGTACCCAATGCCGCGCCAACTACGGAACCGATAAGCCCGATACCTGCTATCTGTACCAGGTAAATCAAAAATGCTTCGGATGCTTTAACGCCCAAACAGCGCATAATAGCAATGGAAGCAATTTTTTCGCGCACATAAATATGGATAGCACTGGCAACGCCAACACAACCCAACAGTAAGGCTATAAACCCAACCAGCGACAGGAATCTGCCTAAATCGCCAAAGGCGCGACCGGTATTTTCCTTGCGCATTTCAATGGTTTCATAGCCCATGCCGGCTTTGTCTACTATAGGGCCGAGCTTTTTGGTAAGCTTGCCCATATCAACCTTATGGTTGTATTTATAATAAAAAATATAGTTAACCCGGCTGCCGGTTTTCATGAGCCCGGTTTGCTCCAGGTACTGCATAGGGATGTAAACCACAGGAGCAATCCCCGCCATAGCCCCGCTTTGCCCCGGCGCTTTGTTCAGTGTGCCCGCAACCAGGAACATTTCTTTCCCAACCCGTACCGAATCGCCAACATTTACGCCAAATTGCAGCATCAGCGTTTTATCAACCAGGGCGGCTTTCGCTTTTTTGAAAGCCTTTCCGGCTGCCTCTGGTGTAGTTTCAATGACGCCATAGTAGGGGTAATCGCCCTGTAAAGCCCTTATTTGTACCAGTCTTGTGCCTTTGGTTTTTGGGAAGTAGGCCATGGAGGCAAAGCTGCGTTCGGTTGATCTTTCGTCTCCCAAAGAATCAAGGATGTGTTTTAGTTTTGGATCCACAGGTTTATTGCCCGATACCGATAGATCGGCACCGATGAGCGTAGCAGCCTGCCCGTTTACATCGCTTTGCACATTATACCTGAACGAGTAGATGGCCACCAGCGCGGCTATGCCAAACACAATGGCCGATATAAAGAGAAATAACCTTGAACGGTTTTTCCTGCTATCGCGCCAGGCCATATTGAACAGCCAGCTTATGTTTACTTTTCTTTTATAATTAACCGGATCGATACCCATAGCTTACCCGTTAATTGTTTTTTCGTTAGATACCAGTTTGCCGCCCCGTATCCTGATGATGCGTTGCGTTCTGGCTGCAAGGTCAAGGTCGTGCGTTACCAAAACCAGTGTGGTGCCGGCCTCTTTATTCAGGTCGAAGATTAGTTTTACCACCTTTTCGCTGGTTTCAGCGTCCAGGTTACCGGTTGGTTCATCAGCAAACAGGATCCTGGGCGAGTTGGAGAAGGCACGTGCCAGCGATACCCTTTGCTGCTCGCCGCCCGATAACTGAGCAGGGTAGTGGTGACCACGGTCGGCCAGGCCAACTTTATCCAGTAAGTCCAGCGCCCTGGCTTTAATGTTTTTTTCGTTCCGGAGCTCTAAAGGCACCATCACATTCTCCAGTGCGGTAAGTGTAGGCAACAATTGAAAATTCTGGAATATAAAACCCACATACTGGTTACGTACCTGCGCCCGCTGGTCCTCGGTTAAATTGCCCAGGTTAATCCCGTTTAGTTCTACAGAACCGGCGCTTGAACGGTCGAGCCCGGCACATAAACCCAGCAGGGTGGTTTTGCCGCTGCCCGATGGGCCAACAATAGCGTTGGTTGAACCTTCGGTTATAGCGAAGTTGATATCATTAAGTACCGTAAGCGTACGCCCGGCGCTGTGGTAAGTTTTACTGAGGTTTAAAATATTAAGAATAGTTTCCAAAGGATAATTTTTATGTTAGGATAATTTACAAACCAATTTGTTACTATATCGATTTGCATAAATATCCGGGAATTGAGCCATTTATAGCTGTAAACAGATAAGTTTTTTAATTTAATGACATGGGCGTGTTTTTTAAGATCTCAGATGGAATATCTAAAACTTAAGTCACGCAAAGACGCGAAGACGCAAAGCCTTGAAGATTGTTAACCATTCGTGTTATCCCCATATGCGTTCGGAAGATTGCAAAAAGATCGGCCCCGTGCGATTCCCTCCCAACGGGAGGGTGCAGGGAGGGGTTTCTACACCGGACTTTTACGCTTGAATAGCAGCGGTCCCATCGCTCGCAAAACCCCTTCCTCCTCCTTCCCCAAGGAAGGAATCGCACATCCCACGCTTTTATAATCTTCCTTACAACCTCGCCTTTAAATTCACCTTAACGCCATTTTCCCATTCATCTTTTAAAATGCTGAGCACAATGGAATCGCGCCTGCCGCCGTCTTCCAACGGCATGTTGCTGCGTAAAATGCCCTCTACCTGGCAGCCTATGCTTTTCATGGCGGCTATGCTGCGTTCGTTACGGGCATCGGCCCTGAATTCAACGCGGACCATATTCAATTCTTCAAAAGCGAATTGCAGCAAAAGAAATTTACAGTGTTTATTTAAGCCCGATCCCCTGAACTTTTCGGCGTACCAGGTGTAACCCAGCTGCAGGCTATTTAAGCCTGGCTGGATATCGTAATAGCGGGTACTACCCGCATATTCGCCGGTAGTTTTATCAATAACAACAAAAGCATATTCACGGGCTTCTGCACGGGCTTTTAAGGCTGCCATTATATAGCGCGTCATGCCTTCCTCATACTTTGCGCTTACGTTAGAGTATTTCCATGTATCTGGTTCGTTAACGGCAAAGGGCAGCAGGTATTCCAGGTCATCTGCTGTTAGCGGGCGCAGCAATACCCTTTCATCTTCTAAAATGTAATTAGCTTCCGGGTCAAAAAGTGAGATCATTGATAGTATGATTTTTTTATAAAGCTAAAAGTAAATAAATAACTATTCATGATTGCTCTGGATTGAATCCTGTTAATCCAGAAAAATCTCAAAATACTGTTAAAATGTATTGGGCTTTCAATCGTCATAACAAATAAGGGAATAATTTAATACTAAGGAGTTCCTTTAATTTTTACTTTTACCGAAATAATACCAGTGTTGCCTGTATTTTAAATATTACAGGCGACAAATTATCAAACAAAATATGCAACCAGAAACCAAACCACAGCCAAATAGTAAACCTCCCGGTGTTTTTAGTCTGCTTAAGCCCTATATGGGCCTGGTATCGCTGCTGTTATTGTTCGCGTTATTGGCCAACGGTATCAATCTTTGGCTACCCAGAATAATTGCCAACGGCATTGATGCCTATACCCATAAGCAGTTTGTGCTGAATGATATTGTTAAAAAATTCACCATAGCCACGCTGTTTATCTTTGTTTTTGGCTATCTGCAAACCATTATCCAAACTTATGCCTCGGAGCGTGTAGCAAGAGATCTGCGGCAAAGGCTTTCGGATAAAATCTCGCGCCAAAGCTATGCCTTTATTGAGCAGGCAAATCCATCCAAGCTGTTAACCAACCTTACTGCCGATGTTGAATCTATAAAATTGTTTGTTTCGCAGGCACTGGTTTCTATTGTATCATCGCTGTTTATCATCATTGGCTGCAGCGTAATGCTGCTTACCATTAACTGGAAACTGGCACTGGCGGTTATTGCTATTATCCCCATTATTGGGGGCACGTTTGCGTATGTTTTAAAAAAGGTAAGGGCGCTGTTCATAAAAAGCCGTGGCGTTATTGATCAGCTGAATAAGGTGATAAACGAGAGTATCCTGGGGGCAGCGCTCATCAGGGTTATTAACTCGCAGCAACTGGAATATAATAAGTTTTTGAGTGCCAATACCGAAGCTAAAGATTATGGTTTAAGAATATTAGGCTTTTTTGCAGGGTTAATACCAATAGTAACCTTTACAGCCAATTTGGCGGCCTTAACCATTTTGGTAATGGGCGGGCATTTTGTAATAGCCGGCAGTATGAGCCTGGGTAATTTTGCCGCTTTTAACAGTTATTTATCGCTGTTTATATTCCCTATATTTATTTTAGGTTTTATGAGCAACCTGATAGCACAGGCCACCGCATCGTTCACACGCATCAGTGTTGTTTTGGATGCGCCCGATGTTGCTGAAGGCGGCTCGCTGAAAGAAACGCTTAAAGGTGATGTGGAGCTCAAAAATGTATCGGTACTTTACGGGCAAAAGTTTGCGTTAAAAAGCATATCATTAAAAGTAGCGGCAGATTCAAAAATTGCTATCATTGGCCCAACCTCAGCCGGCAAATCGCAATTACTTTATTTACTCACCGGGCTTATAAATGCCAGTGAGGGCGAAGTATTGTTTGATGGCAAAAGCATTGCTGTATACAATAGTGAATCATTTCATAGCCAGGTGGGTTTTGTTTTCCAGGATAGTATCATATTTAACATGAGCATCCGCGAGAATATTGCCTTTAGCGATACGGTAACCGATGAATCGTTACAGAAAGCTATTAATACCGCCGAATTGGAAGACTTTATTGGTAGTTTACCCGAACACTTAAATACCATTGTATCCGAACGTGGATCGAGTTTATCGGGCGGTCAAAAACAGCGGATCATGCTGGCCCGTGCGCTGGCTGTAAATCCCAGGGTTTTATTGCTTGATGATTTTACAGCGCGGGTGGATGGCAATACCGAGAAGAAGATCCTGGCCAATATTCAAAAAAACTATCCGGGCTTAACGCTGATATCGGTAACACAAAAAATAGCCTCTGTTGAGCATTATGACCAGATCATCCTGCTTACAGAAGGCGAAATTGTAGCCCGCGGCGTGCATAAAGATCTGATGAAAACCAGTCCCGATTATGTGCAGATCTTCAACTCGCAGCAAAGTACCAGCAATTACGAAACTGGCGTTGCTCATTAACTACCAAAGTTACTACCTGAAAAATATTAAAATACAATGAACTACGATCTTAACCAGCTTAGTAAAACAGCGCAAAAAACATCAACCTTTGCCGGGCTTAAAAAGCTGATTCAACTTATATCGCACGAAAAGCGAACGCTTATTATAGCAGTTATTGCCATACTTATCAATTCGACATTAAACCTGTTGGGGCCGCTTATTATTGGGCATACCCTTGATAGTTATGTGCTGCATAAAAATTTTAGCGGTGTTATTCATAACGCTATTTTGTTGCTGTGCATGTACACTGTCGCCCTGTTTACCAGTTACAAACAAACTACGCTGATGGGCGGGGTAGGGCAGCGGATGTTGTTTACACTGCGCAACTCTATATTTAACAAACTGCAGCAATTGCCGGTTGGCTTTTTTAACCAGAACAAAGCGGGCGACCTGATATCGAGAGTAAATAATGATACCGATAAGCTAAACCAGTTTTTTTCGCAATCGCTGATGCAGTTTATCGGCAATATATCTACCATGATAGGTGCGGGTATATTTTTACTGCTGATACATCCCGAGCTTGGCGCCGCGGCTTTATCGCCGGTGCTGATCATCCTTTTTTTAACGCTGATACTATCGCCATGGATAAAAAGTAAAAACGCGGCTAACCTTAAAAGTACCGGGGGCTTAAGCGGCGAGATACAGGAAAGCCTTAGTAATTTTAAGGTGATCATCGCTTTTAACCGGCGCGATTATTTCAGGAAACGCTTTGATATGGTTAATAAGCAAAATTATAAAACAGCTATTAGCGCTGGTTTGGCTAATAACGTTTTTGTGCCTGTTTATGGCTTATTTGCCAGCATTGCACAATTGATAGTACTTACTTTTGGTATTTATCTTATTAGCCACGGGCAGTTTTCTATTGGTTTGCTGGTAAGTTATTTATCATACACCACGCTTTTTTATAACCCGTTGAGGCAATTGGCGGCCTTGTGGTCAAACTTTCAACTGGCAATGGCAGGTTGGGACAGGATATCGCAGATTTTGGCGCTCGAAAGCGACCTGCCCCGGATGGAAGCAGGCCTAACAGACTCAAACGCCGCTTTGCTGGAATTTAGAGATGTGTATTTTAGCTATGACGAAAGCAAGGAGATATTGCACCATGTAAGCTTTAAACTGGAGCAGGGTAAAACATATGCCCTGGTTGGGCCTACAGGCGGCGGTAAAACCACTACAGCATCATTGATAGCCCGTTTATATGATCCGTCGAAAGGATTGATCCTGCTTGATGGAAAAGACATCAGAACCTATACCGCCGAAGAGCGCAGCCTTAGGATAGGCTTTATTTTGCAGGAGCCTTTCCTGTTTAGCGGCACTGTTAGAGACAATATTTTATACAGTAATGAGCTATACAAGGACTATACTAACCAACAACTGGAGCAGGTTATAAAAGATGCAAGCCTGGGCAGCCTGCTGGCAATTTTTGAGAACGGACTGGAAACCCCGGTATTATCAAGCGGAGACAGTATCAGCCTTGGTCAAAAGCAACTGATAGCCTTTATGCGGGCTGTACTGCGTAATCCGCAGATCCTGATATTAGATGAGGCCACCGCCAATATTGATACTATTACCGAAAAATTGTTGAGTGACATTCTTGATAAACTGCCCGAAACCACAACACGGGTAATTATTGCCCATCGCCTTAACACTATTGAAAATGCCGATGAGATCTATTTTGTTAACTCGGGCGAAGTGATTCGCGCGGGATCGCTGGATGATGCTATGGCTATGCTGTTGAAGGGAAAAAGAGTGAGTTAGCGGGGAGTGACACGGCCATTAAAAATACAGAAACAGGATTGTTATCGCGGGCACATTGCAGCGTATTTCATTGCAAGCAAAAAATTGCACATCTGCTGAGTTTTTTGTAAATTTGGATATAAACATTTGGGGCGGTTATCTTTAAGATAAACGCCCCAAATGTTATAGCCTAAAGATGTTTTGAAATCTGCTTTTTTATAATTAACTATTTGTATTTAAGTTGTTTATGGATTATTTAACGGATGTTATAAAGGTAATCAAAAGGCGTTTGGCCGATACCGGTAAGTGATTGGCAGGTATATGAAAGGTGTGTGAACGGTGCATTATAGGTATCATTTTTAGATGCAGATAGGACGATAAAAAGGCGTTGTTTTTCGGGAGCTTTTTCAGCGCTGCCAGGTTTTAAGCAAGGTGTCGCCGGCATGGGTAATACGGTATTTGCTTTCTCAAAAAATAGTTGTCCGTTTTACAATAAAAAATTGCATAATTATTTTTACACTTGTAAATAAACTCTAAACTAAACTGAATTATGCAGAAGTATAGCGGCCAGAAACGCATGTTGGTGGCAACCGATTGTATCATATTTGGGTTTGATGGTTGGAACATTAAGCTGTTAGTTGTACAGCGTGGCCTTGAACCCGAAAAACACAAATGGAGCCTGATGGGGGGATTTATACAGCCTTCGGAGTCGCCGGGTGACGCCGCCAACCGTGTACTGGAATTACGTACCGGGCTTAAAAATGTTTATATGGAGCAGTTCCAGGTATTTGGCCGCCCGGAGCGTGACCCTGTTGAACGTACCTTGTCCATCGCGTATTTCGCGCTTATTGATATTCACAAATACGAAAAACAGCTAAGCGAAGAGTTTCATCCCGAATGGTTTTTACTGGATGAAATGCCCGACCTGATATTCGACCATGCCGAAATGGTAAGACTGGCGTTAAGGCAATTGCGTTACAAAGCTGCACTTCACCCTATATTGTTCCAGTTGCTGCCCGAAAAATTTACCATTCCGCAATTACAGGCATTGTATGAAGGAGTGTATCAAACCAAATTTGATGACAGGAACTTCAGCCGCAAATTATTGTCAACAGGCCTGTTGGTGAAACAACCCGAAAAAGATAAGCTATCATCAAAAAAAGGGGCATTTTATTATAAGCTTGATCAATCAAACTACGCCCAAAACTTTGAATCGTTCCTGAACCTGGTGCCAAACCCCGAGAAGTTTTTTTAGGAAGAAAAATATCAGGTTAAATTTTTAGGGATCTTTATAATAAAAGTTGTGCCTTTACCGGGTGATGACATTACATCAATACTGCCGTGGTGCTTTTCAATAATACCAAATACTATAAATAAACCCAAGCCGATACCTTCGCCAATGTTCTTAGTAGTAAAAAAAGGCTCAAATATGCGTTCTTTTGTTTCATCGCTCATGCCAATACCTGTATCTGTTATTTCAATGGAAATATAGCCGATAACGTCCCGGGTAATTATTGTTATTTTATCGTCTTGGTGTTGCTCTTTTGCTGTTATAGAATAAACGCTGTTGGCTATCAGGTTAATAAATATTTGGTTGATGTTGCCAGGGTAGCAGTTTAAGGGCTCCAGGATATTTAAAACTGTTTTAATTTCGATATAATATGGGATGGTGCTCTTTAAAATAAGCAGGTTTGCGTGTATAGCTTTATTTATATCGAGCATTTTTAACACCTGCCCATCTGTATTACTAAAGGTGAAAAGGCTTTTAACAATTTCGGTGGTGCGTTTTGCACCTTCTTCAATACCGTTAAGTAAAATGGCTACTTCGTTTTTTATAAAATCAGGATTAATGCTTTGCCTGCAGGTATTGGCTATCTGAACAAGTTCTTTATCACCGGTTTTTTTTAGAAGCTCTTCATATCTATTTAATAATAAAAACAGCTCATCAAAATCGAGCCTGAGCGGTTTTACATTTGAACTTACAAAATTTATGGGGTTATTAATTTCATGGGCAACACCAGCGGTAAGCCTGCCTAATGATGCCATTTTTTCGGTATCAACCAAATGATGTTGTGTGTTTTTAAGGTTATCAATGGTTCTGGAAAGGTCTTTGTTGGCGCTGATGAGCTCATTAGTACGTTCTTTTACTTTATTTTCCAACAGGATATTCTGCTGTATTGTTAAACGTTCATTTTCCTTCGCTACCGCTATAGCAAAATTTTGAATGTCATTTTTTTCATTTCTGTAAAAATTGATTTTATCGGCCAATGCCGCCGAAAATAATATGAGTTCAATTACCAAACCAAAAGGTATAACATTGGCAGTAAATGCATTGTAAGGGATAAGATCTTTATTGCGTGCAAAGGAAAGTAACAGGCTTATTAAAAATAAACTCCAGGCCAGCATAAACAGTTTTGCCGGTTTAAATCCCTTTAGGTAAAGTCGTGAACCAATAAAAAGCAGGTACATTGCAGTAATTACCAAACCCCAGTTAACTAAACTATAGGCAAAAGCTACAAAGCCACCTAAAATGGCCGCAAAAACTATGGCGAACAATGCGTATAACAGTAAATGGATTTTGTACCCCTTATTTAAATTTTGTTTTAGCTGTAAAAATTCCCCGGTAAAAAGTAATACCGATAAACCAAAGCACATTCTTACCAATGGTGTGATATAATTGTTAATGAAAATTTTATTATCGGTAAAATAATTTCCATAACCATGCAGCAGTGTTTGCGAAGCGCCAAGAAAAATAATGTAAAATATATAATACAGGTAGCTCATATCGCCAACTATGAAAAGCAGCAGTAAGTTGTAGAATGCACTGAGAAGCAATATGCCTATAAATGCACCATATATTATGTTTTCAATATTCCTGCTTTTAATAAAGGTTACTTCGGTGTAAACTTTTACAGGTATTACAGCGGGAAGATTACTTTTAATACGTAAATAAATAGTATTTGACGTTCCCTGTGCTACAGGACATCTTATATAATTAATATTTCGGGATTCAAGCTCATTCTGCTGGTCTTCTGCTGCAAAGTCATGTGTTTTAAAGTCTTTCCTGTCAGAATAATAAAGGTCAAATTCATCAATAATACTTGGATCGATACTAATGATTATAAAAGGTTTTGTGTCGTTGTTTTTAAGATTGAACTTTATCCATGTTGCTGATTTGTAATGTTTTAAAATAGGCAAGGAACTGCTGCTTGTATGAAAACCAGGGCTTTTTAAAACCTGGTTTATTGATAAGTGCGCACCTGGATCATCAAGTTCATAAAAATAATGGTTGTTTAACAGTTGGGATGTGTTTTCATAAACAACCAACGTATCTGTATTATAGGCAAAAGTTATAGTATTCAATAATAGTAAATACGCGGCTATTAATATTTTCTTCATATTTACTATAGGGGTTTTGCACATAATCAAGCATAATTATAATAAAAATGCGAAGAAAATAAAACTTTCAATACATTTGACTTTATAACCAATTATTAAAAGCCGATTTAACCTAAATTTATTACTATGGCCGTAGGAGTGTTGTATGTTGACGATGAGATAAATAATCTGAATAGTTTTAAGGCGGCATTCAGGCGAAATTTTAATATTTATACCGCCCAGTCGGCTGCCGAAGGTCGCCAGGTGCTGCTCGCCCAGGAAATTGGTGTGATAATTACTGATCAGCGTATGCCTGATACTACAGGTATTGAATTTTTAGAATCAATTTTACCTATATACCCTGATACTATCCGGATACTTTTAACAGGTTTTTCGGATGTTAATGCCGTAATGGATGCTATTAACAGGGGGCAGGTTTATAAATACCTTGTAAAACCCTGGCAAAACAACGAGCTTAAAATTTACATTCAAAATGCCATTGAAATATATGAATTGCGGAAAGAAAATAAAGAGCTTATCAATAAATTAAAAATAGCCAACTTTGAACTTGAAGCGCTTATTAAGGCTGGCAAGCCGTGAGTTACTGGCAGAGATTTGCCGGAATGATATCTTATAACTGCAATTAAAAACCCCATGTTCTATATCTCTCACTTTATGTCCCTGGTATAACAGCTATAACATTACGTTTTTTAAAAAAGTAGTTTTATATTTAACCATTTAGATAAATAAGGCCAATTAAACATTTATACCAGGGTGAGATTTTTACGGGCGATAATTTCGGTCTTTATTTTACTGTGCTGTAGTTTAGGTGCCTGTGCACAGGGTGGTTTTTCAAACCTGGGAACCGAGTTTTGGACGGTATACATGGATCATATTACTCCCCCAACAACAACAGATCCCCGTGGTAATGTGAGCAAGATGAACCTTTATATTACAGCCGATGTTAATACTACGGTAAACGTGGTTATTGCCGATGGCTCATTTTCTGAAAGCTATGATGTAGTTGCCAGGGGCATTCTGACAGTTTCAATACCGGCAAGCGCTTTTTTAGATCAGCAAGGTTTTTCTACTAAAGGGATCCATATCACTTCACAAAAGCCTATAGCCGTTTACGCTCACATTTTTGCGCAAAGCGTTTCGGGGGCAACCCTTTTACTGCCGGTAAATGTGCTTGGTAAGGATTATGTATCTATTAATTACACTCAGTTATCCAATTCGCTCATAACAGAAAAAAAAGCGTCCTATTCAACATTTGCGGTTATTGGCACCGAAGATAATACCACCGTTGAAATAACACCCAAAACATATTTGCTTAACGGCGAGCCTCCGGGAAAACCGTTTACTATAATTTTAAACAAAGGCCAGGTATACCAGGGCCTTGCAGATAATGACCTTACCGGCACACGCATCCGTACAATAAGTACACAGGCTGGTTCGTGTAAAAAAGTAGCTGTGTTTTCTGGTAGTTCAAAAATACTTATAGGTTGTAACACGGTAAATAACACATCTGATAACCTTTTCCAACAGGTATATCCAACTGCCTCCTGGGGGAAAAACTATATCACAGCGCCTTTAAAAAGCCGAAATTACGATGTTTTCAGGATCATATTGAGCGATCCTAATACTATTGTAAATTTAAACGGACGTAACCTTCTGCCATCGGATTTCACCGGGGGGCTTTATTACGAATTTAATTCAGATGCCCCCAACGTTATTACTGCCAATAAACAGGTACAGGTTGTTCAATATGCTGTAACACAATTTAAAACTATCAACTGTGTTGATGCAAACCAGGATACCGGCGATCCTGAAATGATATATCTTAATCCGCTTGAGCAAACGCTTGATCATGTAACCTTAAATTCAACCGGTAATTTCAGAATCATTAATAATTTTATTAATGTAGTTATTAAAACAAACGCCGTACCCACTTTTGCACTTGACGGCAGTCCCTATACAAAATTTATACCTGTTCCCGCCAATCCTGTTTATTCATATGCGCAAATTGCAGTTAATAATGGCGTGCACCACATTAGTGCTTCTGATGGTTTTAACGCCATAGCCTATGGTTTTGGCAATGCCGAATCATATGGATACGCTGCCGGCGCCAATCTTAAAAACCTTACCGAGTTTATAGCCCTGAAAGATCCGCAAAGCAGTACCTCGCAACTAAATGGGTGTACAGGTGCAACCTATAAGCTCCAGTTAACCCTGCCTTTTAAAACAACCAGCATTAAATGGGATTTTAAAAACGGTACTACCTATCTTGATAGTAATCCACTTGTTAAATCAACTACAGTTAGGGGCGATCAAACACTCTATTTGTATGAATATCGTGATGATAAAATTTACACAACCGGAGATTACAGTGTGGTGGCAACCGTATTTAACCCCATAGCCGATGAATGTGGCTCGGCCGAAGATGTTGAACTTGATTTTAATATGGCTCTTCCACCGGTGGCAAGGCTTAGTTTTGCAGGTTCATGTTTAGGCGATACTACCTTTTTTAAGGATACATCACAAACCTATGGCCGCGAAACCAAAATACGGTTATGGGATTTTGGCGATGGGCATACCGATGTTGTACAAAACCCGTCGCATGTTTATGAGCATACCGGTACTTACAATGCAAGGCTAACTGTTATCAACGAAAATGGCTGTGGCGATGTATCAGATCCAACACCGGTTAACATTACTAATTTACCTGTTGCCGATTTTGACTTTTTGGCTCCGTACTGCCCCGGCCTGGATATAACCTTTACAGATCATTCTACAAGCAGTAATGGTGCTATTTCAAAATGGTTATGGGATTTTGGCGATAGTACCGCGGTGGTAGAAAAAGCTGATAATACCCCATTTACCCACGTTTACAAAACAGCCGGCACTTATACCGTGAAATTAACAGTGGTTAACGCCGGCGGTTGTATGGGCTTGCCAAAAGTAAAAGCAATAGAAATAAGTGATATTGCAGTGGTTGATTTTATTTTACCCGATGCCTGTGTTGCCGATCTGGTTGAGTTTAAAGATAACAGTATGATTGGCGATCATACCGAATCCGGTTTTACTTACCAATGGAATTTTGGAGATATGCATGCCAGTGCTGCAGATAATACATCGACAGAAAAAAATCCCGGTCATCATTATACCGAAGCACGGAATGATTACCAGGTAACCTTAAAGGTTACCACAAAATACGGTTGTACGTACACTAAAACACAAACATTTGTTGTTAACGGCGATATTCCTAAGGCGAATGTTGTTGTGCCTGATCCTGCTGCTTTGTGCAGCAATAGAGAGGTTTTTTTTGAAAATAGATCAACTGTAAATTTCGGCAGTATTACCCGGCTTGAGGTTACCTTTAACACAGCCGATGCCACATCATTGAGGGTTTATGAACACCCGGTTTACGGCCAGCAACTACGTTATACTTACCCCATGTTTACCGATGGCGACCACACCTTCAATGTGCACGTGGCTGCCTATTCTGGCGGGGTGTGTGCCAATATTCAGGATTTTAACATCGTTGTAAAAGCGGCACATATAATAACATTTGCCCAGGCGCCCGCTATTTGCCCTGAGGATAAGCCTGTGCAGCTTGCACCTTTAAATATCGTAGGACCAATGGGCAAAGGTGTGTTTTCAGGTAAAGGGGTGAATGCCGGTGGTTTGTTTGATCCTTCGATAGCCGGTACAGGTACGGCCGAGATAAGTTATATTTATTCATCCCAAAACAGCTGCCCCGATACAGTGAAACAGCAGATATTGGTTTATCCTTCACCAACGGTATCGGCAGATGGGCCTGTTACCGTGCTTGAAGGGAGCCAGGTTACTTTGAAGGCCCTGGCAAGCGGTCATAATTTAAGCTATAAATGGTACCCGTCAACAGGTTTGGATCATGATGATGTATTAAACCCAACGGCAACCTTAGCCGAAACGACAGATTACAGTCTGATGGTAACCTCGGAGGAAGGTTGCTCAAATACGGCCAGTGTTACGGTTAAAGTATTAAAATACCTTGTTATACCCAATGCTTTTACGCCTAATGGTGATGGCAAAAATGACTTATGGGAAAT
Organism: Mucilaginibacter sp. P5_A6; assembly: GCF_056400585.1. NCBI lineage: Bacteria > Pseudomonadati > Bacteroidota > Sphingobacteriia > Sphingobacteriales > Sphingobacteriaceae > Mucilaginibacter > Mucilaginibacter sp. P5_A6. The sequence goes on along the minus strand of NZ_JBFUKZ010000024.1, from coordinate 46,098 downwards.
TAAATACCTGGGTGACTATCCAAACAACACCGTTGATGTGTTTAACAGATATGGCCAAAAAATATATTCTTCAATGGGTTATACAATTCCATGGGATGGCAGGTACAAGGGCAATTATCTTTCATCCGGGACATATTATTATATCATTAACCCTAAAAACGGGCGTAAGGCTGTTTCTGGCAGTATAACTATTATCAGGTAACCAACCTTAACGAAAGCGCAGATTTAATAGTTTTTTTCGATAGCACTCTTTCCTTTCTGTAGGTACGGTAAAATGAGTGTGGGAAGAGCGAAAATTTAGAAAATTGTTTGATTTATACAATTGATTTATACAACAGATACGGAGAAAGGGTTATATTCGTCAATTGGTTACAGCATACCCCGTAATAGTAGAAATAATGGAAATAATTTTCCATCCGGAACCGGATATTATATAATAAATACTAAAAACGGACGTAAGGTTGTTCCGGGATATGTAACCATCATTAGACAAATAATGAAAAGAATTTTATACACAATTGTTTTTTTTGTAGCCGGTATACAATTTGTTGATGCACAGCAAAAACCGCAGTACACCCAATATATTTTTAACAACTACCTTTTGAACCCTGCTTTAACCGGTATTGAAAATTATACTGATGTAAAAGCTGGTTACCGGAGCCAGTGGACAGGGCTTGAAGGTGCCCCGGTAACAGGCTATTTAACTGTAAATGCACCCATTGGGAATAAGTTTTTACAGGGAGACGCAACGGCTTTCCCGGCAGGCGGAGGGCTTAATCCGTCGAGCAGATCGTACACACAGCAATACCAGGCTGCCGAGCCGCACCATGGTATCGGGCTAACTCTGGTGTCAGATAAAACGGGTCCTATCACACAAACCAATATTAATGCTACCTACGCCTATCATCTTGGTATTACCGACAGGCTCAACCTGGCAGTTGGTGTATCTGCGGGCGTGAGCCACAATGTGCTAAACCTTTCGCAGGTTCACTTTGCCGATGAAACGGATCCCATATTGAACAACATCAATAATAATCAATGGAAACCTGATTTGGGCATAGGGGTATGGGCTTATGCATCTGATTATTTTGTTGGTGTATCGGTACAACAGGTATTACCTCAAAACCTATATGTAACTACTTCAACCAGTGCAACGCAAAATAAAACTGTACCCCATTACTTCTTCACAGCAGGCACCAAGCTCTTTTTATCAGATGATGTAACACTTATCCCTTCGGTACTGGTAAAGGTGATACAGCCCGTGCCAACAACGTTTGATTTGAATCTGAAAATGTCTTTCCAGGATAAATTCTGGATAGGAGGTTCCTACCGCCGTAACGATTCGTTTGCTGCCTTGGTAGGCTTCAACCTCAGCTCATTTGTAAATGTGGGTTACTCCTATGATTTTACTACGTCGGCGCTTAATACAGTAAGTAACGGCTCACATGAAATTGTAATAGGGATCCTGCTGAATAACCGGTATAAAGTTACCTGCCCGCAACATACGTTTTAGTCCCCCCAACCCCCTGAAGGGGCTCTTGATGTGCAGATGATTGAGCTTCGGATGTGCAGATGTGCAGATTTCAAATGTGCAGATGATTTAGCTTCGGATGTGCAGATATGCAGATTTCAAATGTGCAGATGATTGAGCTTTGGATGTGCGGATATGCAGATTTCAAATGTGCAGATGATTGAACTTCGGATGTGCAGATATGCAGATTTTAAATGTGCAGATGATTTAAAATGGTAAATCACATTATTTCCATCTGCATCTATTTGTTATTTTCAAATCTGCACATCTGTAATTTGAAATCTGCACATTTACAGCTCCCTTCTTAATCTTGCAACCGGGATGTTCATTTGCTCGCGGTATTTGGCTACTGTACGGCGGGCTATGTTGTAGCCGGCATCTTTTAGTATATCGGTAAGTTTTTCATCAGCCAGCGGGTGGCGTTTGTCCTCGTTGCCGATGTGTTCTTCCAGTATCTTTTTAACTTCTTTGTTTGAAACTTCTTCGCCGCTTTCGGTTTGAATTGCTTCCGAAAAAAAGGATTTTAACAGGAATGTACCAAATTCGGTTTGTACGTATTTTGAGTTGGCCACACGCGATACGGTAGAGATATCCATATTTATCCTGTCGGCAATATCCTTTAGGATCATGGGTTTTAAATTTTTATCGTCGCCCGTCAGAAAAAATTCGTATTGGTACTGCATAATGGCGTTCATGGTTTTTAGTAAAGTTTGCTGGCGCTGTTTAATGGCATCAATAAACCATTTTGCCGAATCGAGCTTTTGCTTTACAAACTGCACTGCTTCCTTTAGTTTTTTATCCTTTTGTGCAGCTTTATCATAATGCTGAAACATCTCCTGGTATGATCTGCTTACACGCAGTTCGGGAGCATTTTTGGAGTTCAGTGTAAGTATTAATACACTATCATTATTGATGATATGAAAATCGGGTATCACCTGCATTTGCTTGGTGTTCACCTCGTTTGAATCGCCCGGTTTTGGGTTTAGCTTTAAAATTTCGTTGATAACACCACGTAACTCGTCAGAGTCCATGTTTAATGATTTTTCCAGCTTATCATAATGCTTGCGGGTAAATTCATCAAGATACTGTTCAACCACAACAATAGCTTTTTTGATGATGGGGTCGTTAGGATCCTTTTTGCGGAGCTGGATCAGCAGGCATTCCTGCAGGCTGCGTGCACCTACACCAGCCGGGTCAAAGCCCTGTATCACCTTCAGCATGTCCTCAACCTCTTCGTCCTCGGCCATTATGTTTTGCGAGAAGGCCAGGTCGTCAGTAAGCGACATGATGGGCCTGCGCAGGTAACCATCGTCATCCAGGCTTCCTATAATTTGTTTGCCTATCCTGAAGTCTTTATCGCTTAAGGGAAGCAAATCGAGCTGTAACTGCAGGCTCTCAAAAAACGAGCTCTGAACCGCTATGGGAATCTCTTTACGCTCATCTTCATCATCGCCATTTTGGTCATAGCGCGATCCGTAATCATTTACACTATCATCCTGCAGGTAGTCATCAATGTTGAACTCATCCATTTCCCCCTTTTCTTCATCACCGTTAAAGGTGTCTTCATCAGGGTCGCGGTCGGGGTATTCCTCAACAGGCTCGTTTAAATTAGTTAAACTCAGATCTTCAAGCGCAGGATTCTCTTCCAGTTCCTCCTTGATGCGGGTATCAAGCGAAACGGTAGGCACCTGCAGCAATTTTATAAATTGTATTTGTTGCGGCGAGAGCTTTTGTAAAAGTTTTTGTTGAAGATTCTGTTTAAGCATAATTAACGTAGTGTTCAAAAATACATCAATTACCATTAACTTTAAAATAACTTATAAGTAATTGGAGTAATGACGATAAATGCAAAATGAAATAATTTGTTTGGATACGATAAAATTTTATTCGTTACTTTAGATAACTAAATATAAATCTTATGGCTATCGTGAAAGAGTTTAAAGAATTCGCCATGCGCGGCAACGTTGTTGACCTTGCAGTGGGTGTTATCATTGGCGTTGCCTTTGGTAAAATTGTTACATCATTAGTAGCTGATATCATTATGCCGCCAATTGGTTTGGCTACCGGTGGTATTGATTTTAAAAACCTTAAGTATGTGCTTAAACCAGCAGTAGATAAAGTACCTGAAACAGCTATCAATTACGGTTTGTTTATCAACAACGTGATCGATTTTATGATCGTAGCTTTCTGTATATTTCTTATCGTAAAAGGGATAAACACCCTTAAAAAGAAAGAGGAAGCCGCTCCGGAAGAACCACCGGTACCCACAAAAGAAGAAATTTTACTTACCGAGATCCGTGATTTGTTAGCGGCGAAGAAATAACAGATGAGGGGGGCGTGTTGCATGAGACGATATTTTAAATGTGCTTATTTCATGCCCTCGAACCGCGTAACACACTCCCCGAACCTTACCTAAAAGCTTCGCGGTAGCTTGGGATCGGTTAAAATAATGTAATCTGCCAGTTGTTTAAATTTGGTCCAATCGGGATTGTCGAAACTATCATCGGCATAGGCGGCTACCGTGAGTAACCTTACATTGGGGGCATATTTTTTAAGTTGGGCTGCTGCGCCTAATTTTTCTTCGCTGTGGAAACCTCCGTTAAGCTGCAATATTTTAAAACCGGAGTGGCTTTTATAAAATTTAGCTATTGACCACCCCATGGTAGCATCCCAAAGGTTTTGCGATTGATAGATTTGCATACCGGCCATTGCACTATGCCCGCCCATGATTTTTACAAATTTGTCATAATACACACCTGTAGCTGTATCAATAGGCAGGGGAGCAAGGTAAGTTTTTGCCTGCGCATCCAGTTGTTGTAAACTGCCCAAACCACCGCGTGTAACCATATTGGTATACCGGGATGGCGCGTTGGCCGCAATCACGGGCACCTGGCTTTGTTTGGCAAGTTCAACCAGTGGCCTGTAATCTTTATAATTGGGCCAGGTGCGGGCGTCGCTGATTAAGTTTTTCTCGCGAATGAGGCCGCCCAGGTATTCGTTAAGCACAAGTTGGCAATCGGTGCTAAACATTTCCATAGATAAGGCGGTTTTATGCGGATATTGTTGTTCCAGTTCTTTAAATAGTTCAAACTCCAGTATATGTCCTGTAGAGTCATTATGCTCTTCGCCAAAAAACAGTACATCGGCTTTGTTCATACTGCTGATAATATCAGCAACTGTGGCCGGTTTTTGAGTAGCTGTGTTATATATTTTATAGTGAGAAACGGGTATTTCCTGGCCCAGGGATATAAAAGGTAAACACATAAGTAACAGGATGCCGGCTGATTTCATATTATGGTTTTAAAACCTTTAATTTACACTAACTAAAACGGAATGACAAATAAGAAAAATAGTGTTTGAAAAGTTTCAAAATATTACTACATTTGCGCTCTTGTTTTTAAAACGACGAATAGAATAAAATAGCCATGAAAAGAACGTTTCAGCCTTCTCAAAGAAAAAGAAGAAATAAACACGGATTCCGTGAACGCATGTCGACTGCTAACGGCAGGAGAATATTAGCAGCCAGAAGAGCTAAAGGCAGAAAAAGATTATCTGTTTCTGACGAGGGTAGTCACAAAGCATAAACCGGTTGCGCTGGTTTGCCTGTAGGCAAACCAATGGATACCGATTAACTGCTTAAATCCCGGTTCCAATAAGGCAACTATGTATACTTTTAAGAAAGAAGAACGGTTATGTAATAAAAGGCTTATCGATAAGCTTTTTCATAGCGGCTCTTCTTTTTTGTGTTACCCATTTAAAGCCTCGTGGTTGTATCAAACCGAACCACAGCGATATCCTGTACAGGTATTATTTTCGGTACCCAAAAGGCGTTATAAGCGTGCGGTTGACCGTAATTTAATAAAACGCTATATGCGCGAATCGTACAGGCTGCACAAGCAACAAAACCTTTACAATTTGCTGCAATCGGCCGATAAAACTATCGTGCTATCGGTAGGTTATATTGGTAAAGAAATTGCCCCATACAGCGTGATCGAAAAAAAGATGCAAAAGCTGCTAATCCAGCTTGGAGAGCAATTAACGGCTGCCAACAATGCAATAGTATGATGGCGCTGGTGAGGTTGATTAAAATGCTGATAGGTGGCGTTTTTATATTGCTGATAAAAATATACCAGTATTTTATCTCGCCATTAACAGGCGCTTCATGCAGGTATACACCAACCTGCTCGCAGTATGGTGTAGAAGCTATAAAAAAATATGGTGCCTTTAAAGGCGGATGGCTAACCATAAAAAGGATTGCCAGCTGCAACCCCTGGGGCGGGCATGGTCATGACCCTGTACCATAATTCAGTTGAAGGTTTTAAGTGATAATTTAATTTTGTGGTTACTAAAATCTCAGGACTCTGGATCCCGAATTCAAAACTTAACTCATGAGCCTCATTTTACAAATTGAAACTGCAACAACATCCTGCTCGGTAGCGCTGGCTGCCGGTGGAAAGGTGTTAGCTTTTAAACAGGTAAATGAGCGCAACAAACACGCCGAAGTAATTACTTTATTTACTGAAGAACTGATAACCGGTAACGGTTATACCTATCGTGATCTGGATGCCATTGCGGTAAGCTGTGGCCCTGGCTCATACACAGGCTTGCGCATAGGGGTATCAACAGCCAAAGGACTTTGTTTTGCATTGGATAAACCCCTTATAGCCATTGAAACGCTGGAGGCTATGGCTTACGGTATTATTAATAATTATCCTGGTATTGTAATTAGCGAAGGCACCCTTTTGTGCCCCATGATAGATGCCCGCCGCATGGAAGTTTATTGTGCGGTGTTTAATGCTGATGGTGAAAAGCTAAGGGCGACCGCTGCTGATATTATTGACGAAAATAGTTTCAGCGAGCTGCTGAGCAGGCATAAAGTTTTGTTTTTTGGTGATGGGGCCGATAAATGCGAACGTGTTTTAGGATCAAATCCTAATGCGCTGTTTATAAACAATTTTGAAAATTCGGCAACTTACCTTACCCAAAAGGCTGCCGAAAAGTTCCGTAATAATGATTTTGAAGATGTGGCCTATTTTGAACCCTATTACCTGAAAGATTTTATTGCCGGCAAGAAAGTTTTATAGATATGAGATATGAGAAAGGTTCCTGCCTAAAATCTCATATCTCACATCTTATATCTATCTGACGTTATTTATTCGTTTTAAATATGCGGCCCCATAATCTGCCCAAAAAACCTTTTTCGCCCATCGGGATATAGCTTGCATTCATGGGATGCTCAATTACCGCCCCAAATTTCATCGAGAATCCTATATACAGATCCATGCCCGAATAGGAGCCGTTATGGCTTATTTGCGTTTGGCTACCTAAAGCTGCCATTGCAAAGCTGGTGGTATTCAACAGTCTTTCGCTGCCTATGTAAAATTCAGTATTGGGGTTTTTATACATAAATTGTAAGCCAATATTAAACAGCTTCATATCATCATAACTGGCTGTAAGCGTGCCGGTATAATTATGGTACTGTACGTGATTAACAAGAGCGGTAGTAAAACCGGTAAACCATATTTCCTTTGAGCCCACAAGTGTTGGTGTGTATTTAAAGTTATTATCGTAATCTATCCAATAAGTTTTTGCTGCGCTCAACTCGGCTTTGGCATTTATTTTTGTAGTGAACGATTTTGTAACCGGGGAGCTTCTTAATATATTCATAGTATGATTATAAATACTATCCTCACGATGATCTGATGTAAGGCCTCCATAAGTTTCGGTATTATTAAAATCAGATATTGCGGACCGGCTGCTCCAGTGAATAAAGCCGAGGTCTTTAATATTAGCCTGTATGGTTATTTTATCCTCGGTAAGGTATGATGCTCCTAATGATATGGCGGCTCCCGGGCTGCGAAACGTTGGTAAATAATCACGCGCAGACGGAGCTCCTGGTATATAGCTTGAATAATAACGGCCACGCATGGTAATAATTGCTTGGCTGGTAAGCTGATTAAATTGAGCCCGCGAACCATCAATATCAAACTTTGAATACTTAATACCCAATAAGCCGCTTATTTTAAAACCCAACGCCAACTGTTTATTGATGCGTTCCCTGTACGAAAACCCTAACTGGTTGTAGGACTGCATCAAAAAATGATCGTTGAAAATATTATTGTATACGGCGCCATTTACAAATTTTGAACCGCCGTCAAGCAAGGCAATGGTTTCATCACTGACAGTCCCCCGGGATTCTAACTTTGTCTGGTACGAAAAACCCATCTCCACATCCCCGTTAAGACTGGTAAACGCTTTAAGCATTATGGCGTACGCATTTACATTAACGTTGAAATGGTTTGTTTTACTCTTACCCACGGTTAACCTGCCCGAACCATACGAAGGATAAGCAGAAAATAGTCTGCTTTTTACACTTTGCTGTATATTGCCTGTTACATAGGCGTTAGCATCAAAGTTTGGTATAAAAAAATTGAATGCATATTGCCTGCTTGAATCTGGTATGAATGACCTTACAGAGGGGTTTTCAAAAGAATCATAAAGTGTACCTGTATTGTACTGTGAAAATTGCTGGGCAGAAACCGAGAAGGAAAAAAACGTAAAGAAAAAAATAATTAAAATCTTATTCATATATAATATCTCACCTGCCTTAGTCTTCTATGATTTTTTAAAGATAAAATTCAAAATTGAATATCAATAAAAAAGAATAAATTAATCAGTATTTTAACGTATTTAAGTGTAAGGGGGTTGTGTAATAGACTAAATAATTACTTCTTTAACATTGCGGTATCAATATTGTTTAATTGCATACAGAAATTAGTATAAAAGTTATTGTCTGATGATGTAAACTGATAAGCTGCCCCATAAAAATTCCTCCAGCCGGGTTGGTTGTTTTCAAAGCTGTTGTAAAGCGGTTCTTTAAGGTCGCGTTTTAATATCGGTTGGGCGTTTTTAAAGTTGACAAAGTAGGCTACGTTGCTTCTTTCGGCCTGTAGGTTATCAAACTGGTTATATTGCTCATTTTTACTGATGAATTTGCGGTTGATATAAGTATCGGTATAGCTTAGCAGCTCCGACGGAGTAGCTGCCAGCACCAGGTAGTTATCTATGATCATAAAGTAGGGTTTCCTGAAAATACTGAAGGCATCGCCCAATAAAAAAAACGGTAGCTTTTCATAATTAAATTGCCCAACATTATCAGTGGTCATGGTACTGATGTTGGTCATTAACGGCAATAGTTTTGAACCATCTTTAACAGACACTATAGCATACTTTTCCTGGTAGCGAGTAGTTACTACAGCAAACTCATTGCTTAGCAAATGTTCAAATTCGGTTTTTAAAAACATGCCTGTTTCTTGCCTTATTTTTCCAAATAGTTTATCCTTTTCGGCGCTCACGCCAGCCTTAATGTGCCATTGCGAAAGATCGGTGGCAAACTTTTGCGGATCAGAGACCGCGAAATTAATACTGTATGCAGTAGTAGCCGGGAAAATATCTTTTAAACGAYTGATAACCGGATGCTGGTTGGCAAACAGGTTTAAATAACTAAAAGTATGGCTATTGAAACCGGTAATGCCATTAAACATCAGCGCATCGCTTTTATAGTTTAAGCTAAGCGCAGCAACGGCCGGCAACAACCGGAAACTTTTGAAAATATCGGTGTTATTATTCCTGAAAAACTGATCGAATATGGGCGATAACTGCCTGTAATTAATGTACAAATTTGCCAGCGAATTGGAATTCTGCTGATCTGGGAGGGGTACAAATATGTTTTTGCCTTTATCGCTGCGGTACAATATACTTTGATCGATAAGGGCTTTTGAAAAACTACCGATGAAAATATTATCCTCTTTTTTAATGATGTAAAAATGTTTGTTGATAGCTTTTATAAATATATCATACTCCAAACCTATTGCGTTATGATGTGAGGTTAAAGTTAAGCCACCTTTTGATTTTGTACTTATTTTGGCAAAGGCATCCGGTTCAAAACCTGTAGCTGCTGTGGTAGTTACCAGGAGGCCAATATCATCCGCGTCGGTAGGATGGATTGATATAAAAACATTTTGCCCCGAGAAGAATCCGTTAGACAGCGGAGACGATAATAATAATTTGCGCAGGGTATCCAGGTCGTTTAGTTTTGATTTGCCAACAACAGCGCTTAACAGCTGATTGCCATTAAAAATATCGTAAAATCCCTTCTCGTTATTATACTCAAATACAGCAACGGCGTTATCGGGGATGGTTTGCATCACCTGGGTGTTGCGTGCCCCCGGTGGACTTAAATTTTTAAAATAGATAACCGTAATGGATACAGCAGCAGCCAGTAAAATTATGGTGGTAACTATCAGTCGTTTCATCGCAGTTTGCTTTGCAAAGATAGAATTTTACCCTGCGGCATTAAAGTAATACTTTCAATTGGTTAACTTAGCTTTTTATATCTGCATGAACAAACAAATTATCATTACTGCTTCTGTTTTTGGTATGCTGGCGGTTGTAACCGGTGCATTTGGCGCACATGGTTTAAAAGCGGTTTTGCCGGCCGGTCAACTTGAAGTATGGCATACCGCTGTACAGTATAACTTTTATCATGTATTTGCTTTATTGTTCCTTTCAACATTTAAGGGTGATACAAAAAATAAGCTGATCAGAGCCTGTTATTACCTGTTCACCTTTGGGATCGTATTTTTCTCGGGATCACTTTACCTTTTAAGTTGCCGGAGTATTATCGGCTGGCACTGGCTCATTTATATGGGGCCAATAACCCCGTTGGGCGGCGTGTTGTTTATTTTAGGCTGGCTGTTGTTGGCTGTTGCCGCTTTTCGGGTTTTGGACAAAAGATAAAGGACAAATACATTTTGGAAAAAAGATAAACGACTATCAGACAAAGGACTAATACAGCCCATTACTTTAAAAACATTTCATGTTAGAGTTTGCCGAAATTGAATATACCGATCGTAAAACACTCTTTGTTGAAGTGATTTTGCCCCTGGCTATTTCAAAAAATTATACTTACCGTGTACCCTTTGAGCAAAACTATGTTGTGGCCATAGGCAAAAGGGTGGTAGTACAGTTTGGTAAAAGTAAACTGTATACGGCAATAGTGAAGGAGATAACAACACTGGCCCCAGAAAAATATGAGGCCAAATATATTATTGAGGTGCTGGATGATCAGCCCGTGGTTACTCCCCATCAGCTTTATTTTTGGCAATGGATTGCCGACTATTATATGTGCAATATTGGCGAGGTAATGAATGCCGCCCTGCCCGCCGCTCTTAAACTGGCCAGTGAAACCCGCATTGAACTTAATAAAGAATTTGATATAGATCGGTCGTCTCTTCATGATAAGGAGTTTTTGATTGTTGAGGCACTGGATATTCAGCCCGAACTTACTATAAGTGATATTGCCAAACTGCTGGGCCAAAAAATAGTAATGCCTATTTTGAAGCTGATGTTTGAAAAAAATATTATCCATATCAGCGAGGAAGTGAGCGAGCGTTACAAACCGCGTAAGCGCACTTTTGTTACGCTTAACCCAGTTTATAATAATCCCGAAAACCTGCGCGAACTTTTTCCGATATTGGAAAAGCGGGCTCCTAAACAGGCCGATGCACTATTGGCCTATATTAAGCTATCCCGTCATCAAAAGGCAATTACAAAAAACGAACTGATTGAGGAAAGCGGAGCAGGGGAATCGAGCATTAAAGCGCTGATTGAGAAAGATATCCTGTTTGCTGAGGAGAAGAATGTTAGCAGGCTGCATTTTGAGCAGGATGCGGATGCTATTACCAATTTTGAGCTGAGCGAACAGCAATCAGAGGTTCTGCAAAGCATCCGTAACCAGTTTGCTGAGAAGGACGTAACATTGCTGCATGGTGTAACCTCATCCGGGAAAACGCTGATCTATATAAGGCTTATTGAAGAAATGATGCGTAACGACCGCCAGGTACTTTACCTGCTGCCAGAGATAGCGTTAACCACTCATATTATAGAAAGGCTGCGGATTTATTTTGGTGCGGATATCGGTGTTTATCATTCCCGTTTTAATGATAATGAAAGGGTTGAGGTTTGGCAAAAGGTATTAAATAACGATTATAAGGTTATCCTGGGGGCCCGCTCATCATTGTTCCTGCCGTTTAACGATCTGGGGTTGATCATAGTGGATGAAGAACATGAAACCTCCTACAAACAATTTGATCCTGCACCGCGCTACAACGCCCGCGATGCTGCTGTCTTTTTGGCCAGCTCGCACCAGGGGAAGGTACTATTAGGTTCGGCCACGCCATCATTTGAAAGCTATCATAATGCCAAAACCCATAAATACGGCTTTGCCGAACTAACTGAGCGATTCGGCGGGGTACAGCTACCCGATGTTGAGGTAGTGAGCATAGCAACAGAAACAAAGCAGAAAACCATACAATCGCATTTTACCAGTGTACTGATGACTGGTATAAACGAAGCACTGGCAAACAAGGAACAGGTGATATTGTTCCAGAACCGTCGTGGGTACGCGCCTGTGCTGATGTGCAAGATCTGTGCTTATACTCCTAAATGTATTAATTGTGATGTAAGCCTTACCTATCATAAAAGCAGTGGTAAACTGCATTGCCACTATTGTGGTTATAAGGAAGATTCGCCTTCCATTTGCCCAGCCTGCGGTTCAACTCATTTGGAATATAAAGGCTTTGGCACCGAAAAAATAGAGGATGAATTAAGCTTACTGCTTCCCGAGGCCCGTATCGCCCGTATGGATCTGGATACCACCCGTTCGCGTAATTCGCTGCAAACCATATTGAATAACCTGGATGAAAAAAAGATAGATATATTGGTGGGTACCCAAATGGTTGCCAAAGGTTTGGATTTTAGCGATGTTACCCTCATCGGGATCATCAATGCCGATAGCCTGCTTAAATTTCCGGATTATAGAGCCAACGAACGCAGTTTCCAGATGCTGGCCCAGGTAAGTGGCCGGGCCGGCCGCAGGGGTAAGCAGGGCAAGGTAGTGATTCAAACTTACGATCCATTTCACCGCGTGATAAAACAGGTAATAGCCAATGATTATAACGACCTGTATTTTACCGAAATGGCCGAGCGTAAAAGCTTCAAATATCCGCCTTTTTACCGTATTATTAACCTTGACATTAAGCACAAGAATCCCGAGGTGTTGTATAACCAGGCTGTATACCTGGCCAATGAGCTTCGCAAACATTTCGGCGAACGTGTGATTGGGCCGGAAGCGCCTTTGATCAGCAGGATCCGTAACTTCTACATCAAATCTATCATGCTTAAATTTGAAAAGGATGGGATCTCGATAGTGAAAGCCAAAGCTATTTTGAAAGATGTTATTGTACAGTTTCAAACTACTAAGCTTAGCAAAGGGAGCATTGTACAGCCGGATGTGGATCCTTACTAAACACGATTTAAGGATTAGGGCAGGATTTACAGGATTTTTTGACTTGTCAACGTGTCACTATTAGGATTGATTAGTTGGATTTGTTTTGAGTTTGACCAGTTTTTTGTTGTACATTCTTTTAAATTCTAAGCTTAAGCCTCCAAAATTTATTAATAATCCATCTGCTAAACTGTAAGCTTCCAGGTAATTGATGGTTTGAGCTTTATGCAAATCATTAATTGTGTCGACGGCTTTCAACTCTAACATTACGGATTCCTCTACAAAAAAGTCAACTCTTCTGTTTCCTACTAATTCATTCCTATAAAAAATTGATATTTCCTTTTCCCTTTCGAAACGTAACCCCGCGATTTTCATTTCTATGGCCAAGGATCTTTGATAAACGGCTTCCTGAAACCCGCTGCCGAGTGTATTATGTACCTGCATCGCACAGCCAATTATTTTATGAGTTAATTCATTAATAGCTTCCGGTGATTTGGATGACATACAAGTAAGGTTTAGATGTATTAATTGTTCAAATTAAGTATAAATCATGTATCAGAGTCAACAAATCTTTTAAAATATAAACCCGAAAAACCAAATCCTGTAAATCCTGCCCAATCCTTAAATCGTGTTCAAAATATTACAACCTAACAATTAACCAATTACCTTAATCCGGTACTTTCATTAAGCAAAATCCCCAAAATCATGCTAACTTTACTGTGTAATGGCTCAGAAATATATTGATAATTATCGCGAAAAAGGTGCCCGTAAGCGATTGGTGGATATCCTGGAAAAAAAAGGTATCCAGGATGAAGAAGTGCTAAAAGCTATAGGGAAAGTACCGCGCCATTACTTTTTTGCCGAAACTTTCTGGAACCAGGCTTACCGGGATATTGCTTTCCCGATAGGTGAGGGGCAAACCATTTCGCAACCGTATACGGTTGCCTATCAAACCCAGCTGCTGCACATTCGCAAAGGCGATAAGGTGCTGGAGATTGGCACAGGTTCGGGCTATCAAACCTGTATTTTGATGGAACTTGGCGCCGATGTTTATACCATTGAGCGCCAGGAAAAGCTTTATGAAAGAACTAAATATGTACTGCCCGAAAAAATGGGCTACAAACCCCATTTCTTTTGCGGAGACGGCTCTATCGGCATAGCGAAATATGCGCCTTACGATAAAATAATTGTAACTGCAGGTGCTCCCACAGTACCGGATGTATTACTAAAACAATTGAAAATAGGCGGTATATTAGTAATACCTGTTGGTGATGAAGAAACCCAGAAAATGGTTACCGTCCTCAAAGTAGGTGAGCATGATTACGAAAAGATAGCATTGGATACCTTTAGGTTTGTGCCTTTGGTAGGGGATAAGGCGTGGTAATGTGCAGATTTCAGATGTGAAAATATGCAAATGATGTTTTATTTTTTAATAATCTGCACATCTGAAACCTGCATATCTGCACATTAGTGCGCGGGCCTGGGGTTTTATCGCTTCATCGCCCTGTCCATCTCTATTTTGGTATCGCGCTCTTTCATAGTATCGCGTTTATCAAAGGTTTTTTTACCCTGGGCAAGGCCTATCTCCAGTTTGGCAAAGCCGCGTTCGCTTATGAAAAGGGCAAGCGGGATAATGGTCAATCCTTTTTCTTCGCCCCGGGTTAGCAGTTTTTTGAGCTCTTTTTTGTTAAGGAGCAGCACACGGTCGCGTTTGGCTTCATGGTTGTAAAACGATCCGTAAGAATACTCTGATATGTGCAGGTTTCGTACAAATAGCTGGTTATTAATAAAAGTGCAAAAAGCATCATTAATATTTGCTTTGCCCTCGCGGATAGATTTAATTTCGGTACCCAGCAATTTAATGCCGGCTACGTATTTATCCAGCACGTGGTATTCAAAATAAGCTTTTTTGTTCTTTATATATATTTTATCCTCGGCCATTATTATCCTGCTGCTAAAGCTGCAAACTTACGTAAAATTTTATTTGCTCTTTATTGTTGTGCCCTATTGCGGTTTCACTATCAACACAGGTACATTTACCTTGTGCCTTACCGAATTAACCGTTGTGCCAAAAATAAGGTCTTTCAAAGCTTTGTGCCCGTGCGATCCCATTACTATAAAGTCTATCCCATTTGTGTTTACAATGTCGGCAATGGCCCTGGCGGGGTTGCCATAACCTATTTCGGCTTTGGCTTTGTAACCAAGCTTTTTCATTACTTCAACGTATTGATCTAAATTATCAACATCGCTTTTTGTTTCGTTATCCATTACCTGGCCGCCGTAATAGCGCGCGCCGGCAGTTTCCACAACGTGAATCAATGTATAATGAGCATGCTTTCCGCCTTGCATAATAGCATGGCGAAGACAATCTTTGTCGTTCTTTGAAAAATCAATGGTAATGGCTAAGTGCTTATAGGTAATGGCGTCAAGCTCATTAATAGCGGTTGCAATGCCATGTGGAACAACGTAAGCAACCTGGGTGGTATGTTTATAAAGTACTGGCCTTAGGAAAACGTATATAAGTAATAAAAAAACACCAATTACTATAGGCACAACAAAAATATAGATGTATATATCCGATTTTGGGTTCTCCTTTAACCAATCGCCAATTTGATCAACCACTAATTTCGCATTAAGTCCAACAATTAGTATTGCGCTTGCCCAGGCCAATATTTTTACTTTAAGGCTGATGGCAAAATTCCCCATTCTTTTCTTATCTGATGTAAAGTGGATGAGGGGAATTACAGCGAAACCCAATTGAAGGCTTAATACCACCTGGCTTAGTATGATCAAGTTGCCTAATGCCTGCTCCCCAAAATAAAGTATGGTAAACACAGCCGGTACAATGGCCAGCACACGGGTAAGCAATCGCCGTAGCCATGGCTCAATGCGCAGGTTAATGTGGCCTTCCATAATGATCTGCCCGGCGAGCGTGCCTGTTATAGTGGAGCTTTGCCCTGATGCTATCAGCGCTATGGCGAACAATACAGGAGCTATTCTCCCAAAGATGTGTTCCAGCAACTTATAAGCATCCTGGATCTCGGCGACCTGGAAATAGCCATTTTTGAAAAAGGCGGTCGCGGCGAGGATGAGTATGGCCGCGTTTACAAAAAAAGCAAGGTTAAGCGCAATCACAGTATCAAAAAGGTTAAACCGGATGGCCCCTTTCATGCCCTCATCTGTACGGGTGATCTTTCGGGTTTGTACCAGCGACGAATGCAGGTAAAGGTTATGCGGCATTACAGTAGCCCCAATTATACCAATAGCTATGTACAGCATTTGCCGGCTAACAGCATCGTTTTTAAACAGGTTGGCCGGAATAAAACCCTTTGCAACGTCCACTACATCGGGCGATACAATAAACATTTCTATCAAAAAGGACAGACCTATAATGAATATCATAGATATTATAAAACCCTCAAGCTTGCGCATGCCCTTGTTCATCAGGTAAAGCATCAGCACAGTATCGGTTATGGTAAGCGATACGCCCCATATGAGTGGCAGGTTGAAAAGTAGTTTTAAGCCAATGGCCATACCGATGATCTCGGCAAGATCACAGGCTATGATGGCTATCTGAGCCAATATATACAGGCAAAAGTTCGCAAAACGCGGGTAAGCACGTTTGGAAGCCTGTGCCAGATCGAGCCCGCGTACAATGCCCAGTCTCGCAGCTAATGACTGCAGTAACAGGGCAATAAGGTTTGATATAAACAGCACCCAGATAAGCTTGTAACCAAAAGCGCTGCCGCCGGCAATATCTGTAGCCCAGTTACCCGGATCCATGTAGCCTACACTAACCAGGTATGCCGGACCCAAAAAGGCCATTATACGGCGCCAGCCGATTTTACTTTCGGGGTGAACTGAGCTGTGTACGTTACCTAATGAGGGGTTATGTTCGTGTTTATTCATAAGGATATCAATAAATTATTAGCAACCTCACGGCTGATGTATATTTCTTTGTCTGTTTCGGTTTTTAAAGCCACAGAATGATCGTATTCAATAATATCGGTTATAGTTACTTTTTTACCAATGGTAAGCTGCTGTTTTTCGAGATATTGTAAAAACGATGATGTATGATCGCGTACGCCCGAAATTACCCCGCATTGGTTAACTGTTAATGCCGAAACGGGTTTTAACTCCATTGATTTAAATTTGCCGTTGCAATCAGGTATCGGGTCGCCATGTGGGTCGTGTTTGGGGTGACCCATAAATTCGTCAAGCCTGTCTATCAATTCTTCAGACGATATGTGTTCCATTTCTTCGGCCATGTCGTGAACCTGGTCCCATTTAAAATTGAGCTTTTCTACTAAAAAATATTCCCAAAGGCGGTGTTTACGTACAATGCCTATGGCTATCTTCTCGCCTGCATCCGTGAGGCTCACCCCCTGGTAACGGGTATAATTAATTAAGGCCTTATCAGCCAGCTTTTTCAGCATATCTGTAACCGATGATGCTTTGGTATTTAAGGATGCTGCAATTTGATTTGTGCTCACTATGCCGGCATCTATTGCCAGGTGATAAATGCACTTTAAATAGTTCTCCTCGGCTAATGTGTTCATTTATACAAAACTAATAAAAAATTTAGACTAATCTAAAATATGAAGACTTAGGAAATATATTTTTGTTTTACTCGTTTTAAGTGAAATTTAATTTTGTGAAATGCGGAAAATATTATATTTGCAAGTACTATGGCTGCTGAATTAGACAAAATAGACCTACAGATACTCAAGATTTTACAGGAAAATGGAAGGATAACCAACCTTCAGTTATCAAACGAAATAGGGCTTTCGCCGGCTCCAACGCTTGAGCGCGTGCGTAAACTGGAGAACGCCGCGTATATAAAAAGCTATCATGCGCTGGTAGATGAAGAAAAGCTTGGCCTGGGCATCAAAACTTTTATCCAGATCTCGCTTGATTTTCATCAAAAGAATACCATTCAAACTTTTTTGGATGAGATAAAAACTATCAAAGAAGTTACCGAGTGCCATCACGTAACCGGCCAGTGCGATTTTTTACTAAAGGTTTATGTGCGCGACATTAAATCATACGAACAACTGATCATGGAAAAAATAAGCCGCATCACGGTAGTAAAAACCTTCCAAACCATGATGATCATGTCGACGAGTAAAAAGGAACCGATTGTGCCGTTAGAATATTGATGTGCAGATATGCAGATTTCAGATGTGCAAATGAGCTTCAAAAGAGCTCATCTGCACATTTTTAGTTTATGGACTGCTCATCATTTAACTCAAGCTTTGAAATCTACAGATTAAAATTCTTAATTTATTTCATCATCTGCACATCCGCACATCTGAAATCTGCACATCTAACCTATTTGCCAATCTATTTCCGTTTTCCCTTCTCTTTTTAAAATTTCATTAGTTTTCGAAAAAGGTTTACTGCCGAAAAAGCCGCGCTCTGCCGAGAAGGGAGAGGGGTGGGCCGACCGGATGATGAAATGCTTTTTTTCATCAATCAATACTGCTTTTGATTGTGCGAATGCTCCCCAAAGGATGAATACGATGCCTTCTTTTTTATCAGATATGGTTTTGATCACCTCGTCGGTAAATTCTTCCCAGCCCTTTTTTTGATGGGAGGCCGAATCTCCGGCCCTTACGGTGAGGGTAGCGTTTAGAAGTAATACGCCTTGCTTGGCCCATTCTTCCAGGTTGCCATGTGTTGGGGTTTTAAAACCCGGGATATCGGCTTCCAGCTCCTTATAGATGTTTTTAAGCGACCGTGGTATTGCAATGCCCTTTTGTACCGAAAACGAGAGTCCGTGTGCCTGGTGAGCGCCCGGGTAAGGATCCTGCCCCAATATCACTACTTTAACATCGTCAAAAGGCGTGGTGTTAAAAGCATTGAAAATTTCGGCATTTTTGGGGTATACTATTTGTCCCGTTTCTTTCTCTTTTAATAAAAATTGTTTCAGTTTTACCATGTATGCCTTGCCAAATTCGTCTTCTAATACTGCAAGCCATGATGGGTGTAATGCATTCGACATAAAATATTTATATAGATGTTGGTTTAGCGTACAAATAAACGGATATTTGCAGTTAATATATGTATCACAAATTATGTCAAATATAGTTCGTTTAATTGTAGCGTGTGTATTCTTTGGCGCAGCTGTTGCGCTTTGTGCTTTTGGCTTTTGGGGCTGGGGTATTTTAGTATTGTTTTTTGGTGGTATCGTGTTGCTCAGTTTCTTTTTTAACGAGAACATGATCATTTCGCAATATTTCCTGCGTAAAGAGAATTCGGCCAAAGCCGAGGAATGGTTAATGAAGATAACCGATTACGAAAAACAATTACACAAAAATCAGCATGGTTATTATAACCTGTTGATTGGTTTGATCGAATCGCGCAAAGCGCCGATGAAATCTGAGAAATACTTTAAAAAATCTTTACAGCTGGGCATGAAAATGTCGCACAATATAGCTTTGGCTAAATTGAGCCTGGCGGGTATTTCTATGGCAAAACGTAATAAGCGCGAAGCGCAAATGTACCTGTCTGAAGCATCAAAAGATGATAAGAATAAATTACTTACCGACCAGATAAAGATGATGAAAGGCCAGTTGGCCCAAATGGATAAGCAAGTAGTAAGAGGGGGATATCGTCAGTTTTAATCAGATAAAGAATAGGCAAATCAAACAGCAAGCAAAAAAAGAAAAAAAATAAAGGGGACCCCAAAATGGGTCCCTTTTATTTTTCGTCAATAGCGCTAAAGTAATCAGCTGTGGCCGAATGATTTTGGTAGGGATGTACCACCACGTGGTCGCTATAGGTGTAATCGCTTTCTTCGGTTGGATTCGACACTTCAACCATTTTTAATAAACTCCTGATGAACGACAGGTTGAAATTGCTCCTGTTCAGTTTTATCAGGTATTCATTTTCGGTAATTTCCAGAATTGAATTAGTCATGATATTTGTATTTATTGTTTATTGCAAGTATAATCATCATTATTAAACCAAAAGTCGTATTTGCTTTAAGCTTTCATTAACAAATTGTTACCGTTGATATAGCGTATTTGCTTTACAGTTAGCGAATAACCATAATCATTTTTACAAAAAGTGCAACCCGACTCAAAAGAAAGATTTTCCATAATATTAATAATAGAGATACCATTATTATCGCCTATGTTTTCTGAGCAGGATATAGCATAATATTGGCTGCCGCTATAATCGCGCTTTAGCTTTGTAATATGCCCGGTACTATTAACGGTGCAACTATTTAAACGCATATATAATATTGTGATAAGGTATTACTTGTAACACAAATATATGTGTTAGCGTAAATATATTAAAGAAAAATAGATTTTTATACTATTTTAATTAAAAATTATATAGTGCGATATTAAAATTTTGATATAAAATAAAAAAGACGCATTTGGTGCGTCTCTTAAATTATTGAAAATCGAATAAATCTTACTCAAACCAACTCATCACCACTTCCTTTGCAGGCATGGTAATTTCAAGTTTTAATTTTTTGCGCATCCCGCCCAGGTCGTTAAATACTTTGTTGGGGTTGCCGGCTTTTAGTTCTTCAACTGTGTTAAAGCCCATCTTATTTAATACAGGTACCCACTCGGCCGGTACGCCCACGTTTATGAAATCATCTGCGGTAACAACTTTAGCTTTTTTCTCGGGGCGCATCTGCGGGAAGAACAATACTTCCTGTATGGTGCTCTGGTTAGTCATCAGCATCACCAAACGATCGATACCAATACCCAGGCCCGATGTTGGCGGCATACCATATTCCAGGGCGCGTAAAAAGTCATCATCCATCGCCATGGCTTCATCATCGCCACGACCGGCCAAAATCAGCTGCTCCTCTAAACGCTCGCGCTGATCTATAGGGTCATTTAATTCGGAGTAGGCATTTGCTATCTCCTTGCCATTCACAAACAGCTCAAAGCGCTCTACCAGGCCCTCTTTTGTGCGGTGTTTTTTGGCAAGCGGGGTCATCTCGATAGGGTAATCAGTGATGTAGGTAGGCTGAATAAGGTTGTGTTCAACTTTGGCGCTGAAGATCTCATCAATCAGTTTGCCTTTGCCCATGGTTGGGTTAACCTCTATCTTAAGCTCGGCACAGGTCTCGCGTAAGGCGGCCTCGTCCATGGCGGATACATCGATGCCTGTATATTTCAGGATAGAATCATACATCGACAACTTCTCATACGGACCAGCAAAGTTGATCTCGTTACTGCCCACATGTACCACCGGGATGCCATGAACGGCTTTGGCAACGGTTTCAAGACATTCCTCAACCATGGCCATCATCCAGATATAGTCTTTATAGGCCACATAAATCTCCATGGCAGTAAACTCAGGGTTGTGGGTGCGGTCCATCCCCTCGTTACGGAACATTTTGCCAAACTCATAAACACCATCAAAACCGGCAACAATCAGGCGTTTCAGGTAAAGCTCATTGGCTATGCGTAAAAACAGCGGCATATCCAGCGTGTTATGGTGTGTAGTAAACGGACGCGCCGCTGCACCACCATGTACGGGCTGCAATATTGGGGTTTCTACTTCCATCCAGCCCTGCGCGTTAAAATAGTTGCGCATGCTGCTAATAACTTTGGAGCGGTTAACAAAAATTTGTTTATAAGCCGGGTTAACAGTTAAATCCACATAACGCTGGCGATAACGCAGCTCCGGATCGGTAAATGCATCGTATATATTACCATCGTCATCCCGCCTTACTACAGGCAATGGTTTTAACGACTTGGACAGCACAATCAGCTCACGTACGTGAACGGAAATTTCGCCGGTTTGGGTTAAAAATACATAACCTTTTATACCTACGTAATCGCCAAGGTCCAGTAGTTTTTTAAATACGGTATTGTATAAAGTTTTATCCTCATCAGGGCAAATATCGTCGCGTTTCAGGTAGATCTGGATCCGCCCGGTTGAATCCTGGATCTCGGCAAAAGATGCACTGCCCATGATGCGGCGGGTCATGATACGGCCCGCGATAACTACATTTTGGTAGGCCTCCGGTTTATTTGCAAAATTATCGGTAATATCCTGTGCCCAGGCGTTAACATCAAAAGCTTCGGCAGGGTATGGGTTAATGCCCAGTGCCCTTAATTGTTGTAAAGATTCGCGGCGAATAATTTCCTGTTCGGATAGTGCAATACTCATGTTTTGAACGGTATTTTAATAAAGGTGCAAAAATAGCGTTTTTAATGGAAAAGCCCCACCTAAATCCTCCCCGGAAGGGAGGACTTTAAAAAGAAATGCAATAAAAGTGTACCCTACCGGGGAGGATTTAGAGGGGACTTCCTTTTTTTTCCTTTAAACAACCTATATTAGCTAACCAATTACCATCCGCAAATGAAAAAAATCTCTCTGATCTTATTATGCCTTATAGCTGTCACCTGCAAAGTATTTAGCCAGGATAGTACAAGTTTATATGATGCCGGTACTAAAGCTGTGCTGGTTGCCAAACAGTTCTCATTCACCGAGGGGCCGGCTGTTGATAAAAAAGGCAACGTGTTTTTTACCGATCAGCCTAATGATAAGATCTGGAAGTATGATACCGATGGCAAGCTATCCATCTTTTTAGATAGCGCGGGCCGTAGTAACGGAATGTATTTTGACAAAAAAGGTAACCTTATCAGTTGCGCCGATGAAAAAAATCAGTTATGGTCTATCAGCCCCAAAGGTAAGGTTAAGGTGCTGCTTGCCAATTATAAGGGGCAATTATTTAACGGCCCCAATGATGTTTGGGTACGCCCGGATGGTGGCTTGTACATAACCGACCCATACTACCAACGCAATTACTGGACCCGCAAAAAAACCGACCTTGACGGACAAAAGCTCTATTACCTGCCAAAAGGCGGGCATGAAGCTATAATAGTCGACGATAAATTTGTAAGGCCCAACGGCATTATAGGTACGCCCGATGGTAAATATTTGTACGTGGCCGATATTGGCGATAACAAAACCTATCGTTACGAGATTAATAAAGATGGCTCATTAAGCAACCGGACCCTTTTTACCGCACAGGGATCGGATGGAATGACGATTGATGAAAAAGGAGACATCTACCTTACCGGCAAAGGTGTTACCATTTTTAACCCCAAAGGCGAAAAGGTAGCACATATAGATATAGATGAACCCTGGACAGCCAATATCTGCTTTGGCGGTAAAAATAAGGATATGCTATTTATAACCGCATCCAAAGCGGTATATACCTTTAAAATGAAGGTAAAAGGAGTGGATTAAGCTTTTTGCTGCAATATGGAGATAATTTGTTGTTGCTCGCGATTGCTTAGCAGGTCGCCATCATAATGCCAGGGGCCTGTTTGGGGGAAAGTAATTGTCCCTAAATAGTCCGGGTTGTCTTTATTAGCTAAAGAAGGGCTGGCCTCATCTATCTCCATTTCTTCGGTAAATAGCCGCGATTCATTGTCAACCGATGTTTTGTATATGTTGTATACCCCGGTATTTGCCAGGTTGTGCTTCAATACCGGTTCAATGATGATGCTTCTCGAACTGCCATCAGCGTGCTTTAAATCTACATAAACCGGATTTTTCATAGCTGTATGATTTTTATAGATGATACAATATAATACAATGCGGAATGGAACTTTGTTTTTGGTTATTTATTCGCCGCAAGAATTACACTTGATCCATTTAATTATAAAAATATATAGAAACAAGAAGCGCCCTCTGATGGGCAGGGGCGCGTTCTAACCAATTATAAACCTAAATTATGAGAAGAGCTGTAAGGGAGGTCTCGAACCATCTGTTGCTGCCGTTCAGCGCCTTACATTTATTACACTGCAAATATACAACACATCTTTTATTTTGCAAATGTTTTAAGTAAAAATATTAATTATTAACAATTTGATAAAAATTAACCGTTTACTATGCAATATTGATAATAAAATAACTGTTGTTTTAACACGTTATCGCCTGTGTATCAATATGTTTATTTTTAAGCATCAATGATATCAATATGACCTTGAATTTTAAAAAGTGGCAAACTTTATAAAAAATATCACAAAGTTTACAGAATTCGATTTCGCGTATTGAAAATAAATACGTTATTTTTTATGAATTATTGTATGATTTACATTAATTATTTTCTTTTTGTGGTAATATTGGTTAGCCAACAATAAGTAGTAAAACAACAAGTAATAAATTTAAAAGCCGCGGTACTTATGGCGGCTTTTAAGGGTTCAATCAATAAAATAATATTACAGCATTAATTCTGTGCGGCGGGTGCGGTATCAGCCTTTTTCTTAGCTTCCTTTTTTTCTTTTTTCGCTGCTACTAAAGCAACATATTTAGTTTTTTGCTCAGGAGTAAGTATCGCCTTTAATTTCGCATCAGCCTGGTCACGGATCAGTTTATGCGCATATTTCTGCTCTTTTTTATCATTAGTTGTTTTAAGCGCTTTTAAGCTATCCAGGCTTTTAGCCTGATCCAGCAACACGGTGTTCACCTTACTGATCTGGCTATTGTTAAGGTTTAACTGTTGCGTTAATACCTTGGTTTGTTTGGCTGCTTTTAATGCCGGTGTTACAGGGGCTTTGTCTTGTGCATTTGCAAACAGGCCTAAACCGGCTATAAGCGCTAGCATCAATAATAACTTTTTCATAGTTTATGTTTTTTGTGGTTGTAGGACTGGTTTTTTTGGTATTGGTTTAACTCCTGCCAATTTACAATTTATAATAATTGATAGGAAAGCAACACAGCCCCGCTTTTAAATATTTTGGTATCCGTTAATTCCAGGTTGAGTTGTTTGTTTATGCCGCTGAATATCGGTGTACCACTGCCTAAAGCTATCGGGTCAATCATAAGCTGGATGCTATCTAACAAGCCCTCGTCGGCCAGTTGGCTAATGATATTGCCGCTGCCCAATATCGTCAGGTCATGGCCTGGTGTTTGCTTTAGCTTTTTAACTTCGGCTATCATGTCGCTCACGATTGTGGTATTTTGCCAGTCTGCCTTTTTTAATGTTTTTGAGAAAACAATCTTTTGGGCGTCGTTCATGCCTTTGGCAACTTCGGGCATGCTTTCCCGGGCCATAGGTGAAGGCCAGAAACCGGCCATCATTTCATAGGTTAAGCGCCCAAAAAGCAATATGTTGCCGGCCTGCATATTATCCCCGGCAAACCTGCTGCCTTCGTCGTCATGTTCATGCCAGGCGGTTGTGCCACTGGCATCCTTATAAAAGCCATTTAAGGTTACAAAATTAAATGCTGTTAACTTTCTCATGATGTTTGATTTTTAGATGTATTAAAATTTGACTTATACACCTATATCAAATGAAACAACAAATATTGGACAAGAGGTTTTAAAAAATATTTTGAAACAAGTATGCTTCCTCCCGGCACACTTCTTGTGTCAATTCGCTATTGTTTACTTAAATTATCAGATCATGAAAAATCAACAGGATTTAAATCGCAGTGGAAATATGCAGGGTAATTCAACATCCGACAGGGCTTTTACAGATCAAAAAACGGCAAAAAAACAAGCTGGTATCACTAATGGCGGCGGCCAGCGCAGCGACCAAACCTCTAATCGGGACAATGATCGTAAAATAGCTAATAAAAAATAACGATTTTATTTTGCCCTCTTCTCGGGAGAGGGCTTTAACGCTGATGTAAACTTCGGGATTTAATTACGCCCAAACTTTCTCTCGCTGTATGATGTTATCCTAAAAAAAACATCTTTTACCATGAGCCTGGAAAAATATGCCGAAAAGCGGGATTTTACCAAGACCGCCGAGCCCAAAGCCGGAAAAAGCCGGGATAAGGATAGCCTGACCTTTGTTATTCAAAAACACGATGCTTCGCGCCTGCACTATGATTTCAGGCTGGAGATGGATGGTGTGCTCAAAAGCTGGGCAGTACCCAAAGGGCCATCCACCGATCCTAAAACCAAGCGCCTGGCTATGATGGTGGAGGACCATCCCTATGATTACCGAAATTTTGAGGGCATCATTCCGCAGGGCGAATATGGCGGCGGTACAGTGATTGTATGGGACGAGGGGACATACGAGCCCATTGAAGATATAAAAGATAAAAAACAACAGGAAAAGGCACTGCTTAAACAACTAAAATCCGGTTCGCTCAAAATAAAGCTGCACGGCAAAAAACTGGAAGGCGAATTTGCCCTGGTTAAAACCCATGGCATGGGCGATAATGCCTGGCTGCTGATTAAACACGATGATGATTTTGCCTCAAAAATGGATATTACTAAAGAAGATAAATCGGTGCTCTCTGGTAAAACCATTGCAGCCATGGAGAAAACCGGCGACAAGGTTTGGCAGCATGGTCATGCAGAGGAAATAGAAAAGCCAAAGAAGCCGGCATCAATAAAAAAATTGATTGAAGCAACCGAGCCTAAAGAAAGTGTGGCCGGGCCGGAGCATATTGATACCTCTGCTATATTAAAAAAAGCTCCCAAAACCAAAATTCCAACGGGAATAAAACCCATGCTGGCAACTTTGGTTGATGAGCCCTTTGATGATCCTGATTGGGTTTACGAGGTAAAATGGGACGGCTACCGCGCCCTTGCTTTTATCAATAAAGGCGAGGTGGAATTGCTATCGCGCAATAACAAAACCTTTAGCGAAAAATTTTACCCCATCCGTAAACTGTTGCAGGGCTGGGAGATTAATGCGGTGCTTGATGGCGAGATATTGGTTTTGAATGATAAGGGGATCTCCAATTTCGGCAACCTGCAAAACTGGCGCAGCGAAGCCGATGGCGAACTGGTATACTACGTGTTCGATATTCTTTGGTACGATGGTAAAAACCTCATGGACCTGCCCCTTACCCGGCGCCAGGCAATATTAAAGGCCGTTTTACCTGCCGACGATGACCGCATCCGCGTAAGCAAAGTATTTAATGCCAGCGGTACCGACTTTTTTAAAGCCGCCGAAAGGATGGGCCTGGAGGGGATTATCGCCAAAAAAGCAAGCAGTACCTACTCGGCAGATCTGCGATCAAAAGAATGGCTTAAGATCAAGGTTAGCAAACGGCAGGAGGTGGTAATTGCCGGCTTTACCAAAAACGAAGATACCTCAAAGCATTTCAGCTCTTTGCTGTTGGGGGTTTACGAGGGTGAAAGTCTGCAATATGTCGGCAAAGTGGGTACCGGCTTTTCGGATAAGGTACAAAAGGAAATGATGGCGCAGTTTAAGCCGCTCATTACCGATGAAAGTCCGTTTGATACCATACCGGATGTAAACAAACCGTCACGTTTCAGGCCAAATCCACCTAAAGCAAAGGCAACATGGTTGAAGCCGGATCTGGTTTGCGAGG
The DNA here is from genome assembly GCF_056400585.1 of Mucilaginibacter sp. P5_A6. Taxonomy (NCBI): domain Bacteria; kingdom Pseudomonadati; phylum Bacteroidota; class Sphingobacteriia; order Sphingobacteriales; family Sphingobacteriaceae; genus Mucilaginibacter; species Mucilaginibacter sp. P5_A6. Next base: position 18,932 of record NZ_JBFUKZ010000024.1, on the reverse strand, counting down.
TAGCTTTTAGCGAAGTGACCAGCGATGGTGTTTTTCGCCACCCATCATTCCAGGGTATGCGTGAGGATAAAAAAGCAAAAGATGTAGTACGCGAAATAGCTGAACATACGGAAACAGCAGTTGAGGCTGCAGAAGAAAAGCAGGAAGACACACATGCCTCGGCCATAAAACCTCCAAAAGTGAAAGAAAGAAAAACTTTGCTAAACCCTACCGACGAAACGCAGGTACGCAAAATCTGCGGTCACGATTTGAAGTTTACCAACCTAAGTAAAATTTACTGGCCCGAGGATAAGGTAACCAAGCGCGATATGTTTAATTATTATTACCAGGTTGCTGAATATATTTTGCCTTATTTGAAAGACAGGCCTATGTCGCTCAACCGTTTTCCCGGGGGGATTCATGGACCCAGTTTTTATCAAAAAGATGTAAAAGATAAAGCCCCTGATTGGGCCAAAACTTTCCCTTACACCAACGGGGAGGGCGAGCATAAGGAATATTTAGTAGGTACAGATGAAGCCAGTTTGTTATGGATGGCCTCCCTTGGTTGTATTGAAATGAACCCATGGTTTAGTCGTGTACAGTCGCCGGATAACCCCGATTACTGCGTGATAGACCTTGATCCCGATAAAAACACTTTCGACCAGGTGATAGAAGCCGCCCTTGAGGTTAAAAAGGTGCTGGATGTCATTGATGTGCCCTCATACTGCAAAACATCCGGCTCTACCGGCATGCATATTTATATCCCGATGGATGCGAAGTATAGTTATGACCAAACACAGCTGTTTGCCCGCATTATTGTAAATATTGTTCACAAACAAATACCCGGTTATACCAGCCTGGAACGTATGGTAGCCAACCGTAAGGGAAAGATGTACCTGGATTTTTTACAGAACCGCCCCGGCGCAACCATCGCCGGTCCGTATTCGCTCAGACCAAAGGTTGGTGCAATGGTATCTATGCCCCTGCATTGGGACGAAGTAAAACCCGGCCTTACAATGAAGCGCTTTACAATATTTAATTCTATCGACAGGCTAAGAACCGAAGGCGATCTTTTCAAAGGAGTTTTGGGCAAAGCTATCGACCTGGAAAAAGCGATTAAGAAAGCGCAAAGTGTTTTCAGTTAGGGGGGTAGCGGGCGGTTTGCGACAATTAATTATCCCTTATGTCACTGCGAGCGCAGCGCGGCATTCATGACAAGTTAGTTGCAGACCTCCAGACTTTCAGTATTTGAAAAAAAACTTTTGTCATCCTGAACGTAGTGAAGGATCTGATATTCGCCATGCTTCTTCGCCCTGCACAGTCTACGACTAGATCCTTCACTACGTTCAGGATGACAAATTTTTCAAAACGTCACTTCCCTTTCAGTGTTCCCRAATTTTACAAATCGCATGAAAAAAAGCTGCAGCTACCAATGACTAATGACAGCGCAGCGAAATGACCAATGACCATCTACCCAACAGGCAGCTTAACCACAAAAATAGATCCTTTACCTTCGTAGCTTTCAACGTTTACGGTGCCATTGTGGCTTTCAACTATCTGCCGAACGATGCTGAGGCCCAGGCCGGTTGATTTTTCCCCCCTGATGCCGGGGCGCCCTGCTTTAGTAAAACGGGTAAATATTTCGGGCAACATTTCTGTGGATATGCCCATACCATAATCTTGTACCTCCATCACAATTTCGTTGTCAGCTTCGCTCAGTCTGATGTCAATGCGGTCGTCATCCTTTGAAAATTTAACAGCATTGCTTACCAGGTTATCAATAATCCGGTAAAATTTTTCCTTGTTAATTGATACAAAAACAGGGTTTATACTGCTGGTGAATAATATATCGGCTTTCAGGTGGTTTTTCCAGCTTTGTACAGCTGTTTTAAGTAGTTTATTCAACTCCGTCCTTTCGGTAACAATAACATTGTCGTTGTCATTACGTGCGGCCTCCAGCAAATCGTCAATTATCGACCTTGCTTTTGCGCACGATGTTTTTACCATTGCCAGGTTATCGCGCGTATCCTCAGTTATCTCATCCATTTCCATCATCATTGCAATGGATTCCACCGCCGCTATGGGGTTGCGCAGATCATGGGCCACCATCCCCAATACCTGGTTTTTAAACCCGTTTGCTTTTTCAATCTGCTCGTTTTTTTCCTTTATCTGAATGACCTGCTGATAACTATTGGATTTGTAAGTGAAAAAATACCTGGATGTAAGGTAAAAGGCCGATAATAATATAACGGATACTAACTGGTTATAAAGCATTTGGGTAGGCGATGCCTGACTGTATAATAACAAGGCCGTAAAAAACAACTCAATCGCGATGATCAGTATAATGGTTTCATAATACTCCATTACACAGATGGCACTTATAAGGCACAAAGCAACCAGGTAAAGGGTAAGTGAGTTGCCCGGGTCTGATGTGGCAATAAAACTGGAATACATGCCACAGGTAATGATATATAACGAAAACAAAAACACAACAAATGCCATCAGCTGGGTGCCTTTTTTATGCTTTTTGTAATCAACTATAAGCAAGTTGCTAATTATCAGAAAAACAGGCGTAATGACGAGGAATACCCAGTTACTTGTGTTAAATTCGGGAAAGTTTTGAGCCTTTGTAAGGCTTGCCGGGAAAACCAGGTACAGTATTCTTATTGTTATGTTTAATAATAAAAATATGATGCCGGCCGCCCTTATGGCAATTAAATTTTGATACGTATAAAAGTTCCGGTATAACGACTGGTATTTTGCCGGCAGACTATTAAAAAAGAAACGCGTGTTCAGCATCAGAATTTATTGGGCTCTTCAAAAATATCAAAAAATAACAATTGTTTACCAGGTAGCGTCAAAATGGCGCTTCAAATTATTTTTGTATGACTTTTTATCAGGCTTTAAAAACTGGCAAGCGATTTGACTAACACCAACTACTATGAATTTTAACAACTTTACAATAAAAGCCCAGGAAGCCGTTCAAAAGGCTTCAGAAATTGCCACCGGCAACCAGCAGCAGGCAATTGAACCAGCGCACCTGTTAAAGGGATTGTTGCTGGTTGATGAAAATGTTATTTCGTATTTATTAAAAAAACTAAACGTTAACCTTAACCGCCTGAATGATACACTGGATACGCAGATAGCATCGTTCCCTAAAGTAAGCGGCAGTAACGTTTATTTATCTTCCGACAGCAATTCGGCTCTGCAGAAAGCGCAGGGATATTTAAAGGAATTTAAAGATGAATTTGTATCTGTTGAGCATATATTATTGGGTTTGCTGGCAGCAGGGGGCAAGGTAAGCACCGCGCTTAAAGATTTTGGGGTAAACGAAAAAGATCTGAAAAAAGCTATTATCGGCTTACGCGGAGATAGCAAAGTAACCGACCAGAATGCCGAGGCTACTTACAACGCGCTTAACAAATATGCCCGTAACCTTAATGAGTATGCCGAATCGGGCAAGCTTGACCCGGTTATTGGCAGGGACGAGGAGATCCGCAGGGTGATCCAGATCCTGTCCCGCCGTACAAAAAATAACCCCATATTGGTTGGCGAGCCTGGTGTTGGTAAAACTGCAATTGCCGAAGGTATTGCTTTCAGGATCATCAAAGGGGATGTGCCCGAGAGCCTGAAAACCAAGGTGGTTTATTCGCTGGATATGGGTGCGCTTATAGCAGGCGCCAAATACAAAGGTGAGTTTGAAGAACGCCTTAAAGCCGTTATTAAAGAAGTTACGCAAAGTGATGGCGAGATTATCCTGTTTATTGATGAGATTCATACCCTTGTAGGTGCTGGCGGCGGCGAAGGCGCCATGGATGCGGCCAATATATTAAAACCGGCTTTGGCCCGTGGCGAACTAAGATCAATAGGCGCAACCACACTTAATGAATACCAGAAATATTTAGAAAAAGATAAAGCCCTTGAACGCCGCTTTCAAAAAGTGATGGTTGAAGAGCCGGATATTGCCGATGCCATATCTATTTTACGTGGCTTAAAAGAACGGTACGAAACCCACCACAAAGTGCGGATAAAAGATGAGGCGATTATAGCCGCGGTAGAAATGTCGCAGCGTTATATCTCCGACAGGTTTTTACCGGATAAGGCTATTGACCTGATGGACGAAGCCGCTTCAAAACTGCGCCTGGAAATGGATTCGGTGCCAGAAGTGGTTGATGAGCTGGAACGCCGCATTATGCAACTGGAGATTGAGCGCGAAGCCATAAAGCGTGAAAAGGATGACCACAAGGTTACCGAGTTAAGCAAGGAGATTGCCAATCTATCTGCACAGCGCGATTCATTGCGGGCCAAATGGAAGGCCGAAAAAGACCTTGTTGATGGCATTAATACAAAAGTTGAGCTGATAGAACACTATAAGCAGGAAGCTGAGCAGGCCGAACGTGCAGGCGACTATGGCAAAGTAGCCGAATTGCGCTACGGAACCATTGTACAGGCACAGGCCGAAGTTGAAAAACTAAAGGCTGCCCTGCTGGAAAACCAGAGCGACAGCCGCATGCTTAAGGAAGAAGTAACGGCCGACGATATTGCGGGAGTGGTAAGCCGCTGGACAGGTATCCCGGTTAGCAAAATGATCCAGAGCGAGCGCGAAAAACTACTGAGCCTGGAAGATGAGTTACACAAACGCGTGGCAGGCCAGCAGGAAGCCATTGAAGCTATTAGCGATGCTATACGCCGCAGCCGTGCCGGTTTACAGGATAAACGCAGGCCAATTGGATCGTTTATATTTTTAGGTACAACCGGGGTGGGTAAAACCGAGCTGGCAAAGGCATTGGCCGAATACCTGTTTAATGATGAAGGTGCATTGGTGAGGATAGATATGAGTGAATACCAGGAGCGCCATGCTGTTTCAAGGCTGATAGGAGCGCCCCCCGGCTATGTGGGTTATGATGAAGGCGGTCAGTTAACCGAGGCTGTGCGCCGTAAACCATACAGCGTGGTACTGCTGGACGAAATTGAAAAAGCGCATCCGGATGTGTTTAATATCCTGCTGCAGGTGTTGGATGATGGCCGCTTAACTGATAATAAAGGCCGTGTGGTAAACTTCAAAAACACCATCATCATCATGACATCAAACATAGGATCAACCATTATCCAGGAAAACTTCCAGGCGTTGGAAGATGAAAACCGTGATGAACTGATAGCCAAAACAAAGAACGAACTGTTTACCCTGTTAAGGGCAACTATCCGTCCCGAGTTTTTGAACCGTATTGATGAGATCATCATGTTTACTCCGCTTAGCCGCGATGAGATCCATGACATTGTGAAACTGCAGTTTAACCACGTGAAAGAAACCCTGGCCGAAATGGGCATCACCATGGAGGCTTCGGACGAGGCTCTCGATTGGCTGGGCCAGTTAGGCTACGATCCACAGTTTGGCGCCCGTCCGCTAAAACGCGTCATCCAGAAAAAGATCCTGAACGAGCTATCGAAGCAAATCCTGGCCGGTAAGGTAGATAAGGACAGCACCATCAAGGTTGATATGTTTGATAACAACTTTGTGTTTTTGAACACGCCTAAGGCGGCTCCGGAGCCGGTGAAATAATAAGTAGAAATAAATAATCGTCTATAAATAATAATCGTCATTGCGAGTGTCCATTAGGGTAATCCTGGAAAAAATGGGGATGACGTGATTTTTTGAACCGTCATTGCGAGGAACGAAGCAATCCCCAATAAGCAGGTGCGCTTGCAAATTCGCCCTGTATAGTTCGGGATTGCTTCGTCGTTCCTCCTCGCAATGACGATTTTTTATATTGATGGTCAGTAACTTACAGTCATGTCATTGCGAGGTACGAAGCAATCCCCAACTTACAGAGCCGATCTGCACAGTTCGCGATTGCCGCGTTGCGCTCGCAGTGACGTGGTTATTATTGGGGCATAAACCCAGCGCACCATTTCCTGATTTAGCGTCTCCGGATTTTATCGCCCGGCGATTTAATAAGGCGGTTTTTTAAACCATTACCGTTTTTCCTCTTCCTCATCTTCCTTCTTCTCATCAACCATTTCTATCAGCGTTTCGTTGTTATTAAAACGTTCTTCGTTTTTAGCAAGGATAGGAGCGGCGCCGGCTATGGAAATGCCTGTTACAGCCAGTATTAAAAATAGGGCAAGGCAAATAAGCCTTAACAGCTTTTTAAGCTTTTTCATGCAGATAGCAGTATGCGTTTAGCAGGCCTTAAGGCACAGTTAAACCGTTAAATAAATTTTACTTAATTCAATAAATTGGGAAACAGGAAGGAATTAACCGATGCGTGGGAGGTCCTGATCGGCAGCGTAGATGGGGGTAAAGAACAAATAATTAGTATCACTTTTATACGATGGGAAAAGCTGCTTTAAATGCTCAAACTTATTTATGATAACTTTATTATGAAGCAATATGCGCTGCTCGAAATTCTCCCTGGGTATGAAGTAAATAATAACGTTTTTACAGGAAGCTAAGGAGGCTCTTTTGTAACTGATGCAATTTTTTAATACAGATTGCTTTTTGGCCGGCACCTCGGTATCTGTGCTGCTATTGTTTACCTGGCTGCTATTTGCATGACCCTGGATAGCGAAAAATCCAAGCAATAAAATAAACGCCAGCAAGTACTTGCTGATATTGCTTTTTAAATTGAGAACTATTTCGCTATTAATCACGTGTAAATATACGTGATTGCGAATGGTTTATTAAGTTGTAATTACAGTTAATTTATTCTGCACATCAACACCTGTCTCCCTCATGATTTTGTTAACTAAAGCAATCATATTTAACAATAAGTTAATATATTGGCAATGATTAAGTTCTTAATTATCATGAAGTTTGATGCACGGTTAATAAATATAAACTTATACATAAATCACTTTAAAAACACACTATGCTAAAATTTACAAATCCGAGGCTGCTTTTTGCTGCCTTAGCTTTTGCCGGAGCGTTGGCTTCTGGTTGTCAAAAAAATGCAAATCAGCCGGTTCAAAGTGCTGCCGATAACAAAACAGCATCGGTAACAAAACTTAAAATCCAGGCGGTATCACTTACACAGGGTTTCGAAGTAGGGGCAACCAGTCCTAAAACGGCTTATGATGTTTCGCCTACAGGTTCAAGCAGCGGCGATAATGTAACCTTGTCTGGCAACTCATGGAATCTGTATGATGCCTTAATAGGTAACCTTGCCGGCGATCTTAAAGCTGGTTCATGGGCAGCACGTATCCGCAACACAGGTAAAATAACCATGTTGTTTGATGTTACCACAGGCATCAGCACCGTTACTATTAAAAGCGGTACTTACGGCAGCGATGGCGCCAGTACCTGGGGCTTATTTTATTCTGTAAACGGCGGCAGCAGCTGGACACAGGCCGGATCAACCATAACCACTACTTCAACCTTAACCTTATCAACTTTTACCATTACCGGCGTAACCGGCACTGCCCGTATCGAGATCCGCAAACTAAGCGGCGGCACTAATCGTGTAGATATTGATGATATTACCATAAATGATAATGGCGGCACCGGCGGTGGTACTGTACTTACAGGTAAAAAATTCCTGTTTGATGCAAGTCACCTGGAAAATGCAGGCAGCGCCGATTGGCAAATTGACGCCGATGGTACCGAAAGTGTGCCACTTTATACCGGCGGTACAACTGTTGAAACAAAAGCACAACGCATACCAACAGCATCATATACTGGCATTACTGCCGGCACTGCCGAAACCTATTGGAAAGGCGCTATTTCGGCATGGGCTGTTGAACTGGTAAAACGCGGTGAGCTGGTAGAATCATTGCCAGGTGGAACAGCCATTACCTATGGTACTGCAAACGCGCAGGATTTGAGCAATTATGATGTATTTGTGGTTGTTGAGCCTAACCGTTTATTCACTGCTGCGGAGAAAACTGCTTTAATGAATTTTGTTGCCAATGGTGGCGGCTTGTTTATGATAGCCGACCATACCGCAGCTACAACTGCCGGTACCGATGCCAATGGTTACAACCCGTCTGACAGGGATGGCGATGGTTACGATTCGCCCCGCGTATGGAACGATTTGATGACTAACAATGGGATCAATAACAGCAATCCTTTTGGTTTCAATATCAATTATGTTGATATCAGTGAAGGCCCTTCAACCAACGTTTATACAGGTACCAATACCAATGCGCAGATAGTGTTAAACGGCGCGGCTGGTACGGCTTCAAAACTGGCTTTCTATAACGGATCAACTGCTACGTTGTACCCTGCAAATAACGCAAGCGTGCAGGGCTTATTCTGGCGCAATAGTGCCACTAATGGCGGGACGGCCAATGCAATGGCACTTTTAGCAACATATGGCAGCGGTAGGGTTGTATTTATTGGTGATAGCTCACCGGCCGATGACGGCACAGGCGATACCAACGATAACCTGTTTAATGGCTGGTCTGGCGATGCACCTTCGGGTTATACTTCGCACCCGGCTTTGCATTTAAATGCTTCGCTGTGGCTGGCTAAGGCGCAGTAAATAGCCTCACCTAAACCTCTTCAAAAAGGGAGGACCTTAAATAAACAAAATGTCTCGTTGCTTAAATGCAATGAGACATTTTGTTTAATACAGCTTTACAGGAGGCTTATTATTCATAAAATCAAAACAACATCAATAGTTCATTGGTTACACAAATAAAGGCAGTATCAATTGCTGTTACTTAAACAAAACATCACCACCATGAAAAATTACGAAAGCTTACTTGATGCCACCAATGATCTTTTCAAACGGGGATATACGGCTAACCTTAGCCTGGAAGGCGATACAATAGACGATAAATCCCAGGCTATTCACATGGGGGCCGACGATTTTATAATTGACGAGTTTTACCGTTTTGAAGGCGCCAGCAATCCCGATGATATGTCGATAGTTTATGCGGTGTCATCTCCAAAATATAGCCTTAAGGGCGTATTGGTAAATGCCTATGGTACTTATGCCGATGATAGTTCATCTGCCATACACGCTAAGCTACGCCACGGCCAGGTAAGCCATAATTTGCACGGTGAGGATAGGCCGCATGAGTAAGATTAGATGTGCAGATTATAAATTTCAGATGTGCAAATGAAGTCTTTTGATAATCATTTGCATATTTGAAATTTGCACATCTGCACATTCGACGCTCAGTCATCTGCACATCTGAAATCTGCACATTCGATACTACAAGTCCTTCAAAATCTTCTTTCCGCCTGTCTGTATGGCTGCGCTGCCGTTGCGCATTAAAAACTCCATTTGGGCGGTAAGTTCTTCTTTAACCCAGGGGAATGAATCCTTTAAATTGTATAAGGCATAAGCTGCAAATATTTTTACAGCAACTTTTGCCCTGGGGTTTATCATCCAGTCAAACAGTTGCTCAACCACCGGTTCAAAGTTGATTTCCTGAAGCTTTAATTGCAACGACTTCGGGGCCTTTGCATCAGTAATGTGCATTATTATTTTGGCATAATGGCGCTGACATCCGGGGTGTTTCACTTCGCCGAACCGCGAGATCATATAGTGCAGGTCGTCGAGATAAATTTCCGGATCTGATAAAAAAATATTTTCCAGTATCCACACCGCCCTGAATGCAACAGCTTTATCCTGTTGAAAAGTAATATCGATTAAATCGCGTAAAGCAAAGTGCTGTTCTTTTAATATCCTGCTAAGCTCAAGCACCTTGGGTTTGCCAATTATGCTGGTTATTTTTTTAATGAGCTCTGCTTGTGTCATGTTTTTTAGTCCGAAAGTTAGTAAAGTCCGATGATCGGGGTCTGGTATCACAAGGTAAGGAAGATTTTAATAAATATTTCATGATAACTTTTCCAACTTTACCCACTTTTTGGACTTTCCGACTTCCGGACTTTCCCGACTTTCGGACTTTTTTTGCATCAAACAACTATATCAACAAAATTTTTACATTTGCTTTGTTTTAAATATGACTGTCCATGGTTAAGTTCAACCGGTTTACATTGGATAATGGCCTGCGGGTTATTGTTCACGAAGATAATACTACCCCTATGGCGGTGCTCAACATACTATATGATGTTGGTGCCCGCGATGAAAATCCCGACCAAACCGGCTTTGCCCATTTGTTTGAGCACCTGATGTTTGGTGGATCGGTAAATATTCCCAGCTATGATGAACCCCTGCAAAGGGTAGGCGGTGAAAACAATGCCTTTACCAGCAACGATATCACCAACTATTATATCACCCTGCCATCTGCTAATATCGAAACTGCTTTCTGGCTCGAAAGCGACCGGATGCTCAGCCTGGCTTTTAGCGAAAAAAGCCTTGAGGTGCAGCGCAATGTGGTAATAGAGGAGTTTAAGCAGCGCTACCTTAATCAGCCTTATGGCGATGTTTGGTTAAAGCTTCGTCCGCTGGTTTATAAAGAGCACGCTTACAGGTGGGCTACCATAGGTAAAACCATCAAACATATTGAGGATGCGCGGATTGAGGACGTAAAAGCGTTTTTCAAGAAACACTATAATCCACAAAATGCCATTATGGTAGTGGGCGGCAACGTAACAACCGAAGAAGTAAAGCAACTATCAGAGAAATGGTTTGGGCCGATACCCGCGGGCGAAAAGTACACCCGTAACCTGCCGCAGGAACCAGATCAGCACGAAGAACGCCGTGAAACGGTAACCGCCAAAGTGCCTTTAAATGATGTTTATATCGCTTTCCAGATGGGCGCCCGTTTAGATGAGGATTATTACGCAGTGGAGCTGTTGAGCGATATACTTTCGCGCGGCCACTCATCGCGCCTGTACCGAAGTTTAGTGCAGGATAAGCAGATTTTTAGCGAGGTGCATGCCTACATTACCAGCAGCCTGGATAAAGGCATGTTTGTACTGGAAGGTAAGCCACTGGAAAACATCAGCATTGAGCAAGCCGAAGCTGCACTGTGGGACGAACTGGAGAAAGTTAAGCATACCGGGGTGCCGGCAGATGAATTAACCAAGGTGCAAAACAAAACAGAATCAACCATGGTGTTCTCTGAAATGTCGTTACTGGATAAAGCCATGAACCTGGCCTCGTTTGAGTTACTTGGCGATGCCGGCTTGCTTAACCAGGAAACAGGAAAATACCTGGCCGTAACCAGCGAGCAAATTAAAGCGGTAGCCAATAAAATATTCAGGAAAGACAATTCATCAACGCTGGTTTACCTGGCGGAGCAAACTGCGGAGATGCCTGAATCAGAGTTAGTCTGAACCAGAATTTATTGAATTAAAGAATTTTTCGAATTTTCTTCATCCTATAATTCTGCAAATTCTTTAATTCGAAGAATTCCGTTTCAGAAGAAAACCAATGACTAATGACAATTGACCAATGACCCAAATAGATAGAACATTAGCCCCAGATTTTAAGGCTATCGATAATATAACCCTGATAAGGCCCGGGCATAAAAAGCTTGATAATGGCTGCAATATTTATTGTTTTAACTCGGGCGACCAGGAACTGGTACGTATAGAGTGGATTTTTGGAAACCTGCGTTTTAACCCGGCAAATCCGCTGTTAAATATGGCGGCTAATACCATGCTTACCGAGGGAACCAGCACCTTGAACGCAGCGCAAATAGCAGATAAGATAGACTTTTACGGCGCCTTTTTGCAGGTTGATTATGGTTACGAAAATTCGGTGGTTACGCTATACAGCTTAAATAAGCATTTGCATAGCACGTTACCGGTTATTATGGATCTGCTTACCGATTCTGTTTTCCCGGTGAAGGAACTGGAAACGTTTAAGCGTAACCAACAGCAAAAGCTACAGGTTAGCCTGCAAAAAAATGATGTTGTAGCCCGGCGGGATTTTAACAAAGCCGTTTATGGCGATACCATTTATGGCTTAGGCGCCAGCTTTGATAATTATAAAACATTGCAGCGCGATGATCTGCTGGCCCATTATAAACAACAATATCAGCCATCAAACTGTACTATAATAATTGCGGGTAAAATTGAGCCGGAAACCTTATCACTTATCACCGATACTTTTGATAAAGGATGGACTAACGGTGATGCACCTGCAGATACTACTCAACCCCCGATTGAAGCATCCAAAGATCTGTTTTATTTTACCGAAAAGCCTGATGCCTTACAATCGGCCATTAGGATAGGTACACCTGTAATTACCCGCAGCCATCCCGATTTTCAGCCTTTACAGGTTTTAAACACGGTTTTGGGAGGCTACTTTGGATCGAGGCTGATGGCCAATATTCGCGAGGATAAGGGATATACTTATGGTATAGGTTCGGGACTGGGGCCATTTAAACAGGGAGCCTCATTTTTTATAGCTACCGAAGTAGGGGCAGATGTTTGCAAGGCAGCCATTACCGAAATTGAAAAAGAGATCAATATATTAAAAACCGAACTGATACCCGATGAAGAGCTCGACCTGGTGCGTAACTACATGCTGGGTTCACTACTGGGTAGCCTGGAGAATGTTTTCTCGCATGCCGATAAGTTTAAAAGTATTTATTTTGCCGATCTTGATTATGATTACTACGACAAATATGCAGCCACAGTAAAAAATGTTACCACCCTGCAACTGCAGGAACTGGCCAATAAATATTTTCATTTTGAGAGTTTTCATAAGGTGATAGTAGGTAAATATTGATTGAATTTGAAAATTCGCTGATTTGAAGATTTGAAAATGGAACAATATGTTTAATTTTTAAATCTTCAAATTCGTTATCTTATAAATTGCCTAATCATCTGATTGACATATTTTCAAATTTTCAAATTGCCAAATTTTCAAATCCCCTTAATTTTAGTTAGCTTTGCCCGGCAAATAATAACTCCAAAATAATTATTTGCTATGCAGTTAGACCCATCCAAATTTGTTGCCGAAGGATTAACCTACGACGACGTTTTACTACTCCCCGCTTATTCTGAAGTACTACCGCGCGATGTTAACACAGGTACTTTTTTAACAAAAAGCATCCGTTTAAACATTCCTATTATTTCGGCCGCTATGGATACCGTTACAGAAGCAGGGCTGGCAATTGCCATTGCCCAGGCTGGTGGTATTGGTATTTTGCATAAAAACATGACCATACAGGCACAGGCTGATGAGGTACGTAAGGTAAAACGGTCTGAAAGCGGTATGATCCAGGACCCCGTTACATTGATGGAGGATGCGCTACTTGCAGATGCGTTCCAGATCATGAGGGAGTTTAGCATAGGTGGCATCCCGGTTATTGATGCAGAGCACAAACTTAAAGGTATCATAACCAACCGCGACCTGCGTTTCCAGAAAGATATGACGCTGCCTGTTAGCGATGTGATGACCAAAACTAACCTGATCATTGCACCTGAAGGAACAACTTTAACTGAGGCTACTGCAATATTACAAGGCAACAAAATAGAAAAACTACCGGTAGTAAATAAAGATGGCAAGCTGGTAGGCTTAATTACTTATAAAGATATCCAGAAGGTTAAAAACTTCCCTAACGCGTGTAAAGATTCATTTGGCCGTTTGCGTGTTGGCGCGGCTGTTGGGGTTGCGGCAGATAACATCGACCGTGTTACCGCTTTATACAATGCCGGTGTTGATGTCGTGGTTGTTGATACAGCTCACGGTCACTCAAAAGGAGTTATCGATATGGTGAAAGCTGTTAAAAGCTTACATCCTCAATTACAGGTTATTGCCGGTAATATTGCCACTGCCGATGCTGCAATTGCTTTGGCTGATGCCGGTGCCGATGCGGTTAAGGTGGGTATCGGTCCGGGGTCTATTTGTACAACCCGTATTATTGCGGGTGTGGGTGTACCTCAACTGTATGCCGTTTATGAATGTGCCAAAGCATTAGAAGGTCGCGGTATCCCAGTTATTGCCGATGGAGGTATCAAACAAACCGGAGATATTGTAAAAGCCATAGCAGCTGGTGCAAGCACCATTATGGCAGGCTCACTGTTTGCAGGTGTGGAAGAATCACCGGGCGAAACCATTATATACGAAGGCCGTAAATTTAAATCATACCGTGGTATGGGTTCGGTTGAGGCGATGGCAAAAGGATCAAAAGACCGCTACTTCCAGGATGAAACCGATGTGGTTACCAAACTGGTACCAGAAGGCATTGTTGGCCGCGTACCCTTTAAAGGCAACATGGCCGAAGTGATATTCCAATACATAGGCGGTTTACGTGCTGGTATGCACTACTGTGGTGCTGCCAATATTGAAGACCTGCAACGCGCCAAATTTGTACGTATCACTGCAGCAGGAATGCGTGAAAGCCATCCGCACGATATTACAATTACTAAGGAAGCGCCTAACTATACCAGGTAATTCCCGGGAAAATACTGTACTGCAATTAAAATAGCAAAGCCTGTAAAGTTTATTATAACCTTACAGGCTTTTTTCTTTATTGATAATCAAAATATTAGCTTTTAGCTTTTCGCATTCTGCTTTTAGCTTATAATTTTATTGGCCGTTAACTGATGCCGACTTTGGAATTAAGCTATTGGATGTTATTATTTTTAAAGCCTGGTCATTTGTAAAGCCTTCTTTTATAAGCGCGTCAAAATATTCTTTGTTTAGTTTGGCAATCTCGGCTATTTTACCGGGTTGCTTGTAGTAAGCAAATTGTGCATCAAGCATGCTTTTTGCCATAGATGTGTACATTGGACCCATTGCACTCATAGCATTTGCCATCTCATTCGTGCCATTTAAAGCTTGTTCAACTCTGTCAACCGGGGGCGGCGGCATTAATACAACATCAGTTACTTTTACTTTTGTTCCTTCGGGGACTGATTGGGTTAAGCTTACATTATAAAAGTTAAAAAATGAAATGCCATCGGTTCTTCTGCCAGCCCTTTCAATAATATCCATTGATTTTGTGGCTTGTGGTATTTTTTGAAAATATACTTTAAATAAAAGCTTTTCGCCGGCTTTGGCTAAAGTGTGTTTGGCAGGTACCATGGCTATATTTTCAGATTTTACATAGTTGTAATGTGCATTACTCTGGTCGGTTTGAATGTAGATCTCTTTATTGAGTTGTGCCCAGGAATTATCAGAACTGGCGGTGTACTCAAAGTTTACAACCGTAAATTTTGCATCAGTTTCCACTTTGGTTATGGAACTGTTATAGTCGTCACTGCTTTCCACCTGTGGGTTAACAATGGTTTGTGCTAATGATGATAGATAACTCATTATTAGCATAGTTGATAAGGTTAGTATTTTTTTCATGAGATATGTTTTTTTAAAGATATAAATAATAACATTAGGCTAAACCATAATAATAAGAGTTAACAGGAACTCGTTTTTAAAATTCGATTGAGGCCTTCACCATAGCGATGGGTTTCAAACCCATCGCTATTTGCCAATATTTAAGGTCAAACTTTTTTATTTATTTTTCTGGATTTTGACCCTTTAAATAAATAATCTAAAAGCTATTTGCCTGCAAGAGTTAATAAAAGCTTAATTCAGGGGCAAGGAATTTTTGTTATAATTGAACAATGAAATCTATCTGCGTATTCTGCGGCGCCAACTTTAACGGCGACCCTTTATTGAAAGAAGCAATTGATCAACTGGCCGAAGTTATGGTGAGTCGTAATATTACTTTGGTATTCGGCGGCGGCAAGGTTGGTGTTATGGGCCTGCTTGCCGATGCTATTTTAAGCAGGGGTGGTAAAGCGATAGGCGTGATCCCTCAATTTTTGATGGACAAGGAAGTTGGCCACACCGGTTTAACCGAGCTGCATATTGTTGAAAACATGCACCAGCGCAAACAAATGATGAACGACCTGTGCGAAGGTATCATCACGCTTCCCGGTGGTTTAGGTACCCTCGAAGAGTTTTTTGAAGTTTTAACGTGGCTGCAGTTAGGTTTACATAATCATCCCATTGGTTTGCTTAATGTGGGTGGATACTATGATTCATTATTAAAACAACTGGATGTAATGGTAGAACAAAAATTCCTTAAACCCACCAACCGCGAACTGGTAATAACCTCCGGCGACCCCATCGAACTGGTAAACCTGATGGACAGTTTTAATGCCACTCCTGATGAAGTTTGGTTCAGGGACAGAAACCTGACTTAAGTCTTTAGTTTGACAAAGGATTTTCGGACGTTCGGACAAAGGATTTTCGGACTTTCAGACAAAAGACTTTCGGACGAAAGACAAAGGATAAAGGCGCTGAATATGTTGACTTTGCTTGTCCTTCCGTCTTTAATCCTTTGTCCGAACGTCCGAAAGTCCGAAAGTCCTTTGTCCAAAAATCCTTCCTCCCAAAAAACTCACTCCACCTTACTTATGGTCCAAAAGTCGTCGGCCAGGTCGGTACTGGTTATGTAATCATAGGGCATATAAAAATACCCTTTTTGCCCCCAGCCGTCGCCCCAGCTATTCCGAATAATAAAGGCCTTCTTTTTATCATCATAGCCAGCCGCCATTACGGCATGGCCTCCCAAAACGCTTTCATTTTTTCCGGGCATATTTAGTACGCCTGTTTGGGCAACTGTGCTCCCTTCAAAAGCCTGGTAAACAGTAAAGCCAAAAACAAAAGGATTACCGGTTGCCAGGCACGATTTTAACTCGGTAATATTCATATTGTTTAAGCGGGTATACTGAATAGCCTGATTTTTTTGGGCCAGGGTATATAATTTCTTTTTAGGTTTTTTAGCAAACTTGCTGATGTCATACGGCCAAAGCTTTTCATCGCAAACACCCTGCGTAGCTACAGATTTAATGCCATCGCGTAGCTGGGCGCCGCTATCTTCTTTTACATGATTTTCCAGTACACGCTCGTTATAATAAATAAACAGGCGCGAGGGATTAAACACAGGCAGTTTTTGCCTCATCAATTCAAACTGAAAAGCCCCGCCTATGGCGTTGGCTGTACATGAACCCAACTGGCCCTGGTCATAAACAGCCGGGCACTGCAGGCGCATGTCTACTAACGGAGGTAGGGGTTTTGCCAAAGCTTCGGGACGTACAATGGCGTACTTTAAATCGCGGTGATCGGGCAGGTCGGGTGTCCAGCCGTATCGTTTGGTTTGCTGTATCATGGTGGTAGGGGTTTATATTAATTTAAAGTAAAGCTATATTGTTTTTAGTGAATATATATGCGTGTTTTTACGTAATTTAATAAGTAATTGTACCAGGTACCATCATACAATTTTGGTAAGTGAAAAAAGACCCGAAAACTGGCAACTAAAAATTAGATTTGTCCAGGTAATTTTCTCTAAATTACATTTTCTATAAAAACCAATTATGGATATCGCTTTTAACATTAATGAAGATATAAACAAACAGCTTGTTTATGAGCTGAACACAAGGCTAAAAAAAGTGCATTTGGGCGGCGGCGAAAAGGCAGCGGCCAAACAAAAAGAAAAAGGTAAAATGCTGGCCCGCGAACGTGTGGCCTACCTAATTGATAGCGATAAACCCTGGCTTGAAATTGGCGCTTTAACTGCCGATGGCATGTATGCCGAGCACGGCGGCTGCCCATCCGGCGGGGTTGTGTGTGGTATTGGGTATGTGTCCGGGCGGCAATGTGTAATTGTAGCAAATGATGCCACAG
The DNA here is from genome assembly GCF_056400585.1 of Mucilaginibacter sp. P5_A6. NCBI lineage: Bacteria > Pseudomonadati > Bacteroidota > Sphingobacteriia > Sphingobacteriales > Sphingobacteriaceae > Mucilaginibacter > Mucilaginibacter sp. P5_A6. The sequence continues at coordinate 1,452 of NZ_JBFUKZ010000024.1, read as the reverse complement.
TGAAGGCCGGCGCATGGTTCCCGATAACCGCCAAGAAAAACCTGCGCGCCCAGGAAATAGCCATGGAAAACCGCCTGCCTATTATTTACCTGGTTGACTCGGCTGGTGTGTATTTACCCTTGCAGGATGAGATCTTTCCCGATAAAGAGCATTTTGGGCGCATATTTCGTAATAATGCCATCATGAGCGGTATGGGGATCATCCAGATCTCGGCCATTATGGGCTCCTGTGTGGCAGGTGGCGCTTATTTGCCTATCATGAGCGACGAGGCTATGATTGTAGAAGGCACCGGGTCGGTTTTCCTGGCGGGATCATACCTGGTAAAATCGGCCATTGGCGAAGATGTGGACAACGAAACATTAGGCGGCGCAACAACCCATTGCGAAATCTCGGGTGTTACCGATTATAAGCAACCCAATGACCAGGCATGCCTCGATTCTATCCGCAACATTATGAGCATGGTGGGCGATTATACCAAAGCCGGATTCGACAGGATCAAGCCATCCAGCCCTAAATTAAATGCAAAAGATATTTATGGCATACTGCCGGATAACCGCGAGAAAGCTTATGATATGATGGAGATTATCCTGCGCCTGCTGGACGATTCTGCATTTGAGGAATACAAGGAAGGTTATGGCAAGTCTATCATCTGTGGTCTGGGTCGGGTTGAGGGCTGGGCTGTGGGTATTGTAGCCAACCAGCGCAAGGTGATCAAATCGAAAAAAGGGGAGATGCAGTTTGGAGGAGTGATTTACTCCGACTCGGCAGATAAGGCAACCCGCTTTATCATGAACTGTAATCAAAAGAAAATCCCGCTGGTGTTTCTGCAGGATGTTACGGGGTTTATGGTAGGCAGCCGGAGCGAGCAGGGCGGTATTATAAAAGACGGCGCTAAAATGGTGAACGCGGTTGCCAATTCGGTAGTGCCCAAATTCACTATTGTAATAGGCAACTCCTACGGTGCCGGTAATTATGCTATGTGCGGCAAGGCTTATGATCCGAGATTGATCTATGCCTGGCCATCAGCAAAAATTGCCGTAATGGGCGGCGGACAGGCAGCCAAAGTATTGGTTCAGATGCAGGCTGCGGGCTTAAAAGCAAAAGGGGAAGAGGTAGATGATGTAAAAGAGCAGGAACTATTGAAGCAAACCACCGATAGGTATAATTCGCAAACCACGCCATATTACGCAGCCGCAAGACTTTGGGTTGATGGTATCATCGATCCGCTGGAAACCCGTAAGGTAATCTCGATGGGCATAGAAGCTGCCAACCACGCGCCGATTGAAAAGGCGTTTAATGTTGGGGTGATACAGACGTAGTGGTGAGTGGTGAGTGGTGAGTGGTGAGTGGTGAGTGGTGAGTGGTGAGTGGTGAGTGGTGAGTGGTGAGTGGTGAGTGGTGAGTGGTGAGTGGTGAGTGGTGAGTGGTGAAGTGGTGAGTGGTGAGTGGTGA
>NZ_JBFUKZ010000023.1:0-139587 GCF_056400585.1 Mucilaginibacter sp. P5_A6 | reverse complement strand
CCACTCACCACTCACCACTCACCACTCACCACTCACCACTCACCACTCACCACTCACCACTCACCACTCACCACTCACCACTCACCACTCACCACTCACCACTCACCACTCACCACTCACCACTCACCACTCACCACTCACCACTCACCACTCTTCCTATCAAAAATATTACTGTGTCATTATTACACATTGGTATTGACACATCAATATTTAATTATAAATTTGGCGGGAGCCAATCGATTGTAATAAATTGGTACAATAGCTCCTGTAAACCGACATCTAAACTCCAATTAACGCAAACCCATATTAAGCCAATATGAAAAAAATCGCCCTTTTTGTCTTTGTAGCACTTAGCTGCATTTACTTTTCATGTAATAAAACCAGGCCCGGCAAACCCCGTGTACTGGTATTTTCAAAAACCATGGGCTTCCACCATGCATCAATAGATGCAGGTATAGCAGCCATCCAAAAACTGGGTAAAGAAAACGGCTTTGATGTGGATACTACCAAAAACGCAGCAATGTTTAATGAGGATACTCTTAAAAAATACGCGACCGTTATTTTTTTAAGTACCACCGGCGATGTACTGGATTACCGCCAGGAAGCCGCTTTTGAACGATATATACAAGCTGGCGGCGGTTATGTAGGCATACATGCGGCAGCCGATACCGAGTACGACTGGGGATGGTATGGCCGCCTCATGGGCGATTGGTTTTATGACCACCCAGGCATTCATGATAAAAATCCGAATGTACAGCCGGGTACCTATAATGTAGTTGATGCCACCAATGATGCTACCAAACACCTGCCTAAAGTATGGAAACGTACCGACGAGTTTTACAGCTTTAAAAAGGCGCTTGCCCCCGATGTTCATGTGCTGATTACACTTGATGAAAGCACCTACAAAGGCGGCAAACGGATGGGCTTACACCCGGCCACCTGGTACCATGATTTTGATGGAGGCCGCGCCTTTTATACAGCAATGGGGCATACCGAAGAAACTTACAAAGACGACAACTACTTAAAAATGCTGCTTGCCGGCATTAAATACGCCGTCGGCGAAAACAAAGAGTTGAACTATTCAAACGCCAAATCGCAGTTGCCGCCAGATGAAGACAGATTTGCCAAAACCCAGCTTTCAACAGGCCAGTTCTTTGAGCCCACAGAAATGACCGTTTTGCCCAATTTAGATATCCTGGTGATACAACGCCGCGGCGAGATCATGCGGTACAATCACGAAACTCAAAAAGTTAAACAGGTAGGCTTTTTTGATGTGTACTACAAAACCTTGCATACGCCCGGCGTAAACGCCGAAGAAGGTATGCTTGGCCTGGCTAAAGACCCTGATTTTGCCAACAACAACTGGATTTATATTTATTATAGCCCTGCTGATAGTTCTGTTAACCGCCTGTCGAGGTTTACATTTAAAAACGATACGCTGGATAAAAAGACCGAAAAGGTAATCCTCGAAGTAAAAGCACAGCGCGAAATTTGCTGCCATACGGGTGGCTCTATCGCTTTTGGACCAGGCCCCGATAAGATCCTGTTCTTCTCGGCCGGCGATAACTCTACTCCTTTTGATGAAAAAGGACAAAAATATGTAACCAGCGGTTATGCCCCCCTGGACGACAGACCAGGCCACCTGCAGTTTGATGCCCGCCGGTCGGCAGGTAATACAAACGATCTGCGGGGCAAAATCCTGCGTATAAAATTAAAGGATGACGGCACTTATGATATTCCCGAAGGAAACCTGTTCCCTAAAGGTACGCCCAAAACCCGCCCCGAGATTTATGTAATGGGCGACCGGAACCCTTACCGTATTTCAGTCGATCAAAAAAACGGCAACTTATATTGGGGCGAGGTTGGCCCGGATGCCCATAATGATAGCCTTGACACCCGCGGACCAATGGGGTATGATGAAGTAAACCAGGCACGCAAAGCCGGCAACTTTGGCTGGCCATATTTTGTTGGCGATAACAAACCTTACCGTCTTTATGACTATGGTACAGGAACTATTGGTCAGACGTTTGACCCCAAACACCCGGTAAATAATTCGCGCAATAACACCGGCTTAACAAATTTACCACCCGCGCAACCGGCATTTATATGGTATCCTTACGGAGCATCTGCCGAATTTCCGCAGGTTGGTTCTGGTGGTCGTAATGCAATGGCCGGTCCGGTTTATTATGCCGATATGTTCCCTGCCGAAACACGCTTGCCCGATTATTACAATGGTAAGTTTTTAGCATATGACTGGATGCGCGGCTGGATTAAAGCAGTTACCATGACGCCCGAAGGGGATTTTGATAAGATGGAACCATTCTTCCCCGGTTTGAAGGTAAACTCCATGATTGATATGGAAATTGGACCAGATGGCCGCCTATATGGTTTAGAGTATGGAAGTGGTTGGTTCACCCATAATCCGGATGCCGGTTTAATAAGGATTGATTATATCAAAGGCAACAGGCCCCCTGCTATATCCTATTTAAAAGCGAATAAAACATCGGGGCTTTTACCGTTTGCTGTTAAGCTCAGCACGAAGGCTAAAGATCCCGAAGGCGATAAAGTTACCTACACCTGGACTTTGGGCGATGGAACTACAAAAGAAACAGAAGTACCGGAACTTGATTATACCTACACCAAACCCGGCGATTATAAAATTACCGTGGACGCAAAGGATAGCGAAGGCGCAAGCAGCAAGAGCTCGCCAGTGAGCATTTATGCCGGTAACGAGCAGCCGCAGGTAACTGTAAAATTAACAGGGGGCAACAAATCTTTTTATCTGCCCGGCTCGCCTTTAAGCTATGCGGTTACTGTAACCGATGGCGCCGACACTAAAAAAATTGATCCAAAACGTATAATTGTTAATGTTGATTATATCGATGGCTACAAAAAACCGGTAGAGGCATCAAAGCTGGAACAGGCATCGCCCGAAAACAGCGGCAAAGCATTAATGCTTACCATGGATTGCAAAAGCTGCCATAAAGAGGTTGGTAAATCAATTGGCCCGTCGTTTATAGATGTGAGCACCAAATACCAAAAAGATCCTGATGCCATGGCTAAACTTAGTCAAAAGGTAATAAAAGGAGGCGCAGGAGTTTGGGGCGAAACTGCAATGTCGGCGCATCCAAGCATTAAAAAGGGTGACCTGGACCAGATCATTAGCTGGGTGCTTGGGTTGGGTAAGGATAACCAAAAGAAATCCCTGCCGCCATCAGGCACCATTTCGCCCGATCCTGGTAAACAGCCTGCTGCCACGCTGGTACTCACAGCTAAATATACCGATGATGGTACCGATGCCATTAAAGCGTTAACCGGTATCGGTATAGCTACATTGAACAGCAGCAACTATATGTTTAACGGTACCGAAAAGGTTAACGGATTTACCTCGTTTAAGTACAACGGTATGAGCCTGCTAATCTTCCCGCCAAATGAAGGCTGGTTTGAGGTAGAGAACATCGATCTGACGGGAGTAAAATCAGTTAACATGACCGCTTTCTGGCAAACAACGCCGCCAATAGGCTTCAATGCTGAACTAAGGATTGATGCCCCAAATGGCAAATTGGTAGGTAAAGGTAGCATGCCAACCCCAACCAAAGGCCAAAAAGCCGGTATTGCCCATATAACCATTAACCCGGTAACCGACGGTAAAATGCATCAGTTGTATTTTATTTTCAAACCAATAAAACCGGGGGCCATGGTTGGTGGAGTTACCGGATTGATATTTAGTGCTAAGTAAAAGAATCTAACTCAGCCCTCTCCTTTTGGGGAGGGCTTTTTAAAAACAAAAAATCCGTCTATTTTTCAGGAATAGTTTTTGTTTCTCAAACCCTGTACCAATCACACACCTTTGGTACACTGTTCATATACCTTTTGGCATACTTTACAGATACCTTCCAGGCACTTTTCAATACCTGATCGCACGCTGTGAAAAATATATAAGCATATATAAATCAAGAAGTTAGGTTCATATAGATCGCTTCGCACGATCTTTTTAACTTAAAAAACCAAGGCATTTATCGGGTTTGATAATTGCCTTGGTTCTTACTATACAAATTTACAAAAAATGTGAAAAATATCCAACTAAATCCGTCCGGATAGGTTCACATTTTTAAAAAGTTGATTGTGTCTCCATAACCAACTTTTCAATCAGCCTTAAAATATTTTAAAGCCCACACTTAAAGCCCAAAGATTTTGGCGCTGGCCGTAGTTTGAATTTACTTTAGATAAACCGCCTTCATAACGTAGGTCGGCGGTTATAGCGCCGATATCAACACCCGCGCCGGCCTGGAAACCTAAAGTGCTTTTGTTATAACTTCCAAAATCATTGTAAGCACCGCTTACGTTATCGCTAAAGCTTTGATTTTTATCAAGTGCGTAACTATAAACCGGCCCGGCCATTATTCTAAAATTCAAATCTTTAGCTCCAAATGATTTTCCTAAAAGCAATGGAACGTTTAAGGTTGTAAACCTTACTTTACCTTGAGTTGTAACAGTAGCATTATTGGTTTGAAAATCAAACTTCCCTCCTTTACTGGCTAAATAAAGTTCGGGCTGTAAATAAAGACCGCTGCCAATCCGGCCAAACAACCCTGCCTGATAACCGGTTACAGATGATTCACCAACTGCGGAAGTGTTAATTTTTGAAAAATTGACACCACCCTTAACACCTAAAGAAAACTGTGCTTGCGCACTGATGCTTACCGCTATCAGCAATGCTGCACTTAATAGATACTTTTTCATAGAATTTAATTTTTAGCGGGGCGAAGCTATGCTTTTTTGTATTATTTGCATAAAACCCCATTGTTAACATAGATAGTTAGTTATAAAACCGGCTGTATAGATAGCCTGTAATCGCCTATCAATTGACACGCCAAATTCTTAAACGTTGCCTTAAGCGTATTTTTTATAACTGCATCGAAATAATTTTTTCACAGCATTAGCGTGCCGCCAATAGTTTTGTAAGTATTTCTACACAACATTCCAGCTCGGCCGGTGTTGAGGATGCAAAGCCCAACCGGGTAAAATTAGGTGCGGCCGGGCTATTATCTCCCTGGAAGTAGAGACCTTTTTTTAAAGCGCTTTGAGCCAAACGGGGTAAATCTATCTGCTCATCAAAATGGGTCCATACAGCCAGGCCACCATCCGGTACTTTAAACTGCACATAGTTTTTGAGGTAATCGTTCATCAGGCTGCAAAAAATATCCCGTCGCTGTTGGTACATCCGCAATGATTTACGCAGATGGCGTTGAATGATGCCATTTTGCAATAGCTCGGCCATGGCATTTTCAAGCAGCGTATCGCCCTGTCTGTCAATTGTTCTGCGCAGTTGCGCCAGTTGTTCAATAACATTTTCGGGGCCAACCAAATACCCAACCCTTATGGCCGGCGATATCGTTTTTGAAAACGATCCGCAATACAAAACCATACCGGCATCATCGGCACTGGCAAGCGGCATCAGAGGCTTGTTCTGATAATGGAAATCATAATCGTAATCATCCTCAAAAACAATGAAGCCATATTTTTGAGCCAATGAAAGTAAATGTACACGGCGGTCGGCCCGTAAAGCTACGGTAGTGGGGTAATGATGATGCGATGTAACATACGCCAGTCGTACCGGCTGCTTAAGGCAAAGCGCTTCAAGCCTGTTAATATCCATCCCGTATTCGTCAACCGGAATTTTTACCAGGTTTGCCCCCGCCTGCAAAAAGTTGGTTTCGGCCCCGGCCCAGCCGGGCTCCGCTGTTACAACGGTATCACCAGGCTCCAGCAAACCTGCACAGGCTAAGTGCAGGCCCATTACGGTTCCGCGTACAATAAGAATATTGGCAGGCGTAACCCTTAATCCCCGGGTAATATTTAAATAAGCCGCCAGCTCCTGGCGCAGCCATGCCGAACCTTTAGGATCGGCATAGCCCAGGCGGCTATAAGGGTTCCCGGTTAAAAGCTGGGTGCGGTAAGCCCGGGAGATATCAAGCACAGGCGCTATCCGCACATCCGGAAAACCGTCATCAAGGTGCAGGTCGATATTCAGATCCGCCATTTTCCGTTGAAGATGAGGCGCCGGTTTAACCCCGAACCCGGCTACCCTGGCCACATCAGGGGTATTATTTAATAACGATTGCGGTTTTGATACAGGCAAATGCGCTGCTACAAATGTGCCGCTGCCTGCCCGGCTTTCCAGCCAGCCCTGCGCCAGCAATTCGTCATAGGCCCTAATAACCGTTTTACGGTGAACATTTAATACAAGGGCCAGTTGCCGGGTGCTTGGCAGCCTGTGCCCCGCACTTAAAGTACCAGCCCTTATTAACCCCATTAATTGGTTGGCCAATTGCATGTAAACGGGTAATACCGCTTCCTTATCTATAATTAAGCCTGATGAAAATACCTGCATAAAATTGGACTACCTGTTTTGTTTTAATTGGGCGACAATGGTGATCCAATAAACGCATAATTTTATAAAAAAACAACATTATGACAACACCGGCAGCACACCTTATTCCCAGCAGGGCAGCTAAAAGGGCAAATTATGAGCCCGAAACCATCAACAGCATTCTTGATGAAGCGTTGTATTGCACCATCAGCTATTCATCAGAAAATAAACCCTATTCTATCCCTACCGCCTTTGTAAGGTACACAGATCGTATTTATGTACATGGTTCTGTAGGCAGCCACCTGATGCGGGAGCTTGAAAAAGGTATCCCGGTTTGCATAACTGTAACACTGATGGATGCGCTTGTGGTAGCAAAATCAGCTTTTCACCACTCTGTTAACTATCGGTCGGTAGTGATATTTGCACAAGCTGAAAAGATTGAAGACTCCGCCGATAAAATAGAAGCTTTTAAATGGCTCACAGACAAAATTGTACCCGGCAGCTGGGATTACCTGCGCACGATAACCGACCGGGAAGTACTTAAAACAACCGTGCTGGCCTTTAAAATTGATGAAGCATCGGCCAAGGTACGTACCGGCATGCCTGTTGATGACGATGATGACCTGGAGCTGCCTATTTGGTCGGGCCTTATTCCCCTGCAAACCAAACGACTGGCCCCCTTACCCGACAAATTAAGCGAAGAAATGCCATTACCAGCTCATCTTATGCATATTTAGTTTTAAAAATAAGGCATAACCTGATTTTTAGATTCTGCTGCCATGTATTTTTTATATTTTTGCTTAAAATAATTTAACGATGGCCGAGATCAGTATTACCAATAAAGATTGGGAACGTGTAAAAATTAAAGTTCAACGTAAATATAACAGCCTTACCGACGAGCAGTTAAAATATACCGAAGGACAGGAAGAAGCCCTAATAACCAAGCTAATGGATCTTGTAAACCGTAACAGGGAATATGTAGTATTCACCCTAAAAAAGGCATTGGTAAATATTGATAATAACAGGCTGTAAATAAGGCCGGATTTGTAAAAATCGATAAGCTTTTCGTATTTTTATATGTTTTAATGTTGTACAGGGTATGGTGATCTTAAGAAAATACAAAAAGATAGGCTTATTTGCCGGTATTATAACACTGGCGGTAGGTGTTGCGGCTTTTGATGACGACCTGTTCCAGATTTCAAAAAATCTTGATGTTTTTGCATCGGTATATAAAGAGGTGAACATTAATTATGTTGATGATATCAACTCGGCCAAGCTGGTTAAAACCGGTGTTGATGCCATGTTGGATGGCCTTGACCCCTATACCGAATTTGTACCCGAATCGGAAATTGAAGATTATAAGCTCCATTACGTAAGCACCCAATATGGTGGCATAGGCGCCAGTATCTTTGCCCGCAATGGCAAAGTGTATGTATCTGATGTATTTGAAGGCTTTCCGGCCCAAAAAGGAGACGTGCGGCCCGGCGACCAGGTATTAAAAATAAATGATATTGACCTTAGCAGTAAAAATAACGACCAGGTAAGCCTGTTGCTTAAGGGTTCAAAAGGTGCTGCTATAAAATTGCTGATCAAACGCGACAATGTGGCCCAGCCGTTTGAAAAAAACCTGGTGCGCGATGAGATAAAACAACCAAATGTTTCTTACTACGGCATGGTTGCGGGCAATATGGGTTATATCAAACTCGATAAATTCCTGGAAAACTCTGCCGGTGAAGTTACCAACGCACTGGTGTCGCTAAAAAAAAGCAATCCCACTGGTATCATATTAGATCTTCGCTCCAATGGCGGGGGCATACTGCAGGAAGCGGTAAAGATAGTTAACCTTTTTGTGCAAAAGGATGTTGAGATAGTTTCGCAAAAAGGAAAAATAAAAGATAAAAACTTCACCTACAGCACTGTTAGCGCACCACTTGAACCTAATTTACCTTTGGTAGTATTGGTTAACAGCCACTCGGCATCGGCATCAGAAATTGTTGCAGGCTCGTTACAGGATCTTGACCGGGCCATTATTATAGGCCAGCGCAGCTACGGCAAAGGTCTGGTTCAGCAAACATTTAACCTGCCCTATAATAGTTTGGTGAAAATAACCATCGCTAAATACTATGTACCATCGGGCCGCTGCATCCAGGCACTTGATTACACCCACCGTAAGGATGATGGTAGCGTAGTTAAAGTAGCCGATTCACTGATCCATGAGTTTAAAACCAAAAATGGCCGCTCGGTTTATGATGGCAGCGGTATTTACCCGGATATTTTTATTAAACAGGAAAAATTTGCCAATGTAACCCAGGCTTTAGTAGGTAAACTTTTGATATTTGATTATGCCACCTTATACCGCGACAAACACGCTAAAATAGCTGATATCAAATCGTTCGGCCTATCAGATAATGATTATAACGATTTTGTAAAATACCTTGCTGACAAGAATTATAACTACATAACCTCATCAGAAAAATTGTTAAACAATCTTAAAACCGAAGCCGCCAGGGAAAAGCAGTTTAATGATATTCAAAATGAATATGATGTTTTGAAAACTAAACTTATCGCCAGCAAAAAGAACGACCTGCAACAGCATAAAGATGAAATAAAACAGGTGCTTGAAAATGAGATAGCATCCAGGTATTACTATGAAAAAGGCCGTTACGAAGCTAACTTTAAATATGATAAAGAACTTGCCCAGGCTGTAAAAACCATGCAGGATAAAACCCAGCTGGCATCTATACTGAAAGGCGAAGGAAATTACAAAGTTATTGGTAAACCAATGCTTGCCATGACCGCCAAAAAAGTGGCAGACAAGGATAGCGACGACGAATAATTTATATAAAAGCTAAAAGCAGAATGCACAAAGCAAAAAGCTAATGCTTTGGTTAGTAATTACATAATGTTGATTTATGTGAAATTATTTAATAGACTTAATTTAATCTACCCTTCATTCACTTACCCCATTCTTAGAAGCTATCTAAAAACGGAAATTATTCATTGCCGTCAACGGTAAAAAAAGTCTCATTGGGGGTTTCAGCCCAATTATTCAAGCGGCATTTTGGCTAAAGCCACTGTTTTTCAGTCACTATTCCGTTGACTAAAGTCAACGGCAATGATTTTCATATAATCCATAAATAATTTAACAGCTTCTTAGCAAATTATAACTAACTGACCTTCACCCTCAACAAACAATAAACTAAACTTTTTTTATTTGTTATTGTCATACCTGCAAACAAAACAATAACGCTATGAAAAAAATCATTTTAACAGCCGCTATTTTTTTAGGTTGTTTATCAATAAAGCCTGCCGCCGCGCAAATAAGTTTGAGCATCAATATTGGCAATCAGCCCGAGTGGGGACCTGTTGGATATGACCATGCAGATTATTACTACATGCCCGATATTGATTCATACTACGATGTAAATGCACATCAGTATGTTTATTTCAATAACAATGTATGGGTGCATTCAATCGCATTACCTCCACGTTACAGCAATTATGATGTTTATAACGGTTACAAAGTTGTGGTAAATGAACGTACCCCATGGGTTCGTAATACAGTATACCGTACCAGGTATATAAAGTATAAAGGGCGCCGCGATCAGGTTATTATACGCGACAGCAAAGAAGCAAAATACAGTAAGCATTGGAACGGAAATGGCAAAGGTAACCGCGTAGATGAACGCAAAGATGACCGCCAGGAACGCAAAAATGAGCGCAAAGAACGTAAAGATGACCGCAAGGCCGATAAAGGCCATGGTCATAAAGATTAATGTTTGATTGTTAGTTTTTGTATACAACAGGCTTCTTGTAACAAGGAGCCTGTTTTTTTATATTCGCCCAGTGTTTAGCCGCCGGTGAAGATTTAATTTTTAAACTATTTGGATCAAACATTGTCATACATCACAAACAATGTAATCAGCCGGGATTTTAAGCTCACCAACGATTACACAATATTTAATTAAAACCATCAAATGAAAAAGATCATTTTTTCGGCAGCAATACTGCTAAGCTGCTTCGCAATTAAAACAGCCAATGCCCAGGTAAGCGTTAGTTTAGGGATTAACATTGGTAGCCAGCCAGCCTGGGGCCCGGTTGGGTACGAACACGCAAGCTATTATTACATACCCGATATAGATACCTATTACGATGTGCCTACTCATCAGTATGTGTATTTTGATAACAATGTATGGGTACACCGTACTTACCTACCGGTACGTTACCGTAACTATGACCTGTATCACGGCTACAAAGTTGTAATAAATGATAGAAACCCATGGTTAAGGCATGACGTTTACAGAACAGAATATGCCGGCTACAGGGGCCGTCATGACCAGGTTATTATCCGTAACAGCCGCGATGTAAGGTATGCCAATTATTGGAGAGGCAATCATAACCGTAGGGTAGTTTATAATCGCGGTGGTGGCAATGGTCACTTTGATAATGGCAACCATGGTGGCCGCGGTCCGCAATTTCACGGAAATGGTGGCGGTCATGGTGGTGGCGATCACGGAAACCGTGGCGGTGGCGGTCATGGAAACCATGGCGGTGGCGATCACGGAAACCGTGGTGGTGGTAATCATGGCGGCCATGGTGGCGGCCACGGTCATCATTAATCAGTAAATTAAAAAACAAAACAGGCCTCCCTTAAAATAAAACGGGGGCTGTTTTGTTTAAACCAGGTTTATAGTAATTAGCCGTACCTTGCTATTACAAACAGGCGGGTTTTTATTTATGTTTGTATTATAAGGTCAAGGTAAATGTATACACTATCCGAAGAGAATTATTTAAAGGCTATTTACAGGATTGCGCAGCAAAAGGATGTTAAAATAACCCCAACCGCAATTGCCGAAACTCTGGGTAACAACCCTGCTTCGGTGGTTGACATGATCCGCAAGCTTACCGAAAAGCAACTTATAGCATATGATAAAAAGCAGGGCGTAAAGCTTACCACACAGGGATTAAAAGATGCCGTGTTAATAGTTCGCAGGCACCGTTTGTGGGAAGTTTTCCTGTTAGAGAAACTGGGTTACCATTGGGATGAGATTCATGATATTGCCGAGGAGCTGGAGCACGTAAGCAATGCTACACTTGCCGACAGGCTTGATAAATTCCTGGGCTTCCCCGACTACGACCCTCATGGCGACCCTATACCGAAGGCCAATGGCAAAGTACCCAAATCATTTTCAATTACACTAACCGATCTTAAGGCCGGTACAGCATGCCGTGTAGCCGCCGTTCGCGATACCAGTAATGCATTTTTACAATACCTCCTGAAACTGGATATAGGGATAGGTACCCACATACAACTGATAGAAAAGATCCCCTTTGATAACTCGCTTGTAATTAGTATCAATAGCGGCGAAAACACAACGGTATCCCAAAAGTTTGGCGAGAATATTTTAATAGATTAATACCAATTAGCCTTTAGTCGAAAGTCTTAAGTTCAAAGTCAGAAAAGAGCAAATCCGTCTTACGACTTAGTACTGTTGACTTAACACTGGTTCTTTTGTCCCCGGTATTTAATCCTTTATCCTTTTTGTCTTTGTAATGTTAAATAATGTGAAAACCACTAATTTGCATTATTTGCAACCCCGTTTTCATCTTATTTTCATGCAAGGCCGCTACTTTAGTTTTTAATAGAGTGGCGATGTAGTGTTTTTTGCTAAAAATTCCGCCATTTCTGCAACAAGGATTTAGAGGGTGTTTGATTTTTGACATAAAGAATTTATTTATGCTGGCTGTAAAAACTTTAAGTAACAATTTAACCATCTACAGGCGTAATGTATACGCAATGGGTGATAAGTTTGAGATTAGTGTAGTTGGAACCGATCATTTACTGGCCAACAAACAAATAGATATTGCCATTGGTGAAATTAACCGGGTCGAAAAACTACTCTCGGCTTTTGGTGATGACAGTAATATTAAACAAATTAACCGTAATGCAGGGATTGGCCCGGTAAAAGCTAATGGCGAAATATTCAGGCTGATCAACAGGGCTTTGCAAATATCCGATCTTACCCATGGCGCTTTTGATATTACCTATTTTACAGGCAACCGCATAGCAGGTAACGAAAACGCACTTGTTGAAAATTCACCTGTTAAAACTGCCCCCTATTCGGTAATGCAAACCAACTACCAAAGCGTTATACTTGATGCAGCTAAACAAACCATCTTTTTAAAGGAAAAAGGCATGCGCATTGGCTTTGGAGCCAATAGCAAGGGTTACGCTGCCGACAGGGCAAAATATATTTTACAAATGAACGGTGTAAACAGCGGTGTTATTAATTCAGGCGGCGATTTGTTAACCTGGGGAACACAGCCAAATTCTAAACCATGGACCGTTGCAGCCGCCGACCCAGAGCAAAGGAAACAACCTTTTGCCCATCTCGACATTAGTAATATGGCTTTCGCAACATCGATAAGTGCCGAAAAATATGGCAGCGTAAGCAAGAAAAAGTTCCAAAGTGTTGCAAACACCGGCAAAGGATTCCCGGTAAGCGAAATTAAAAGTGTGAGCATCATTAGCCCAACTGCAGAACTTTCTGACGCTATGGCATCACCAGTAATTAATATTGGCGTTAATGCGGGCATGTATTTAATAAACCAGCTGAATCAAATAGCCTGTATCATTATTGATGACCAAAACCGCGTTTACACATCAAAAGGTGTAAACATTTGATACGAATTTAAATTACAATCTATCATAATTATTCCGGCAAGGTGTGCATTTACAAAATTATTAAGGCAACAATTGACCTTTAAATAATTTTGTAAAGCAATTGTTATCAACAGTACCCTTCCCCTTTGGGTTTTACTGTTTATATTGACCGATATTTGAATACAATTTTAAGTTTTTCTTCCTCCCAATGATAAAGTGGTTTGCGTATATTGTACTGTTATTGATATTTGCACCATGTTTATCATCTGCCGGTAATACCAACAACCCGTTAAATTCTGTTTATAATAATAACATGATCACGGTATCGCGTAATAGCTTGCCAGCGGACACGTTATTACCAAAAAGTAAAAAACAGCAGGAACAGGATGAAAAAAATAAAATTAAAGAGGTAGCCAAGGCAAAAAGGCAGGCAAAGCCCGAAAAGGTTGACGAAAACGGCACAACGGTGCCCGCTAAACCCAAACCCAAAAGACAACGCCGGCCCGAAGGGTTGGAGCGCCCGCCCGAAATACCACGAAGAAATGGCAATTAAACAGGTTAACAAACAATTTACCAATTTTTGATGAAGTACCTTTGCTTACTTTTTTTAATTACCGGTTGTAATGCCTTATATGCCACCGGTATTAAAGCAACTGTTATTACAGGTAGCTGCCCCCATGTTGTTGCCGATACTGATACTATTATCAGAAAGCAATCTGTCTCTGTAGGGGTAAACTATGGCAGCGATGCGCTTTTTTTCGGGCGTACAAGTCCTGTTAAATATCCGTTTGTTACCGGCGATATCATATATAATAGTAAACCCGGGCTTTTTGTATATGGCTCGGTGCTTAAAGTTTTGGGATATAAACCTATAGACGAGGTTGATGTTGGCGGTGGCTATTTCTATAAGTTCTCCAAACAATTCTCGGGGGCGGTAAGCTATACCCGGTTTATTTTTAATAAAAATGCCAATGTGATAAAATCGGCATCCTCTAATGATATCAACCTTAAAAACTCCTACGACTGGAAATTACTGAAAAMCAGCGTGATCACAGATTACCTTTTTGGTAAATCGAATGATTTCTTTGTTACTGTAACCAACTCCAAATATTTTGAAACCAGCTGGGGTATTTTTGACGACAAGGACTATCTTTCATTTAATCCATCCTTTAATTTTATAGCGGGCACACAAAATTTTGTGCAACGCTACTCACTCGACCATCGCTTTCAGAATGAGATAGACAATATTTACGTGCATAACGACCCAAATTCTGCCCGTTATAACAGGCGGTTTAAAATGCTTAACTATAGCTTTAAACTACCTGTTGCCTATAACAGGCCGCATTATACATTTGAAGCATCCTGGCGATACTCTATGCCTGTTAATGTTGAAGGGGCACTTGAAAACCGCAGAGAATCGTTCTTTAACTTCACCTTTTACTACCTTTTTTATTAAACCAACCGTATGAATGTTTTAATAATTGAAGACGAAAAGGCCCTTGCACAGGAACTTGAAATTTTTCTGACTAATTATAACTACATCTGCGAGGTTTGTTTCGACGGGACTTCGGCATCAGAAAAGATAGCTACCAATTTGTACGATTTTATTTTAATAGATCTCGGATTGCCAGACTATGACGGACTTGATCTGCTGAAAGAAGCCAAAAAGCTCGATTCGGATGCGGCCTGTATAATACTCACCGCACGTGCCGAAATTAATGACCGCATTAAAGGTCTCGATCTTGGTGCTGATGATTACCTGCCCAAACCATTTTCGTTACTGGAGCTTCAAAGCCGGATGCAGGCTATTATCCGCCGTAAATTTGGGGTTAAAAACAATATAATTGAACTCGATGGTTTCCTCATCGATCTTACAAACCGTACTATATCACACGGTAGCAGCGTGGTAAACACCATCACCAAAAAAGAATTTGATCTTATTGCCTATTTAATTCTGCATAAAAACCGTACCCTCACCCGCATGCAGCTAAGCGAACACATTTGGGGCAGTGTGGTTAATAATGATTACGACTCTAACTATATTGATGCGCATATTAAAAATATAAGGAAAAAATTAAACGCCTTTGCATCGCCCGATTGGCTTGAAACAGTAAGAGGGCTGGGCTACAAAATAAAAATCAACGCTTAAGTATTGAAACTCAGAACAAAACTTACGCTTTTTAACGCCATATCAAAACTGGTGATAGTGATACTGTTTGTATTGCTTGTGCCGGTATTGATTAAAAATATCAGCAGCAATTATGTAGATAGCAAGTTGATAAAACAAAAAAACAAATTACTGCAAATAGTAAAAAGCCGGGGCATTGAAACCTATATTGTAAACGGCGAAGGCTATGGAAGCTACCTCCCCCTCAAAGACGAATACATAAGCCTTGATGAAGTTGAACCCGATTACTATTTAGATACCATTAAAAGGGGTAAGCGCCTTTTTAGCGAGGGCGATACCCTTGAATACCGGATATTGAGCCATACTTTTAAAGTAAAAAATAAAAATTACCTGCTGGAGATAGGCAAAAGTGTAGATACACTTGACGAAACCAGTAGCCCGCTACAAAGTATAGCATTCCAGGTACTGCTGGGGATGATCCTGCTTACCATCCTGGCCGACCAGGTTTACTCTACCTACGTGCTTAAGCCACTCCGAACGATTATAAAAACAAAACTGATAGGCCAAAAATTTCCCAATTTCCAGTCGTACCGGAAGGTACGCACCACCACATCTGATTTTGAGCACCTTGATCTGAGCATCCATAAAATGATTGAGACCATTGCCGATAAATTTCACAGGGAGCGCGAGTTTATCTCCAATGCATCACATGAATTAATGACCCCTATTTCTATTCTTCAATCAAAAATTGAGAATATGTTTGAAGAGGAGGATATCAGTGATGAGGTTAAAGTGCGCCTGTTAGAGATGCAAAAGATACTGAACCGATTAAAAAGTATTACCAAAACACTGCTCCTGATATCGCAAATAGAAAATGAACAATTTTTAAAGGAAGATAAAGTAGCCGTAAATGAACTGCTGCAGGATGTGTATGATGAGATCTCTATCCGCCTGCAGGATAAAAATATCAGCTATGATATTGCTGTGCCCTATAACTGGTACATGGTTAATATCAATAAATTTTTGCTTTTCAATTTATTTTATAATCTTATCAATAACGCAATTAAATATAACCGGGAAGGCGGCAGCATCAGGATAGCGGCTGTGGCTGTAAATGATAAATTTGTGATCACCATTACTGATACGGGTATTGGTATTGCAGCAGAAGCACTCCCTTCTATATTTAACCGCTTTAAAAAACTCCGTCAATCTCTGCAGCAGGATAGTTTTGGCCTGGGCCTGCCTATTGTAAAATCAATAGCCGGCTTTCATGATATCGAAATTGATGTGGTATCAGAAAAAGGGATAGGCAGTACTTTTAAACTCATCCTCCCGGCTACATTAATAGTGGTTAATTAATTTAGTCAGGCGCATCTCTTTTGTATCAATAATTTTACTTTTATGTACTAAAAATTGGCCATTCCTTTTGGTTCAGACTAAATGTCCATTACAAACCTGACATTAACTTTCCTAATTGTTAAAAAATTAAAACTATTTGGCGTATTTATCTCGATTTATATGGGATTTACCTTTTGGCATCCGCTTTGCAAATAGCAATTTATATATACAAATATTATTATGAAATCTTTAAGAATTAAGATTGCTACTTTCAGCTTAGCATTAGCAACAGCAGGCATTTTAGGTGCAGGTTGTAACTCATTAACCAAAACACAAAAAGGTGCTGCTATTGGTGCAGGTGCAGGTGGTACAGTAGGTGCCTTTATAGGTAAAGCTGCCGGTAACACCGCATTGGGCGCAATTATAGGTGGCGCTGTTGGTGGCACCGCAGGTGCTTTTATTGGCCGTAATATGGACAGGCAGGCTGCCGAAATAAAACAAACAGTTCCAGGCGCAACGGTAACCCGCGAAGGTGAAGGGATCCTGGTAAAATTTGATTCGGGTATTTTATTTGATACCGATAAGTCGGCTCTTAAATCAGAAGCTCAAAGCAATTTACAAAAACTGGCTGTATCGCTTCAAAACAACCCCGAAACCAATATATTAATTGTTGGCCATACCGATAACACCGGTTCAGATTCGCATAACATGGACTTATCTGTACGAAGGGCCGAATCGGTAAAATCATTTATTGCCGCAACGAACGTTCCTTCATCACGTTTACAAACATCAGGTAAAGGCGAAACTGAGCCAATTGCTGATAACACAACAGTTGATGGCCGCTCAAAAAACCGCAGGGTGGAAATTGTGATTGTTGCCAACTCAACCATGAAAAACCAGGCTAAACAAGCCGGTCAATAATATACAGTTAAGTTAATATAAAAGATCAAGTTAATTATAAAACCTGGCCGCGAGGGCCGGGTTTTTCTGTTTTTACCGATATTACAATGGCACAAAAAACTATTTGTAATCAACAAGTTAATCTTCTATTTTTGTTATATGTTAAAAATATCCGGATATGAAAACGCTTAAAATATTCATCATCCTGTTTTCCCTTTCTGCTACCGTTGCCAAAGCCCAGTTTACCCGGGCCGAACTACAGGTTAGCGGTCTTACCTGCGCCCTTTGCGCCAGATCAACAGAAAAAGCTTTACGTGCACTGCCTTTTGTAGGCGATATTAAAACCGACCTGATCCGTAACACTTATCTCATCACTTTTAAAAACGATGTGCCTGTAAATTTCGAGCAGATCAGCAAAAAGGTGCAGGGTTCGGGCTTCTCGGTAAACAGCCTTAAGGCCACCTATAATTTTGATACCACCAAAGTTACCGATAACTACTTCAGCTACGGTGGCGATACCTACAGGTTGCTTAACCCAGCCGATAAATCAATTAGCGGCGCTATTAATTTCACCATTGTTGACCAGGGTTTCGCGCCGAAATCGGTATCAAAAAAATACCTGGGCCAGTTAACAGATACAGCTCCTGCATCGGGCCGTCTTTACCACTTAGCTATATAGATTCCGGTTATATTAAAAGCAAAAGCTAACGCTTTGATGTCAATCATGTCAGATTGTTAAACTTTATATAAATAAAAAAGCGCGATCATTTACATGGTCACGCTTGTATTTAGGGCATTAAAAATAGCCTTTAAACTCTGATATAGATCTTATTCTTATCCAGCACCCAACCCACAAACCAACAAATGAGCATATAGCTGATAGCAAACAACAGCGAACCTATGGCTCCTGGCGATATTACCTGGTAAAAATTATCGTTTATCCAGCCGTATAAACTGCCGCCTTTTATGGTTACCATGTAGAAGAAGATGACAAGTGTTTCTGATAGCACATATATTGGCAATGGGTTTTTTCCCATAATGGTGAAAAATCTTGTCCAGTTTCCTTTGTTCCAGTCGTTTATTTCAAGGGCATAAACCAGGAAGGAAAGGATCACCAAATCGAGCCCTGTGGTTACAAGCACAAACGGACTGCTCCACAATTTTTTATTGATCGGGAACACCATGTTCCAGCACAGTGCAAGGAATATGAACAGGCAGCCCATTAGCAACATTTTCGAGATCACATCGTAACCTTTTCCTTTTTGCTGAATGAATTTACCGGCATAATAACCAACAACCACATTCACAATAGCGGGGATTGTGCTCAAGATTCCTTCCGGATCAAAAGCAATCTTTTCACCGTGGTACAAGTGATTATCGCCCAAAACAAACTTATCAAGAAAAATACCGGCGTTGCCTGTCATGCTCAGCGGGTTTGATGGATCGCCAAAAACCAGCAGAATTACCCAGTAACCTATTAAAAACAGTACTGATAATATGATAACCGACTGTTTTGAGAGGAAATGGATCATGAGCGACGCAAAACAGTAGCACAAAGCTATCCGCTGTAAAACCCCCATTATTCGGGTATGGCTTATTGGCGAAAAAACAAGATGCCCGTTATCGAACCTGAAGAAAGGAAACCAGTACATAAGGTAACCGATTAAAAATATCAGCAGCGTACGTTTAAATATCTTGGTAAGCACAGCCGCGTTACCCATCTCCAGGTAGCGTTTCATAGAAAAGCTCATGGCATTACCAACCGCGAATAAAAACGACGGGAATACCAGGTCGGTTGGGGTAAAACCATGCCAGGCTGCATGATTTAGTGGTGCAAATGCTTCTGCACCGCTGCCGGGTGTATTTACAATGATCATAAAACATATGGTCATCCCTCTAAAAACATCCAGCGATAAAAATCGGGTTGATGATTTGTTCATAAATTGGTTTAAAATAGTTTTACTGGTTTATAGCAGGGAAGTAATAAGCGGCAATTTGATAAAAACTGCCGGGATATTCAAACCCCGGCAGTAATAATTAATTAATGGTAACCGGGGTTTTGCTTAAGTACCGGGGTACCACCTTTTGCGCTTAAATCTATTTCGGCAAGCGGGATAGGATAGTATTCGCTTTTCCCTTTCACAAATTTGCCGCCTTTAACATCGTTAGTTAAAGTACCCTGGTAAGCTATGTAAGCATTAAGTTCGGTATCGGCAATACCCCATCTTACCAGGTCGAAAAAGCGATGACCTTCCATGGCTAACTCAATTTTCCGCTCAAAATAAATGGCTTTAAGTGCAAAGTCTTTACCGGCAAAAGCGCCTGCCAAATAAGGGCTAACTTTGTAATTAGCAGCAGCTGTATTGGTAAAACCGGCGGTCGGGTTATCGTTATCTTTATAATTATGCACCCACCCGGATGTATTAGCGGCCCTGTTACGTACCATGTTAACATAACTTTCGGCTTTATCAAAATTGCCAAGTTGTGCCTCAGCCTCGGCGGCCATTAGTAATACATCAGCATAACGGATAAGGTTATAATTAATACCAGAGCCTGGAGCCCATGAAGTATTATCGCCGTTGGTAGTCTGCTCGGCCTGGCCGTATACATTTTTAATAGGCGAGTATGGCCCTCCGTACTGTTGATCCCGTATCCAATCGACGCCCGGGTGTAAACCCCAGTCAAGATAAGGTATTCCACGGCGGCCAACTGTCCAATCCAGCCGCGGATCTATTGTACCGGCATCTGGTGTAAAATCCTGGTTAGCGGCTATATTCAGATCTGTTTTTATTGCATGGCTGTTGTAATCATCAAGGTATGGCAGCCCGGTAAGCGAATTTGTACGGTAATGGTTTGCCAGGTCAATAGAAGGCTGGTAAAAACCGCAGCAACTAAACGGGCTGCTGTTACCGTACGGAAAATTCAGCATATCGCCATTATTAGCATTTGATGGGCCGTTAGGATCAGTATTGGCTGCTGCCTGCACTGCAAATACCGATTCGGGGCTATTATTTGTAGCCGTCCGGAAATTATCGTTAAAATTGATATTCAACTCGTACTTCTGGCCAGAGGCTGTTACACCCTGTGCTATAACTGCATCAAAAACCACCTTTGCTTCGGCGTATTTATGCTCATATAGATATGTTTTTGCCAAATAAGCACCCGCAGCCCATTTGTTTGCCCGGCCAACATTAGGTTGTGTATTAGGCAGGTTATCATATGCATATTTAAAATCAGCCTCAATTTTGGGCCATATATCGGTTGTATTCGGCTGATTGAGATCGGTTGTGGTTTCATCAATATATGGCACATTATTAAACATTTTTTTAAGGTCGAAATAATAATGACCACGTAAAAACTTTGCCTGGGCCAGTATATTGGTTTTTGCCGCATCTGCAATTGAAGCAACTTTTGCAGTAATCCTAATAGTGTTGTTAGTACGTGAAACACCCTCGTAATCGGCCCTCCATTTACTGTCAAAAAAACCGTTACTGGCATCCGGGCTATACTTCATTATAGGCTCAATAGGCTGCTGATCGCCTGCTATACTCCCTTTTGAAGCATCACCACCTGCAACACCACCATATATCCAGTTATCGGGCGATACTTCCCATGCACTGCCGCCACCTATGGCAGCGTCTCCACCCTGCTGCCCATCTAAAGCTGCATAGGCACCTACAAGCAATTCGTTGGCACCGGCTTCTGTTTCCAAAAATGTTGGCTCAAGCGCGCCTGTAATAGGTTTATCAAGAAATGTTTTTTTACATGCACCAAGCGACAAAACGCTAAGCAACATAATACTGAAATATCTTTTTGCTTTCATTGTAATACTTTTAATGCTGTTGTTATAATGAAAAATTAACTCCGAATAAAAATGTACGCGGACTGGCGTAGCTACCTTCGTCGATACCAAAATCTTTGGTGTTGCCGCTCAGTTCCGGATCAACGCCGCTGTAACCTGTTAAAGTAAACAGATTGGTTGCCGATACATAGATCCTTAATTTTTGGATACCGGCTTTCTTTAAACTACTGATATTAAAGGTATAGCCAATCTGCGCGTTGCGCATACGTACATAGGTTCCGTTTTCAACAAAGTATGAGTTAGGTGTTGCACCGCTGCTTGTAGATGCATCCAATTCCTGGATAGGCGCTTTTGCATTTTGATGCGTTGGTGTCCATGAATCATAAAGGGCGGTGTTGCTTTTTGCGGTTCCAAACGATGCATAAAAGTCTCTCCAGTATTTAACGCTGTTCCATAATTTGTTGCCGAATGAGCCATACAGGAATATGCTGGCATCAAAGTTTTTGTAATTTACACCCAGGTTTAACCCTGCAGTAACTTTAGGATTGGGATTGCCTATAAATGTACGGTCGGCATCCGTTATTATACCATCCCCGTTTACATCTTTATATTTAAAACGCCCAACCTTTGTATCTGATTGATAAACAGCATTTGGGTCATTACTTATTTTTTGAGCACTGGCATCGGCAGCATCAATCTGACCCTGGGTATTCCAAAAGCCTACTACCTGGTATCCGTAAAATTCACCTAATGAGTGGCCAACAGCGCTCCTCGTAATTGGACTATCAAAACGACTTGTGGCATCGCCCACAAAATAGTCTCTGTCATCAGATACTTTTAATATTTTGTTGTTATAAGTGGTTATTGTACCTGTGGCATTAAAACTCAGATCTTTATTTGCCGCTATATTGCCTGTTACAGATATATCAAGCCCATCTGTTTTCATTTTGCCTACATTTTGAGCAGGCACATTACCGTTACCGGCAGTACCCAACTGCCTGGCAGCATATAAAAGATCCTTAATATCCTTACGATAATAATCGGCTGTTACGGCTATTTTTCCGTCGAGTATGGTGGCATCAAAACCAAAATTGGAGTTGATATCTTTTTCCCACAAAGCATGGGGGTTGGCAATCTGGTCCTGGTAAAAGCCCGGCGATAATTCTGCATTACCATCCAACGGATAATATGATTGGCCAATGTTAGTACCAAAGGTGGTATAGGCATCCTTTGACCCCATATTGATCTGGTTACCCATTATACCCCAGCCGCCTCTTACTTTAAGATCGGTAAGCCATTTTACATCCTTCAGAAAACTCTCCTGCGATATACGCCAGCCTGCACTAAATGCAGGGAAATAACCATAACGCTGGTCTACCGGAAATTTTGAAGAGCCATCCCGGCGAATTGTTGCATTAAACAGGTATTTATTGTCGTAAATATAATCGAGGCGGGCAAATTCCGAGAAAAGGGAAGTTGAGCTTTTGCTGCTATAATTGTTTTTGTTGTTTGTGCCCGTGGAAAGGCTAACGTAATCAGGATCAAAATTATAAAAGCCCTGTATGCTGCCTCCAAGGCTTTTATCATAAGTTTCAACCGATTCGGTACCTACAACTATATTAAGACTGTGCTTGCCAAAGGCTTTTAGATAAGTAAGGGTATTGGTCCAGTTATAATTATAGCTATTGGCCGAATTTTCATTATAGACGTTTATTTGAGAATTTTCAACATTTTCATAAGTTGGGTATGTAAATGCATGATCATTACTATTAACAATATCGCCGCCAAAACTGGTACGCAGGGTTAGGCCCTTAAAAATATCCGCTTCGGCAAACACGTTACCCAGCAGGCGGTAAGCTGTAGAACCGTTTACCTTTGTGCGTTGCTGTATGGCTACAGGGTTATTAGAATCACCTAAGCCTGTACCATAACTGCCTGCATAATTACCCATTATATCATAAACAGGTATAATTGGTTGCTCCCTTAAGCCCATGGCAATAACACCATCCGGATTATTGGCACTTATCTGCGCATGATTGGCGGCAGCTACCTGGGGCGTTTTTGTTATAGAATAAGCCAGGTTTTCGCCTACCCTGATATGTTTGGTTATATTGAAGTTTGTGTTTGAACGCAATGTATATCTTTTAAGATAGGTATCTATCAATGTACCTTGCTGATTGAAATAATTAAGCGAAAACAGGTAGTTTGCCTGTTCGGTACTGCCGCTTAATGTTAAGTTGTGGCTGCTTATGGGCGCGGCTTTAAATAACTCGTGATACCAGTCGGTACCGGCTTTATTTGCCCTTGTTATCCTGTAAAAAGAATTATAATCGTCGGGCGATGTATAGTTAGGATTAACGTAGTATAATGAAGGATTTACCGAAGGGTCGCCTTCTTTAACTCCTGCAGGGGTTATATAGTCGGGCAGTGTAAAGGTTGAGCCTTTGCCCGAAGGATTATACAGCGGGTCCTGAAAATCGGTAATGCCTGAGTTTTTTTCGGCTGTTAGCTGCAGGTTGGCCATTTGCTGCGGATTGAGTGTATTCCAAACGTTGCCGCCCTTGGGTACCTGTGAGCCATAATAAGCATCGTACTGGATAGTCACTTTGCCCTTGCCTCTTTTGGTGGTAATGATGATAACACCGTTTGCCGCCCTGGCGCCATATATAGAAGCCGAACTTGCATCCTTTAACACCTGTAACGATTCAACATCATTTGGGTTAATAGTACTTACATCATAGGTTTCCATACCATCAACCACATATAATGGTGTATTATCCCCGAATGTATTAAAACCCCGGATATGTACCTGGGGCTCCTCGCCCGGCTGGCCCGAGCCTGTTACCGTAACGCCCGATGCCTGGCCTTGCAACTGGCTGTTTACTGATGATGAAGCCTGTTTGTTCAGATCCTTAACATTTACTACAGCTACGGCGCCGGTAAGGTCTTTTTTCTTTTGGGTGGTATAACCCACCACAACTACCTCGTTAAGGGCTTTTGATTCTTCGGTAAGCTTTACATTAATAACAGTTTGCCCGTTAACAGCAACTTCCTTTGATGTAAAACCCAAAAAGTTATATATCAGCGTGCCGGTACCATCGGGCAGTGTTATAGTATATTTACCATCAATATTGGTTATGGTGCCTAATGTACTTCCCTTTAGCTTTACGCTTACCCCGGGTAAGGGTAAACCACCGGCATCGGTAACAACACCTGTTACTGTTACAGTAGCAATGGTCTTTCCATCTACAGGTTTAATAATAATGATATCATCAACCACCTGAAATGTAAGCTGTTGATTTTTAAGCACATTTTTCATAACCGTTTCAATACTGGCGTCCTGTAGCTCAACGTTGATTTTTTTATCTACGTTAACCTGGTCCAGCCTGTAAAAAACTGTGTACTTGCTGCTTTTCTCAATCTGTTTAAACATCTGTTTAACAGATATATTATTCACATTAAAGTTGTAAACGTTTTGTGAGTAAGCGGCAGCGTGTATTTGCATTATTCCCGTTAAGAGTAAAACAGTTACAAGCTTCATAATTTTAATCGTTTTTTGCCATGCATGCACAGCCCTTACAGGTTTTCTGTCAAAATTTATCATAAATTTGTTTGTTAATCAGTTAATACGATGCTTCCCCAAGCGTAGGGTATTAGCTATTGATTTTATAGAACCCGGGTGTTAGCGCACCTCGGGTTTTTTATTTTGAAAGAGAGCGTTAGGTTTTTATCATAGTTGGATTTTTGTTTTTAAAGGTTAACAGATTAGTTTTTATTGTTTTTAGTAATATTTACAGTGTTACCGGTTATGGAATAATTGATAGCCGTATTGCCCTTAATCAGTTCCAAAACCCCGTCAATACTGGCAATGCTTTTAAAACTGCCAGAGTAGCGGATATTTTGCAGCCCGGTATCGTCCATAATTATTTTTACGTTGTACCTGCGCTCCAGCACCCTGGAGATCTCATCAAGTGTATTACCGTCAAACACCAGCAGGTCATCTTTCCAACCGTCATAGCGGTTCATTTTTGCCGAATCGACTTGCAGCACCTGGATTTCATTCAGGTTCTTAAGGTCCTCATCATCTTGTTTCACCGCATATTTCTCTGGTTTTGGATAATAGATCCTGAGCACCTGGTGTGGCTTAACATATATGCGGTTCATTTCGCGGGCGTTATTATCCACATTGCCCTCAACTGCTACCTCGCCTTTTACAACGGTTGTTTCAAAAAACGAATCGTTAGGATAAGCTTTCAGGTTAAATTTTGTGCCGATATCCCTGATAGTGTAATTTTTAGTGTTCACCAAAAACGGGATAGTCTTTTTGCCTGGGGCAATCTCAAAAAAGGCCTCCCCCTCCAGGTAAACTGTACGGTTGGTTTTATTAAAATCGGTATTGTAATTTAGTTTGCTGCCTGCATTTAGCCAAACCAACGTTCCATCACCTAAAACTATCTTTTTTATCCCACCGTTTTGAGCCGATACCTGCCTTGCGCTTTGTACATTTTGCGAATAATGATTTACCAGGAGTACAGTAAGTACACCAAACATGGCTATAACTGCGGCAACCCTGCCCCAAACAACAAGCGTTCTGTACTTTGCTTCGCGCGGAATTGTTGCCAAAGAGAATTTATCAAAGGCTTTGTCGTCGTTAATAACCTCTGGCTGCAGGTACAGCATATTTTGCCAGGTTTCATACAGTTGAGCAAAATACTGTTCATTCTCCGGGTGTGCAGTTACCCATTCCCTTACCTGCTCCACCTCTTTTTCATCAGCTTCACGGGTTATATACTTTACCAGTAAAAGTTTTATTTTTTCGTTGTCCATTCTTATTATGATAGCAAGACAATTAAAAAGAGCCATACCCTCAAACGGAATGAAAATATTTTTCATTTAATTTGGATATTCCCTAAAAACCTAACTGCTAATTGCGCATAGCCCCTCTGTCACAAAATATTTGCAGATTAGTTTATCACTATTTCCATATTAAATTTGAAGCATTCAAGTATTTATTCCTAACTTGTTAAAGTTTTTTAAAAAGTAATTCATTTTTACTGATTATATGCATAGATGATTACCCAAACCAACAACACTTTAATTACAAAACTAACGCAAGGCGATGCCAGGGCTTTTGAAGTTCTATTTAAACTTCATTATACCCGGCTTACACTTTTTGCCAATCGTTTTGTGAATGACCTGTCAGTTGCCGAGGAGATAGTCGCTGATGTATTTACCGATTTGTGGGAGAAAGGGCACGAGGTTACCTTTTCAACATCGGTAAGCTCGTACCTTTATAAGATGGTGCAAAACCGCAGCCTTAATTATTTAAAGCATCAAAAGATAGAGAATCTTTATGTTAGCTATCTGGAAAAAAATAACCTGTTTGATGAAGTGCGCAATACCGTTGAAAATGGGTACGAGGAAAAGGAGCTGGTGAGCCAGATAAAGGCCGCAATTAATACCCTCCCCGAAAAATGCCGTGAAATTTTTGTATTAAGCCGCTTTAGCGACATGAAGTATAAAGAAATTGCCAGCCAGCTTAACATCTCGCCTAAAACTGTAGAGCGGCAGGTAAGTATTGCCTTAGAAAAGTTAAGGCAAACGCTGAAGCATGTGAGTTATTTGTTTTTGTTTTGAGAGAGATACTCTTTAAAGCCGGGTTTCATTGCTCGGGCTTTTGAATTGACGGAAAGTTTCTTCCATATTGTCGTACTCCACTCTAGATATAATGATAATATCCTCATCACTGCCACAGGTTATCAGCAATGGCTTATGATCATTTCTGACTCTATCAAAAGATGATTTTAGTTGTTCCTGAAAGAGTTTATATGCAATTGCCTCCATCTGCCTAAATTTAAAAATCTATTATAGAAATTGCATCCTATTTTCGATTAATTTTTTGACTTTCCTAATATTATCGGAATTAATAACATTAATTTCTTTTACTTCAAAATCCGAAATTCTCATTGTAGGATTCAATCCATTATGCTGAGGAAGAAGATCTCGAAAACAATCCAGATATGCTCTTTGAGATGTTCTTCCACCTTGAAAATTAAAATCTTTTGTGACTTTATTGAATCTATATTTATCAGCAGAATAAGAATAAACCAAACACCATCTTTTCCAATCAGCAATAGAATAGTTCACTTGTAAATACTCAGGGTAATTATTTAGTGCCTTTAAACGAGCAGAACTAAAATGCTGCATCTCATCGAATTCAAAAAGAAAATTATATTTCCCTCCGAAATATGCATCGCATTGTAATTGTTGAACCCTCTTAATTGAATTACTTCCGTTTAATTCAAAATATATTTTGTCGATAATCTTAAAGGATTTTTCGAAATGATCAGCCTTATGTTGGTTAATAAACCAAGAAAACTTTTTATCTAATTGGGCTGATTCATTAAGAACTTCACTTACAATTGAGGTTATTAATTTTTGTTTATCTCCAACCGCCATAGCTGATTCTATTTAATCCCCATTTCCTTTTTCAAAAACTGCCCGGTAAAGCTATCCTTAACTTTGCACAAACCTTCAGGCGTGCCGCTAAAAAGTATCTTACCACCTCCCGAACCACCTTCGGGGCCAAGATCTATCACATGGTCAACAACCTTAATTACATCAAGGTTATGCTCTATTACCAAAACCGTATTGCCTTTATCAACCAATTGGTAAAGCACACCCAATAATACATTGATATCTTCAAAATGCAAGCCGGTTGTAGGCTCATCCAATATGTAAAAGGTGTTGCCTGTATCCTTTTTTGATAGCTCGGTTGCCAGTTTAACCCGCTGTGCTTCGCCACCCGATAAGGTAGTTGATGCCTGGCCCAGGGTAATATAGCCCAAACCGACGTCAAACAAGGTCTTTATTTTACGGTAGATGGCCGGAATATGTTCAAAAAATGGTGTGGCATCTTCAATGCTCATATCCAGCACGTCGCTGATGGATTTACCCCGATAGCGCACTTCCAGTGTTTCGCGGTTGTACCTGCGCCCCCCGCATTCTTCGCAAGGCACCTGTACATCGGGTAAAAAGTTCATTTCAATAACCTTCATTCCTGCACCCTGGCAGGTTTCGCACCTGCCCCCTTTTACGTTGAACGAGAAACGGCCGGGCTTATATCCCCTGATCCTCGACTCGGGCAAGGCCACATACAAGTTACGGATATCCGAGAACACTCCTGTATAAGTAGCCGGGTTTGACCGGGGCGTACGCCCGATAGGTGTTTGATCTATCTCAATCACCTTATCAATATTCTCCAGGCCTTCAATTTTTTCATAAGGCAACGGATGTTTTTTAGCCCGGAAAAAGTGATGGTTCAATATAGGGTATAAGGTTTCGGTAATTAAACTTGATTTACCGCTACCCGATACGCCTGTAACCCCTATTAGTTTACCTAAGGGAAAATCAACCGATACCTTTTTTAAATTATGGCCGGTAGCTTTTTTAAGGCTTAATGTTTTGCCATTGCCTTCTCGCCTTTTTTCGGGTACTGCTATAGAACGCTCACCATTAATATAGGATGTGGTAAGCGTATGCTCTTTCATTAGTTGCGCGGGTGTTCCCTGGGCAACTATCTGCCCGCCGTGTACGCCGGCTGCCGGGCCCATATCAATTACATGGTCGGCTTCCAGTATCATATCCTTATCGTGCTCAACTACCAAAACGGTATTACCAAGGTCGCGCAGGTTTTTGAGGGCGTTTATTAAGCGCTCGTTATCACGCTGGTGCAGGCCAATGCTTGGCTCATCTAAAATGTACATCACGTTCATCAGCTGCGAGCCAATTTGCGTGGCCAGCCTGATGCGTTGCGCCTCGCCGCCCGACAGGGTTTTGGCAGTACGATCCAGCGTTAAATAACTCAGCCCTACATCCAACAGGAACACGATACGTGCGCGAATCTCTTTCAGAATTTCTTTGGCAATAACATTCTGGCGCTCGGTAAGCCTGCCTTCCAAGCCATTAAACCATTCCTGCAGATGATTGATATCCATACAGGCCAGCTCGAATATATTTTTATTATCTACCTTAAAATGTAACGATTCTTTCTTCAGCCTTGCACCATCACAAACCGGACAGGTTTTAAGTACACGATAGTTTTCCATATCGTCCATTCCTTCATCGTTACGGCGTTCCTGCTGCTCTTCCAGCATACGCACAATACCATCAAAAGTGATGGAGTAGCTTTGTACGTTCCACTTATTATATTCAACAGAAACGTTGATGGTATCGGGCGCTCCGTTCAGGATAATATCCAGGTGATCTCTGCTCAGTTTTTCTATAGGAGTAGTTAATGAAAACTCATATTTTTTTGCCAATGCTTTCAATACCTGGAAGATCCATGTTTCACGATACTCGCCAATTGGCGCAAGGCCGCCGTTCATGATGGTCAGTTTTGGATTTGGGATAACCGAAGCTTCATCAACCTCAAATATATACCCAAGGCCATTACACTTTTCGCAGGCTCCGTAAGGCGAGTTGAACGAAAATGTATTGGGCTGCGGCTCATCATAAGAAATTCCTGAAACCGGATCCATCAAATACTTACTGTAATAGGCTACATTATTGTCCTTATCGCCAACACGAATGATGCCTTTGGCTATCTTGAGCGCTGTTTGCACCGAAGTGTATAAACGCTTGCTATCTTTTTCGGATACCACCAACCGGTCAACCACAATATCAATATCATGAATCTTGTACCTATCCACCTGCATTTTGGGTTCCACATCAGCCATTGCACCATCAATCCAAACCTTAAGGTAGCCCTGCTTACGTATCGATTCAAATAACTCGCGATAATGACCTTTACGGGCCTTTACCACCGGCGCCAGGATATTAACCGGCTGCCCGTCGAATTTTTCGGTAATGGTTTTCAGGATCTGATCTTCAGACATCCGCTCCATTTTCTCGCCCGTAGTATATGAATAAGCATCCCCGGTACGGGCAAAAAGCAGGCGCATAAAATCGTAGATCTCGGTAATGGTACCCACCGTAGACCGTGGATTTTTACTGGTTGTTTTTTGCTCAATAGCAATAACCGGGCTAAGGCCCGATACCTTATCCACATCCGGCCGCTCCATGCCGCCCATGAACTGGCGCGAGTAGGCCGAAAATGTTTCCATATAACGGCGCTGCCCCTCGGCATAAATGGTATCAAATGCCAGTGATGATTTCCCGCTGCCGCTTAAACCGGTAATTACCACCAGCTGGTTGCGTGGAAAAGAAACGTCGATATTTTTTAGGTTATGTACCCGGGCTCCATAAACTTCAACTTCGCTTTGCTCGCCCAGGTCTAATGGTTTTTCGTTCATACGTGCTTTTAAAAACAATATAGTCTGGCCGGGTAAAAAAGGCCAGTTAATTATACTAATATTTTTCGCAAATATACGTAAAAAGCTGATGCTTATAAGGCACACACCTGGCCGTTAAGTTATTTGACGTAAAAACAACAGCGCTAAACTTACGCTATCGTTTCAAGTTGTTTTTAAGTTAATAATATGTTTACAACACCGGGGTTTATTTGCAGAAATAAAAAAATGTTTTTTTTAACTAACCTTTTATCTGATGAGAAAATTACTCCCCTTTGTTTGTATGGCTGCCGCATTAGGCTTCCAGGCATGTAAAAAAGACCATCCCCAATCAACAACTGCCATCACCTACCCTGACATGGCCGAAGCCACAAACCCAGCATTGCTGATGACGACTGCTACCGGTGTGAAAGTTTATAACGGCGGTTTTGGCTCCGCTGTTGCTGCCGACCCAAAAGACCCATCGGTATTTTATTTACTTACCGACCGCGGGCCAAACGTTGCCGGTACAATTGCCAATTCTATCATTATTGGTAAACCCGATTTTGATCCTCAAATAGGCAAATTCAGATTAAAGGATAATAAGCTGGTATTGGAACAAACTATCGAATTAAAAAATGCGGCCGGGGCTAAACTTAACGGCCTCCCAAATCCGGTTGGAATGGGCGCCACCGGCGAGGTTCCATATGATCTTTCCGGCACGCAGCTTAGCCCAAGCGCAGATGGCATTGACTCCGAAGGAATTGCTTTGGCATCTGACGGTTCATTCTGGATAAGCGATGAATATGGGCCCCACATTGTACATTTTGATGCAACCGGGCGAACAATTGAACGCATAAACCCATTCGGTACGGGTACGGGCGGGCGTAAAATACCGCTTGTATTTGCCAAACGCAAAGCCAATCGCGGCATGGAGGGCCTTACGATTACACCAGATGGTAAAACACTGGTAGGCATTATACAATCGCCAATGTATAACCCAACAAAGGCCGCCGTAAGCAATTCATTGGTATTACGCATTTTAACTTTTGATATTGCTACCGGTGCAACAAAACAGTACATCTATTTAATGGAAAATGCATCACTTACCGGCTGCAGCGAAATACTGGCTGTAAATGCCACCACATTTTTAACCATTGAACGCGATGGTAATTATGGCGGTGCACCAACCAACCCCTCAACTTTTAAAAAGATATTTAAAGTTGACCTGGCAAACGCCACCGATGTTTCTGATGCTGCAAACGGCGAAACAGGCAAGCTGTACAGTGGGAAAACCGTTGAAGAGTTAAAAGACATTGCCGGTTTAACTACGGCCGGAATTACGCCGGTTAAAAAAACAGTTGTACTTGATCTTTTAAAAGATCTCTCAACCGTTTACCCGCATGATAAATGTGAAGGTATAGCTTTATTACCCGGCAACATCCTGGTGATATCAAATGACGATGATTTTGGTGTAACCGATAACGGGGCAAGTGGCTTTATGGCAAAAATACTTGCGGGTACGGGCACCGTTGACCATAACAGGCTCTACTTTAAAAAGATAACCCTATAGTTAAATTTCCACAAAAAAAGACCGACCTTCCAGCTGGGAAGATCGGTCTTAAAGTGCTCCGTATGTAATCTTTAACTAATTATGACATTTACAAGTCAATATTAATTAAATGCCAGCAGTTGCGTTGGCTGGGTAATATTAATGTAGTTTTTATACCCAAACTTTTTAGGCTGCTCAATAATTGCTTTCATGGCAATAAGCTTGTAAACATATGAACCGGTTTCACGGTTCAGGCTCATGCGGAAATAATTATCTTCGTTTTGCTTATTAATGGCTTTAGCTAATTTAATAGATCCATTGTTATAAGCGGCGGCAGCCAGCGTCCAGCTATTAAATTCACCGTATAGTTCCTTGATATACTTGCAGGCCGCGATAGTTGATTTACGAACGTTTTGCCGTTCATCAACCCCATGACCCACCTTTAGCCCATAGGTACGCGCGGTACCGGCCATAAATTGCCATAAACCCGATGCCCCTTTTGGAGAAGTGCCCGATTTAAGGCCCGACTCGACAAGCGGGATGTATTTAAAATCATCAGGGATACCATAAAACTTCAATATTGGCTCAATAATAGGGAACAGTACTTCGGCCTTACGGTGTAGCAAGGTTGATTGCACGTTCTTAAAAGCATGTTGTCTGAGCGATTTGTTGAGTTTAAATGTAACCCTGGCATCATTAACAGGTAAAGCTTCGTCTGCAAAATTATAAGCAGCAGCGGTGCTTTTAATAAAAATAAATTCCGAGGTTCGATGGCTTAATTTGGCTGGTTTTGCAACCGTTTCAGTAATAGTTGTACTGAAAATATTAAGCTTGGAAATGAGAACCAGCACCAGCGTTACGGAGCACGTAAGTAAGTGTTTTTTAATCATTTCTTTTTTTATCATTAACTATACATTAGGTAAAATGTGCTGCAAAGGTAGGTCATACAAATCACATAATCAAATACTTAGCTTTTTACTAATTTTTTTAGCGCTGGTTTTCGGTTCAAAAACACGGTTTAAAACAGTTTAAACCGTGTTTTTGAACCGCATTATTTTTTTGAATTTTTTGATTGCTTTTTGCCAAAAAACCGTAACTTTGACCCTCACGCTGCGAAAGCGCTAAACAAAAAAATATGGTATTTAAGAGACCAACAGGTAGTCGCGACGACAAGCCGGGAAAATCAACAGGCAGAAGCTCAAGAGGCGACGATAAGCCTAAAAGACCGGCAACCGCAAAAGGCAAAGCCTCTCCGGACGGGGAGAAAAAGAAACTATCCAGACCGGATAAATCATTCCAAAGCAACAGATTTAGTGACGATAAGCCCAAAAGCAATTTTAGGGACGGCGCGTCATCAGGCGATAAAAAATCATTTACAAGATCAAGACCATATTCTGGTCGCCCAACATCCGGCGATAGCGATAAACCAAAAAGCAATTTCAGAGACGGAGCTTCGTCTGGCGATAAAAAAAGCTTTTCGCCACGCGCCAAGCCATACTCTGGCAGGCCGACCTCCAGTGACAGCGACAGACCGCCAAGAAGCTTTGGTGCAGGTTCAGGTGGCGGTGAAAGAAAACCTTACTCAGGCCGGCCATCATCCGGCGAAGGCGAAGAAAGGCCTAAGAGAAACTTTGGCGGCAGTTCTGCCGGCGAAAAAAAGCCATACTCTTCTCCACGCACACGTTCATCTAATGCAGATTTTGGCGACAAGCCCAAAAGAAGCTTCGGTGCCGATAAAGGTGGCGAACGTAAATTTGGTGCGGGTACAGAAAGATCAACAGACAGAAAATTTGGCGACAGGCCTGCCGAAGGCGGATTTAAAAAACGCGAAGGCAGCTTCTCAAAAGACAAACCGGCTTATAATGCCGACAGGCCGCAACGCAAGCCGGTATATGATAAAATAACCAAAGACCTTGACGCACCGGCCAAAACTATGCGCGGCCGTAAAAAACCCGCCGAAAGCAAAACCAAGGACGATGGACTAATCCGCCTTAACCGTTATATTTCAAACGCAGGCATTTGCTCGCGCCGTAAGGCCGATGAGCTGATTATTGCCGGTGTGGTATCGGTAAACGGTGTAGTGGTTGACGAGCTGGGTGCTAAAATTGATCCGGCAAGAGATGAGATCAAATACAATGGCGAAACCCTGCGCCGCGAGAAAATGGTTTACGTATTATTAAATAAACCAAAGGATTATATAACCACAACAGAAGATCCGCAGGAACGCCGCACGGTAATGCACCTGGTTGAAAAAGCAACCAAAGAGCGTATTTACCCTATTGGCCGTTTAGACAGGAACACTACTGGTTTACTGTTAATGACCAATGATGGCGAGCTGGCCGATAAATTATCGCACCCACGCAGCAACATCAGCAAACTATACCAGGTTGAGCTGAGCAAAAGCTTATCGCAGGGCGATCTGAATAAAATTCAATTCGGTATTGAACTCGAAGATGGCTTAATAAAACCAGATTCGGTATCATATGTTGCAGGCGCTTCAAAAAGAGAAGTCGGTATCCAGATCCATAGTGGTAAAAACCGCGTGGTGCGCCGCATATTTGAAAGCCTGGGTTACGAGGTTATAAAATTGGACAGGGTGGTTTATGCCAACCTCACCAAGAAAGATCTTCCCCGGGGGCGTTATCGCCACCTGGAAGAAAGTGAGATCATCCAGTTAAAACACCTGATAAAATAATAAGAATGCCTCGTTAAACAACGGGGCATTTTTTTTGTCTATTTTATTAACTTGCATCACTTAATCAATTCATACCAACATGAAAAAAGCCCTTTTGATCATAGCGATGCTATCGCCTTTGCTTAATTACGCCCAGGATAAAAAACTCGTCCCCAAAATGTTCAATCTTGTTGTGGGTACTTATACCACAGGTTCAAGTAAAGGAATTTTGGTTTACCGTTTTTATACGCAAAGCGGCAAGCTGGCTTATTTAAGCCAGATAGATGGTGTAGATAATCCATCGTACTTAGCAGTAAGCAAAAACAATAAATTTATTTACGCGGTAAATGAGTCGACCAAAGGTGAGGTGAGCTCATTTTCATTTGATGCTAAAAGCGGCAGAATGGAATTTATCAACAAGCAATCGTCATTAGGCGCCAACCCATGTTATATTGCTGTTGATAAGGCGCAAAAAAATGCATTTGTTGCCAACTATTCCAGCGGCCAGGTTGCTGTACTGCCCATTAATAAGGACGGTTCATTAGCTAATGGCATTGAAACTG
Organism: Mucilaginibacter sp. P5_A6; assembly: GCF_056400585.1. NCBI lineage: Bacteria > Pseudomonadati > Bacteroidota > Sphingobacteriia > Sphingobacteriales > Sphingobacteriaceae > Mucilaginibacter > Mucilaginibacter sp. P5_A6. The sequence continues at coordinate 104,303 of NZ_JBFUKZ010000023.1, read as the reverse complement.
TGCGTAATGAAGGCCAGGGACCAAACAAGGAACGCCAGGAAGGCCCGCACGCGCATATGAGCATATTATCGCCCGATGAAAAGTACCTGTTTTATAATGACCTGGGCACCGACAAGATAAATATTTACCGTTTCCGTTCGGGTAAAAGCTCACCTTTAACAGGGGCCAATCCCCCGTTTGTAAGCGTTACACCCGGCAGCGGCCCACGCCACCTGGAATATTCGCTTGATAAAAAACATGTTTACCTGCTAACAGAAATGGCTTCAAATATTATTGTGTTTGATTACGATAATGGCAAGTTCAAACAAAAACAAGCAATAACCCTATTGCCTGATGGCTTTACAGGCAAAACAGGGGCTGCAGCCATCCATATATCGCCCGACGGCCGTTTTCTTTATGCCTCAAACCGTTTAGAAACCAACGAGATCGTCTGTTACGCCGTAAACCAGGAAACAGGCGAGCTTACTTTTGTATCGCGCCAGTCAACCTTTGGTAAAAACCCGCGCGATTTCGCTATCGATCCAACAGGTAATTATTTGGTAGTAGCCAACCAGGGCAGCGATAGCATGTTTGTATTTAAAATAGACCAAACTACTGGTAAACTACGACAAACAGGCATCAAAATAGACGTTGGGAACCCGGTATGCCTGAAATTCACACCGGTTGAATAAGGCGAAAGGTAAAAGGCGAAAGGTTTTGTGGATGAAGGATTGATGGAAAAAGGATAAAAGACACAGCCACAAATTGCTCAATATAAAAGTAAAAGGGCAAAGGTAAAAAGTGAATCAGATCACCTTTCGCCTTTGCCCTTTTTCCTTTGACCTAAAAAGAGAACCTTTTACCTTTCGCCTTTTACCTTTAACCTAAAAATCACGGATTTTTAGTAAACGAATAAATAATATATCCCGTTCCGCCACCAACGGTAACCGGAGATTTAAGTGTCATGGCCGCGCCATTGTTACTTACAATATCCAAACGATAGCCTTCTGCTACATTTTTGGCTTTATCTCCTTCAAATATCTTTTTGAACTGGAATTGCGTGCCGGTTGTTCCTCCGTTAAAAACCGACCAAAATATGGTTTGGGCCGTACCATTTGCAAGGGTGTAGATACCGTTACCGCTATTGGTTAGTTTCCAGGTACTACCAACAAATGCTTCTGGGGCGGCCTGGTCAAACACGTTTTGAACAGCATTTTGAACCAGCCCATCGTAACTTACATTGTTAAGTGTCCAGGTGCCCACAAATTTGCCGCGGGATACATTGGTTGTAGTTACATTTTTTGTAGACGAACAGGCAGAGAGTACAAAAATAAGGGATAGGATAGCTATCGGGGTTTTAAGAAAATTTTTCATGACAGTGTTTTATTTAAATGCATATAAGCATAAATCCTGCCAAAAGCTCAACTTAACTCAATACTTTTTGATTTAAATGTCTTTTGAATCTCCAGTAAACGTTCGGTAATTGAAGCGCTCACCTCATCAGCCTCTTTTACTTTCTTCAGGCTTTTAGCAAAGCAACGATCTGTATCTGTTGAAAGCAACTTGTGTTTAATTTGAGCTATTAATTCCATGAGGTAATCTATATAGCCCTATTTACGGATAAATAGCATAAAGGTTACATCAAATTAATCACTGTTTAATATTTTTCTCATTGATTAAAAAATCAATCAATTGTTCCATTGCTTTAGCCCGGTGACTGATTTTATTTTTCTCATCCATGCTCATTTCGGCAAAGGTTACATCGTATCCATCGGGCTCAAATATGGGGTCGTATCCAAAACCATCTGTGCCGCTGGGCGCAGTGCGAATAGTGCCTTCAACAGTACCATCAAAAAAATGCTCTTCCCCATTCCATATCAATGATATTACTGTACGGAAACGGGCCTTGCGCTTGGTTTCGTCTTGTAAATTATCCAATACCTTTTTAATATTAGCCGCATGGTTACCATGCTCGCCTGCATAACGTGCCGAATAAACTCCCGGGTCGCCATTAAGCGCGTCTATCTCCAGGCCGCTGTCGTCTCCAAAGCAATTAAGATTATATTTTTGATAAATGTACCTGCTTTTTATTGAAGCGTTTTGTTTAAAGGAGGTACCGGTTTCTTCAATATCATCATAACAGCCGATATCATTAAGGGTTAGCAGTTTGATTTTTTTTTGAAGCTTGTTTTCAACCTCTTCAAGTTTATGGCGATTATTTGTTGCGAAAACTAATTGATGCATTTTTTTAGACTTATTGATAAAGGATAAAAGACAAAGGACTTTCGGACAAAGGATAAAGGACATTGATTTGCGAACTTGAAAATGAAACCCAGGCTTCTTGTGCAAACTCCATCTTCAAATTTTCAAATTCCCTGATTTTCAAATTAAAGTGTTTTCATCTGCTCCCAGAAGGCTTTTTTATTATCAACACTGTCCATCATCTCGCCAAAGCTAAAGCTATATAGCCCTGTGAAGCCCCCAAAAGCTTTAGGAGTATTTAACACCAGCGCCGGAATGCCCTGGGGCAATGCATTTTTACCCAATATCAGCAGCTTCGCGGGTTTAAAAAACTTCAACAGATCATCATAATGGGTGTTACCCTGCTTAGCCAGGTTAACTATAGCCAAATCATCCACACTTAATTCTTTGCGCTTAATAATATTGGTTAACGCGGTTAAATGTGTATCGTCAATAAAATCCAGGTCGGGATAATGTACCAGCACCAAAAAGTTCTTTAAATTTTTACCCAGATAATTAAAGCTCAGCAACTGCGTTTTTATTTCGGGTTGTGTTGCTGTAATTACAGGTTCTGGCTGTTTAGCTATTGGTGCGGCTTCATCGGCTACTGGTGTATCCATGGCCGTGTTTTTATATAGGGACTTATCGGCATTCAGCAAATAAAGCTCATCCTGCAAAATAAAGCGTAGGGCAACCGGGTTTTCAACTTTCACTTTAACAAATTTTAACCAAAAGTAGTTAAACGGTTTCAAGCATTATAACCATATTAGCACAATTATAGCCAACTGTGTTTATTGAAATTAATTGTACAGCTATAATTAATAAATTTTACCGAAATTTGAAGTTTTAACGGATACGTTATTTCCGTTTTATTTAGTACATAAGCATTACATGAGAAAGTTAGGGTTATTAGTTTTAAGTTTTATATCCATTATATCAGTTACCAGGGCACAGGTAAAAGCCGATTCGGCTACAGCGGCCAAAGCCGATACAATTACTGCAAGAACACCTGGCAAAACACTGGATAAAATTGCCGCCGTTGTTGGTAACAGCCCCATACTACTATCTGATATTGAACAACAATACGCCCAGTATCTTATACAGGGCATGCAGCCAAACCCGGATATGAAATGCCGGATTCTGCAATCATTACTAACTCAAAAATTACTGGCTCAGCAGGCAGTTATTGATAGTATCGACGTAAAAGACGATGATATTGATGCCAGCGTTGACCGCCGCATGCGCGAAATGATGCAAAGGGCCGGAGGCCAGGATAAACTGGAAGGCTTTTTAGGCCGCTCGATTATCCAATACAAGGATGAAATAAGGCCCGACATGAAAGAGCAAATGATTGCCCAAAAAATGCAGGCTAAAATAACCGAAAAGCTGAATGTAACTCCGCAAGATGTAAAAGATTATTTTAATACCATTCCAAAAGACAGTTTGCCATCCTTTAATAAAGAGGTAGAGATTGGCGAGATAGTTTTTCAGCCTAAATTGAGTAAGGAAGAGAAGGAACTATATAAGGAAAAGGCAGAAGAATTGCTGGCAAGGGTTAAAAAAGGTGAAGACTTTGGAACCCTGGCAAGGCTTTACTCACAGGATCCGGCATCGGCTGTTGAAGGCGGCGATCTTGGGTTTGCAGATCGTACCACATTTGTAAAAGAATTTACAGCAAATGCATTTAAACTTAAAGCCGGGCAAATATCGCCGGTATTTGAAACGGATTTCGGCTTTCACTTTTTACAGGTTATTGAACGCCGCGGCGAGCAGGTACACGTAAGGCATATATTAATTACACCTGCCATAACCCAGGCCAGTTTGGATAGGGCTAAAACAAAAGCCGATAGTATTTATACCCTGATGCAGGCAAACAAAAAAACAATTGACTTTTCATCAGCAGCCGCTTATTACTCAGACGATAAGGAAACCAAATTTAACGGTGGCATGATGCTGAATGCCGAAAATGTACAAACCCGATCAACCTTTATACCTACTGATAAGCTTGACCCCAAAGTTGCGCTTATTGTTGATACCATGAAGGTTGGCAGCATTTCAAAGCCCGATTTGTTTACCGGCGCCGATGGTAAAAAGAGTTACAAAATTTTATACTTAAAATCGGCTACCGATGCTCACAAGGCAAACCTGGCACAGGATTTTCCTAAACTAAAGGAGTTTGCTTTTGAAGACAAAAACAGCAAAACCGTAAACAAGTGGTTTGATAAACGCCGCAAGGAAACTTTTATCAAAATTGACAGGGAATACCAAACCTGCGATATCCTGAAAAAATGGATAGCCGCTCCAACCGCAACCGCTCAAGCTAAATAACAACCAATTTATGCCACACCGCTCTGATGTTGAAGCTGCCGATGCTTTAAAACTGGCTTACCAGCAAATAAGGTCCGAAATAGGGAAAGTTATCATTGGGCAGGATGAGGTGGTAAAATTTGTGCTGATATCTATCTTCAGCAATGGACATTGTTTACTGGTAGGTGTACCGGGCCTTGCCAAAACCCTGCTGGTGCAAACCGTATCGCAGGTGCTCGACCTCGATTTTAAACGCATCCAGTTTACTCCCGACCTGATGCCATCAGACATCATAGGTTCCGAGATTTTAGGCGAAGACCGTAATTTTAAATTTATACCCGGTCCTGTTTTCAGCAATATCATCCTTGCCGATGAAATAAACCGTACCCCGCCAAAAACCCAGGCTGCCTTACTGGAAGCCATGCAGGAAAAAGCGGTTACCGCCGCCGGGGTTACACACAAGCTTGCCAAACCATTTTTTGTATTGGCCACGCAAAACCCCATTGAGCAGGAAGGCACTTATCCCCTGCCCGAGGCCCAGCTGGACAGGTTTATGTTCAACGTTGCATTAGATTATCCATCGTTTAAAGAGGAGCTGCAGGTTGTTAAAAACACCACAAGCACTTTAAAGGTAGATGTTAAAAAGATATTGAATGCCGAGCAGATCACTTACTTTCAGCAATTGGTGCGCAACATCCCGGTTACCGATCATGTGATGGAATATGCCGTAAAGCTGGTGTCAAAAACCCGCCCCAACACCGCGTTTGCCGCGCCACAGATAAACCGCTTACTTACCTGGGGTGCCGGTCCGCGGGCATCACAGTTTTTGGTTTTGGGGGCTAAATGCCATGCCGTTATCAACGGAAAATACTCTCCCGATATTGAAGATGTGCAGGCCGTTGCCAAACCTATTTTAACCCACCGTATTGTACGCAGCTACCACGCCGAGGCGGAAGGACTTTCGGCAGCTGATATTATTGAAGGGTTGTTTTAGGGGGAACTTCTAAGTACTCATCAAATCGATTTTTGTATTTTTTTTCTTCGTGTTAAAAAAATGAGCTTCCCTATGCCCGACAGGAGAAATTAATATTAGATAAGTTGATGATAAAAAGTCTTTAGTGAGAAGTCCAAGGGCATTGAAGGATATTGAAAATTATCTACATTTAATTCGTGCAGAATAAAAAGTCGCAACCCCTTTTAATCGCAAACCTCAAATGGCTTTCTTTGGGTTTGCTAATAATTACCTTGTTATTTGTGTACTTTGTTCCCCGGGCAATTATGTATCCCGATCATTTAATAATTGGTTGGATAATTTTCTTATTTATATGTTTTATCGTTCCGTTATTAGTTTTTACCACCTTAATCTCGTTTACAAAGCTGGTAAAACCAAGTACCGCTTTTGCTTTTTTATCTGTACTAATTGTTGGGCCAACATTCGGTCTTTTTCAGGGACATCGGGAGAAGTTGGAACTAAATAAGAATGGGGTATGGGCCAATTCTATTGTAGTTGATAGAAAACATTCCAAAAGCAAAAGGGAAGGCTCATGGCATTGGATGATAAAATGTAAGTATGAGGCCAATAAACACGTGTATGAAACGGCATATCACGATGACATTAAAAACATACGCCCCATTGGTGATACGATAAAAATAATTTATAGCAGCCAATTTCCTAAAATATATTCCCTGGAATATGAGTGGAATAATAGGTAATTAAAACATTTTTAGTTTTCCTCAAAACACCGTACAATACAAATCAGCCATAAACAGAATTCGGGATTTTGTAGTCTAAGGACTACATTTATACCCATCCATGGGAACGGCATGGGAAAATTATTTAAAAGCCTTTAGATGAAAAACTGAAGGCTTTTTTCTTAAAGAGCAGTTCGGTAATTTGTCCGTTGTAAATCATAAATCTTAATGCGATATTGAAATACTTTTGCACAAGAGTTTAATATTTCTAAATCAATATTGTATGCTAAAAAAACATTCAATTCTATTGGGAATAATTATTTCGATATTGTTGCTATTTATAGCGACATGGTACTATCCCGGTGGGTCGCAAGTTGACAAAAACTCCGTTGGGTATGACTGGAAAAATAATTATATAAGTAATCTTTTCGGTAAAAATGCTGTTAATGGATCAGACAATCCAGCTCGTTTTTGGGCTATAGGAGGAATGATTTTCTTTTCGGCTAGCTTTGCTATATTCTTCGTTGAATTTTCAAAGAAAATACCGGCAAAGGGCGCCTCCAAAATAATAAAATATGTAGGGGCCGGTGGTATGTTTTTTACTTTTTTAATAGCAACCCCATTGCACGATATCATGATTACAATAGCTAGTACAATGTTTCTTATAGGGATGTTTTATATCACTGTTTTTGTTTTAAAGTCAAGGCTGCATTTATTTAAATGGCTATGTATTGTTTGTCTCCTTGTGTTTTATTATACACTATACCTTTATGGCTCTGATAGTTTTAAGTATTTACCAATAATGCAGAAAATTAATTTTGCCACTACAATAGCCCTAATTTTAGGGCTGGCATATTTTACGAAAAAAGAAGATTTTCAACAGATCAGGGAGGGCAAATAAAATAGTTGTGAAGAAGTATCGGGCCGTTAACATGGGCGCACTTTCCATTACCATTTTGTTTATGGCTCTTTTTCTTTTGTGGAAGGAAACATATAACAAAGAATCTCAATAAATATATTGCTTGAATTAGAAATTATCCTCCAAACCTGCTGCACAATACAAATTACATAAAAGAGTTCGAGTTTTGTAGTCTAGGGACCACAAAATGATCCACTGTATGCGAAGCATGGGAATAAAATTGAAAGCCTTTGGATGAAAATCTGAGGGCTTTTTTGTTAACTTAGTTATAGGATAAAGAAGAGGTTCAGATTAGATTAATCGAATAATTATACGAAGTTATTACGGCCAACTATATGAGCAATAAGATTAATAACAAGATTGAAACGTATTCAGTACTTGAAGATTTGGTTGATCTTGATCTGGCAGATCATAAATTAAAGGACATTGCTGTGCTTTTTTTAAGTGCAATGAATGATTGGCCTACACCCAACCAATATTTCATCGCTGACTTTGTTAAAGAACTAAAAGGATATTTCGGCTCACCATTAYCAATCGAAAAAATTGACGGCAAAAAATTTGATGGACGGAACGCTTGGCAAGTAGAAGCAGGAAGTTCAATAGCCGAAGTCATTGACATGTCGACGAGGTTCTATAGCGAAAGTAACTTCGACAATATCTTGAAGAATATTCTTGATTTCTATGAGCAAGAACTTGGCAAAGAAGCCTAATAGCAATTCTTACAATGGCTAATAAAACAATCGAAATATTTTACAATTATTCCTCTAAACCCGCTGCACAATGCAAGTCATCTATAAAAGAGTTCAGGTTTTGTAATGTAAGAACTATAAAAGCACGATATACCAAATATTTGAACAAAAAAGAAAGCCATCTGATGTTTATTTCGAAGTAGGTTTTGAGAACCTGTCGCATTTTTCATTTGCCTTTAAATAGCAATTCGGGTACAACCCTGCAGGAAACACTACAAAAACAATTTAACTTAAGCAGGATTTACCCGCAAAACCTGTATAGCTTCTTCTGACAAAGCAATTTTAAGCGCTCTTATTACACCGTAATACTTTAACCCGAAATGTTAAATATGATAATTTAACATTTTCCTACCTCTCCTTTTCATCCAATATTCATTTATTCCCGCTAACTTTATCCAATGTCATCCCATCATATTGTTCGCGAAAAACAGGAGCCTGCATTGCTGGTGCTGGGTATAGATAATTTTGAGGAGGAGTTGCTGGGGCAATTATTGGAGTGGAGCCCAACGGTGATTACTACACCCGATACTGCCGAAAAGTTAAACAGTTTTGGGATTAAGGTAGATTGGATAATTAGCTATGGTGATGAAGTGATCCCGCAGTCGGATATTAAACTGATCCCTGCAGGGAACAACAGCCTGGCGGTAGCGGCTTTAAAGTTTCTTACTGCTAATAATTACCCGGCGGTAAACATTATTACTGACGAGTTGGCATTAGCGGATTTTTTGCCCTACGCTGATAAAATTAACCTGGTTATTTTTAACGCGCAGCAAAAAATTTATCCAGTTACATCGGGTTTCAGCAAGTGGAAACCGGCCGGTGAGCAAATTGAGTTGTTGACGACGCCTAACGCATTGCAATACAAAGGCTTGCAAGATAACGGGCGAGGGCTTTACAAAACTACCGCCGACGGTTTTTTCAGCCTGCAGTTTGAAGAACCTTTTTTGCTTATTGCCGAGGCATTAAATTAGTTAGTGTATTGCAATAAAAAGGTAATTTGAGGGTTGTTGTTGAGGTAAATTTTATATTGGTGTACTTTTTGTAATATTTCTAAATAATTATAAATATAAATTAAACCGTTTAAACATTTTTTGGTCTATAAATATATACTCAGCAAAATACCTGCTGAACAGTAAAAAACTTTCAATCATGAAAAGGACATATAAAAATTTATTTTCATTCGCTTTAGCAGGCTTGTTGAGCTTGCCTTTAGCTTTTACAGCAGATGCACAGCGCAGGGGCGGCGGCGGAAGCAGCGGCGGTGGCGGCGGAAGCAGCAGTGGTGGCGGCTCAAGATCTGGTGGCGGCGGCGGTAGTGTTGGCGTTTCCCGTCCTTCTGGTGGTGGCAACGTTGGTGTTGCCCGCCCTTCATTTAATGGTGGCGGCGGCGGTCAGCGTACTGCAGTGGCCCCCCCATCACGTGGCTTTAGCGGCAGTGGCGATGTAAACCGTGGCAATGTAAACCGTGGCAACGTAAATGTAGCGCCTCAGCGTGGCAATTACGGCATGGGCACAAGGTCAAATAACGTAGCTGTAGCCCCTCAGCGTAGCGGCGTAAACGCAAACGGACAACGTGTTTATACTGGTGGCACCCGTAGCTATAACAGTGTTGACAGGCGTGCTTATAATGGCGGCCGTGGCTCTTACTACAACAACGCTAACGGATACGGTACCAGGGTTTATAACCGCGGTTCTTATCGTTACGGTGGCCGTGGCGGATATTTTGGAAGTCACTATTATTATCCATACCATAACTACTACAGTTCATATTACTACCCACGTATTGGTTTCAGCATAGGATTTTTACCTTACGGATATTATCCATTTTGGTATGGCGATTACCAGTACTACTATAGTGATGGTTTATACTACCGTCAATATAATGATCAGTACACTGTTGTTGAACCACCTATAGGTGCCGAGGTTAAAACCTTACCAACAGATGCCAAATCAATCACCATTAATGGCGAGCAGTACTATGAGTTAAATGGTGTGTACTATCAACCATATACCAAAGATGATGGCACACAGGTTTATGTAATAGCAGGTAAAGATGGCGAGTTAAATACCGATAACAGCGGCAATGGCGACTATCAGCAAGGCCCCCAAATAKGTGATATTGTTACCCAGTTACCTGATGATTGCCGGAAAATAAAGATCAATGGCGAAAAATTATATGTTTCTCCTGATGGTTTTTATTACCAGGAAAGCAAAAACAACAACGGCGATACTATTTATAAAGTTGTAGGTACACCATCTGATGAACCAGATCAGCAACAATAAATTCCGTTTAAATACATAATGAACAGGCTGCTTCAAATTTGAGGCAGCCTGTTTTGTTTATGGAGCCCGCCCCAAACAGGTGTGTAAACCCAGCATAGGATTAATCACCAAAAGAGCAAGCTTTTTCAGGACGAGACAGTATTTTCTGTATCCGGGCAAATATTTTCAATTTTGCAAAAAACTTAACGCATTGGTCTACAGCCACAAAGGTGTTCCATCCCTTGTTTTGGCGATATGTTAACTTATTGACCTACAGACAAAAAGGTGTTCCACCCGTTCCGGTGTTCGGGGGCGTTCCGGTGGAACACCATACCGTATTAATTCAATTAATAATTGAGCAGCTTGTCCACCGTTTCCCCTAACCTCGTTTTCGCCAAAAACTGGTCTTCCAATGCTTTGTTCATTGGTATAGCGGTATCAAGGCTGCCACAGCGCATTACAGGCGCGTCAAGGTATTTAAAACAGTGCTCGGCTACATGGGCAGCTATTTCGGCACCGAAGCCGCTGGTGAGGGTATCCTCATGCAATACCAGTGCACGCCCGGTTTTCTTTACGCTTTGTTCAACGGCTTCTTTATCCCATGGCTGCAGGCTGCGCAGGTCGATGATCTCTAAAGATTGGTCCGGATGTTTAGCGGTATAGTCCAACGCCCAGTGTACACCTAAACCAAAAGTAACAATAGTGGCTTTTTCGCCTTGCTGTACAATATTGGCTTTGCCTATTTCTATTAGTACATCATTATCCGGTACTTCACCGCTGATGCTGCGGTACAGGTATTTGTGCTCAAAATAGATCACCGGGTTAGGATCGTCAATAGCGGCCAGCAGGAGCCCTTTGGCATCTGCCGGGAAGGCGGGGTAAACAACCTTCAATCCCGGTGTTTTGGTGAACCAGGCCTCGTTGCTTTGTGAGTGAAACGGTCCTGCCCCCGTGCCGGCACCTGTAGGCATGCGTATTACCACATCCACGGCCTGTGCCCAGCGGTAATGGGTTTTGGCCAGGTTGTTAATGATCTGGTTAAAGCCGCAGGTTACAAAATCGGCAAACTGCATTTCAACAATGGCTTTATAACCGTTGAGCGCCAGGCCCATACCTGCACCAACAATACCCGATTCGCAAATAGGGGTATTACGTACCCTGCCTTTGCCAAATTCTTCCATAAAGCCCTGGGTTATTTTAAAGGCTCCGCCATACTCTGCAATGTCCTGTCCCATGATCACCAGGTTGGCATGTTTGCGCATGCCTTGCCTTAAGCCATCACTTATGGCATCAATATAACGTTTGCCGGTTGCTGGCGTAGCCGATGGCTGATTGGCCGGGAAATGGTAAGGCCGATACATATCAGCTACCTCTGTTTCAATATCCGGAACAATATCGGCCTCGTTATAAACCTTTTCAAACTCCGACTCGATAAGCGTGGTAAACTCCTTTTTGATCAGCGGGATCCATTCGGGGAGTAGCACTCGCTCATTCAATAGGTATTTCTCAAAATTAGCCAGCGGGTCTTTAGCCCCCCACCACTCAAACAAATTTTGCGGAACATATTTGGTGCCCGATGCTTCCTCGTGCCCGCGCATCCTGAAGGTCATGCATTCTAACAAAACCGGGCGTGGGCTTTCCTGGATACTGTTTTTGATATCAGCTATGGTATGGTAAACCTCTAAAATGTTGTTGCCATCAATGCGGCGGCCTTCCACGCCGTAACCCTTGGCCTTATCAACCAGCTGGCTGCAATGGTATTGTTCGTTAGTAGGGGTGGATAGGGCGTAACCATTATTCTCTACCAGGAAAATAACGGGTAAATTCCAAACGGCAGCAATATTAAGGGCCTCATGAAAATCTCCTTCGCTGGTAGCACCCTCGCCGGTAAATACCAGGGTGGTTTTCTTTTGGTTGGATAGCATGTCAGCCAACGCAATGCCATCTGCAAGGGCCAGTTGCGGGCCAAGATGGGATATCATCCCGATGATTTTATATTCCTGCGTGCCAAAGTGAAAAGAGCGGTCGCGCCCTTTGGTAAAGCCCGATGGCTTACCCTGCCATTGTGCCATTAAACGCGAGAGTGGGATGTTTCTTGTTGTAAAAACGCCCAGGTTGCGGTGCATGGGTAATATATACTCGTCAACCTGCATGGCCAGTGTACTGCCCACGGCAATGGCTTCCTGGCCAATACCTGAAAACCATTTGCCGATGCGCCCTTGTCTTAGCAGGATCAGCATTTTCTCCTCAACCAGGCGCGGAAGCAACAATTTTTTGTAAAAAGACACTAAAGTTTCAGTATCAAGGTTTTTACGGTCAAAAATCATAATGTAAAACTACTGAAGTTTTTAAATGGCGACGCCCTCAACAAGGCTAAAAAATAATATTTTCGGGTTAAACTTTGTATGTTTGGTAATCCTAACAAAAAACTTATGAAACGAATTGGATTTTTACTTATAGTGGTGTTGTTGCTCATTGGTTTTGCGGCTTCTTCTCAGGATTATTTTTTATTACCCGGCAGCTTTTATATGAAAAAGGGCGATAAACTCGATCTACATTTATTAAGCGGCAGTGAATTTGTAAAGGAGGGTGAATACAAGTATGAAAGCGGAAAGATCTCTAAATTTATGTTGTACGAAGGAAAGAAGCAAACCGATCTCAGTAAGTCTCCCAAAGACACTTCGGCTAATTTTTTGAACTATAAACTGGAAAGTCCGGGTTTGGCGATGATAGAGGTGGTTAAAAGTGAAAATGTGGAATCTGAAAGGAATAAGTTTTTAAAATACCTGAATAATGAGGGGCTTGATAAAATTGCGGAAGAGGCTAAAAATAATAATCAGCAATATTTTGTAGAAAAAACAACCCGCTATTTAAAAACGCTTATAACAGTTGATAAGCCGAGCGATAAGGATTTTGATAAATCATTAAACGAGGAATACGAAATAATTATAAAACAAAACCCGTACAAAGCCGACTATGGCGACGATGTAACAGCCCAGGTGCTTTTTCAGGGAAAGCCATTAAAGGAGGCTGTGGTTATACTGTATGTTAAAACCATTAATGGTAACGTATTTCCGCAAAAGCTGAGTGCCGATGCAGGCGGGCTTATTTATTTTAAGCTAAGCCGTGAAGGGATCTATATGCTAAGCTCGGTACACATCGAAACATCTAAAGATAAAAATGCAGACTTTGAAAGCTGGGGTACTACCTTCACTTTCGCCTTTACCAATAATGGTACCATGCCCGATACTTACAAGGAGTTTGGTTTTGGCAACAAGCATTAATTTCTTGGGAGCAAGGGCTTTTGGAGCAAGGATGGAAGGATAAAGGAACAAGGATGAAATTCTATCATATAGGCGTTTTATTTGGCCTGCGCTTTCCATTCATGGGCGCATGCTTCAATCGCTTACACTAAGGAAGACGCATATGCAACAAGAAAGCCCTTCGGTTCATATATCCGAGAGGCTTTCTTATTTGAATCTTTATAGGTTTTAAAATTGCTTAGAATATAGAAGGATCATAAAAGTCCTTGATCCTTTATCTACACATCTTTACTCCTTTATTTAACCCGTTTAGCCAGATCGGCCAATGGCATGGTAACCATACGGCCGATGGGCTTTTTACCACGGTAGGTAATTACCTTTAGCATTGTTGCATCCTTAGGCGCATCAATAGGAGCTGTATATTTAGGATAAAAATTGTCGGGCAAAGAGTTATCAAAGCTATAATAAGTATCCAGTCCCGGCGCTTCGTTGATAAGCGTTATTTTGAGGGTGTTATCGGGGTTTTTAGTTGCGCTAAATGATGGATCATATACACTCGGCGCATATTTGGTTTCAGATTCATCAAAGCGTTCAAACTGTTTTTCTACCTTGCCAAAAAAGTATTCCCAGTTCTTTTTTTCTCTTGGCGACCATACCGATTCGGCAATGGCCATGCCCCTTGGCCAGGTCATGTATTCGGCCTGGCGGATGTTATAAACCTGCTCGGTCCATAAATTAGCCTGGCCGCCTTTTATCAGCTTAGCATCAATGCTATCAGGCACCGGCTCAAACTCGTAGGTTTTATTAAGACGTAGTTTGGCGTAAACTTTGGTTTCGTTTACATCGCTTTGCATGTAATCCAGATATGCAAACGTGGTAGGGCTCATCACTACATCATGGCCCATTTTTGCAGCTTCAATTCCACCTGCAATACCCCTCCAGCTCATCACAGCAGCATTAGGACCCAAGCCGCCTTCCAGGATCTCATCCCAGCCCATAAATTTTTTACCCTTTGATTCTACAATTTTTTCCAAGCGTTTTTCAAAATAGCTTTGTACCTCCTGCTGGGTTTTCAGGTTTTCTTTAACCATTAATGCCTTTATGGCATCGCTTTGTTCCCAAAAGTTTTTGGCGCACTCATCGCCACCCATGTGAATATATGGGAAAGGGAAAAGCTGGGCAACTTCGGTAACAACCTTATCTAAAAATGCATATACATTTTCATTGGCCGGGCATAGGGTATTATCAACAATGGCAGTATTGTGCGGGCCTTCCCACTTCATAAATGGCTCGCCAGAGTTTACTACATATTTATCGGCACCCGGAGTGCAGGAAAGTTCCGGATAAGCGGCTACAGCGGCAAGACTATGGCCCGGTACATCAATCTCTGGCAGTATATTTACAAAGCGGTCTTTTGCGTATTGTACCAGTTCCTTAATATCTTCCTGGGTATAAAAACCACCATAGGTGCGCGGCTCATCTAAAGTTGGTGGGGTAAATGTACCAAACTGCCCAACTTTTTTAACATTATAAGCCCCAACTGTGGTAAGCTTTGGCAGGCTTTTGATTTCAACCCGCCATCCTTCGTCGTCGGTTAAATGTAGGTGCAGCAGGTTAAGTTTGTATTTAACCATAGCATCTATATATTGTTCAACCTCGGGTTTGGTAAAAAAATGGCGCGACACATCAAACATTAATCCTCTCCATCCAAACCTGGGATAATCGGTTATCTCAACGGCAGGAGCTGTCCATTTAATGCCCTTTGCAAATTCCTTACCTTCTATTTCTTTAGGTAATAACTGTATAAAGGTTTGTAAACCGTAAAATATGCCGGCGGCCTCATTGGCTTTTATTACCACCTTTTTTGCTGTTACCGATAAGTTATAACCCTCAGTCCCGATCAGCGGATCATTTTTCTTGTTCAAAACGAATTTGATGGATGCAGACGGCGCTATGCTTTTTACTGCGACCGCGGCACCTGCCGCGGTGTTTAGCTTCTTTTTAAGATATGTAATTACAGGCACTAATTCGGGCTGATTACCGGCTTCAAGAATAACAATTTTGGGTAATATAAATTTGCCCACCTTCCGGGTGACCTTAACCGGCTCCGGAATAATGGATAGACCATTATTGGGCGCCTGGCCAAATGATAAAAAATGCAGGCAGCAGCAGCTTAGTAACAGGAATAGTTTTTTCATACATGAACTTGGTTTTGAAATACTTAATTGGGAAACAGCATGCAAATTAAACTTTTTAAAGAATATTAAAAAGTTGTAACAGAAAAGTTAATATTTCACCCGGAGCCCCTGTTTCGGAGTGGATTGGGGGCGGCTATGAGGCACAAAGCCCCGTTCCAATCACGGAACAGGGCCTTGGATATTTAATTGGTTGTTTTTATTTTAGTGTAAAACCCGTTTTACCCATAGTGCCACCATCGGCATAAAGTAATACGGTATAGGTGCCTTTTACAAAAGGCGGGGTAGGGTTAAGCCAGTCAATGGTATATTCAGTACCATCATCCTTAAAGTCAATTGATGTTTTATAGGTGTATTGCAGCTCCGAATTATCAGCAGTAAAAGTTCCTCCATCGGGTGCCGTAATAAGGTTACCGGTTGGGTCAATGATACGTACATATATATCGTGCAATGATTTTTCAGCCAATGTGTTGCTGGCAACTGTAAAATTGATCTTGATTTTTTTAGCTGGTCCGGCACGGGTAACGTCAACCTCTTTACCGCTGCCTTTAATTTTATAAGCAACTATATTTGATGTAGCCAGCTTGAGAACTTGTGCTACTTTTACTTTAGCATCAAGATCCTGGTTTTGTTTCTGGAGGGTATCGGCCTTTTTAGCAACATTGGCCAGGTTGCTTTTTAAGGTATCCCGTTCGGTTGTTAAGGTGGCGTTTTGTTTGTGCAGCTCTTCAATATCGGCCGTATACTTAGTTACAAAATACCGTAGCTGTTTAACATCTTCCTCTGCTTTTACCAATTCGGCTTTGGTAAGTTTACCTTTGGCCAACTGGGTTCTTAATACCTGAATCTTCGCCTTTAACGAATCATTTTTGGCTGTTAGCTCTTTCGACATTTTGGCCTTTCCGGCGTTCACCTGATCAACCTGGGCCTCAAGGCTGTCGAGATCGGCCTTTAACCTTGTTTGTTCATCCTGTTGGGTAACTATCCGTACATCCGATTTGTTTTTTTGGAGGTACAGGTACACATCGGTACCTAATAAAGCCAATACCACCACAATAAGAAAATAAATTACGTTCGAATTTTTTTTAGGTGGTTGCCCAGATTGATTTTCCATAGCAATTAAATGTTTAAAGTTTAAATACAGTTTAAAGTAGAAAGCTATTAAAAAAACTTCTGTTTAACTGTGGTGTTTAGTTTACAAGCATATCCATATAAATTGATATAACCTGCTTTTATTACAATTTTAAGTGTTGTTTCAAATTAATTACACAACGCTATTAAACGTAAAAAGATTTAAAATATGATTTTTTTTTAAAATTGAGATTTTTAAATTATGCTGGCGACGCATAAAAATAAGTACAATATGCCAAAATCGCAATATCAAAGCAAATTTATATAGGATAATAAAAGGCCTACCATAGGAGTTTTATATCTTTGTATCTTCTAATTAATACGTTTTAATGTATATATACCGCCATTTTTTACTGCTGATAGCCCTCTTGTTTATTGTAATAAGCATTAAGGCACAACCAGCTGAACMGACAAATTCACCTGTGTTAGCTAAAACAGAACCCAAGCGCGAATTTAGAGGGGTATGGGTTGCAACCGTAGTAAATATCGACTGGCCAACCAGCACCAAACTAACATCCGACAGGCAGAAACAGCAATTGATTGATATATTAAACTCGCACCAGGAAACCGGTATTAATGCGGTTATGCTACAGGTAAGGCCCGCTGCCGATGCCTTTTACACAAAAAGCCGCGAGCCATGGTCAAAATATTTAACGGGCAAACAGGGGCAGGGACCAAGCCCGGCTTATGATCCGCTTGAATTTGCCATTACCGAAGCCCACAAACGAGGCATGGAGCTACACGCCTGGTTTAACCCATATAGAGCAACTTTTGACGGAAATTTTGCAGCGCTTAGTCCGCAGCATATCACTAAAATAAAGCCCGAATGGTTTTTTACCTACGGTGGTATCAAAACATTTAACCCAGGGCTCCCCGAAGTACGCGATTATATTGTACAGGTAATACTGGATGTGGTGGATAATTATGATATCGACGGAGTACATATGGATGATTATTTTTATCCCTATCCTATTGCCGGGCAAAAAATAAACGATGAAGATACCTATGCCAAATATGGCGAAGGGTACGATAATATAAAAGACTGGAGGCGCCATAACGTAGACCTGTTGATAAAAATGATTGGCGATAGCGTACACGCACATGATCCTAACATTAAATTCGGGGTCAGCCCGTTTGGAATCTGGGCTAATAAGGCCCAGGATGAAGAGGGATCTGAAACCAATGGCGGATCATCCTATTATGAAAATTATGCCGACTCGCGCGAATGGATTAAAGAAGGCTGGGTAGATTATATAAACCCGCAACTGTACTGGCCTATAGGCAACCGGGCCGCCGCCTTTGATAAATTACTAAACTGGTGGAGCAATAATACTTATGGCAGGCATTTGTATATAGGTCAGGCCGCTTACCGCATTAATGAACGAAAAACCGCTGCCTTTAAAGATCCCACTCAGTTACCCGACCAGATTAACATGATCAGAAATAACCCGAGGGTGCAGGGGAGTGTTTATTTCAGTTCCACCTCGCTTACCAATAACCCCCTCGGCATTATCGATTCATTACGGGATAATTATTACAGGTACCCGGCATTGCCGCCTGTTATGCTTTGGCGGGATTCAATAGCTCCTAATGCCCCGCAAAATGTTACAGCAAGACCATCGGTAAATAAAAACAGCGTAATGGTAAAGTGGCTTACACCTACACTTGCAAAAGATGAAGAGGCGGTGTATGGCTATGTTATCTACCGCTTTGATAATGAGAAAATAAATATCGACGATCCCAAAAACATCCTGAAGATCATCTATAATGCTAACCTTAGCTACGAGGATAACACTGTTCAAAAAGGTAAAACATATTTTTATGTGGTAACAGCACTGGACAGGCTGAAGAACGAGAGTGAACGATCGCCTACCATAGCGGTCACGGTACCTTGATGTTGGTGCTATTATAGCCCCTGCAATTGATAGCTATACTTTGGCTGGTTATTCTTCGCGCTGGTGATGATATAGCCGGTTATCATTATTATAGTTCAATAAGGTGTTTTTGTTTAAGGTGGTTAAGATAAATATCAATTTCCAGATCGCCCATACCATATATTTTCTCTGTCCACCAAAAGGCCTGGTATATTTCGGTTCTTGTTTTGATGCCGCTGTTATAAATATCCAGCAGCTTTTGTTCTATGTAATTTAAGCCTTCTGCATTTGTTCGTAATCTTTTTAAATGGGCCTGCAGGGCGGGCTTAAGCAAGTGTAATACTCCCCAAAAGGAGTTTTCATTAAGCCATAGTTCCAGTTCATCAGCATTGCCGTTTACATATAGCGGCCAGGCTTCTGCTGCCAGCTCAAATTCCCATTCGTTTAACTGCTCCCGGCTGTCGAAAAGATCTTCCAACTGATCTCCGGTTAACTCACCCATGCCCCTGAAATCGTCTACCCCCGGATAATCTGCCGGGCAAATAAGGTAAACCGCCGGGGCCGACATGTTGGTTTGCTGGTTCAACATTCGCATTGCGCCCAATAGGTTTACCTGGCAATGCAGGTCGAACTCAAACCATAGGTTAATCTCTTCATAAGGTTCATTCAGCTTGCCCAGTTCATCAATCACTTTATGCTGATACTCGTCAACAGGCTCATTAAAAGTTTTATGGATCCATTTGGAACGGGCACTCCAAAAGCTTCCCGAGGAAATGTTTTCCTGCAATGGGCCTTCGGATAATACCTCACGCCATACCATTACATCGCCATCAAGCCCGGTCTGGTTAAAACCATACAGGGTAGCGTCGCCATTAAGAATATGTAGAATGCTGCTCATAGGAGTATGTGATTATATAGCAAAGCAACGTGATTTATGATAATTTGGGTATGGGTTTGTAAAATAAAAGTGTGTCCCTTATAAATTTCCCCGGTATGGGACTTATTGCCAGCCAGTCAGCCTTTTTAAGCAAGCGACGAGCTCTCCGGCAATAAGCTGGTGTTCATAAAGATCGGGGTGCCCCCCGCAGCCATTATTGTACTTGCGTAAGAAAAAGTATTTATATACCCTTTTATCTCCCCTGGCGTTGGCATAGGCAGTTATGGCTTTAATATAACGCTGCAAAACATCAGTAAGGGCGCCATTGGCCATAGGGCTGCTTAAACAAACAATATCGGCCTCGGGGTACTTTTGCCGTATTGTGCCAATGAACTTAAGATAAGAACTACAATACAGGGCTGAATCCTGCACACCATCGTTCTGACCCAGGCAAATGGTAACCACATCAGGCTGATAACGCTTAAAATCCCAGGCTATCGAATCATTACGCAGGTATATCTTATCAAATACCTGTGGCATTACTACGTTCATATTACAGCAGCTGTGTACAAGGCCAATGCCTGCAACGGAAGTAAGCTGCCAGTCGGCATTTAAATTACGTGAGGTGGTTGGCCCGTAGCTCATATAGGCGTTGTGCTGATCATACCATTCGCCTTTATCGCATGGCACTACCGATTGGTCCATGCCAGCGCCGCTGGTGATGGAATCGCCGATGTACTCTATCTTATGTTTTGCCTGAAGGGGTGCCAACAGCTTTTCGCAGCGGACGCCAACAAAATCAATAAACCCAATCATTGATTCGGTGTCTTTACAGATCAATACGGTGTGGATGCCATCCGCCAATCCATCAGCTACGGTGATCACATTGGTTTTGCCGGTGGTTTGGATGCGATAGGGCTTTTCGTTATCAACGGCTATCTCCAGGTAGTTGTGATTTTTACCATACATTACCTGGTCGTTAATAAGTACCTGGCATTTACTGCCTTTAAACCGCACCTTAATATACACTCCAGGCGACCACATTCTTGGCCTTATTGGGTTTGAGAGATCAACCCGGCCGACATATTGTATGAGAGGGTTGTTGGCTTTGTATAATATAAGAGAATCAACCGCAGACGCCTTGGCGCTTAATGATAATATAGTAAGTAATAAAACAGCTAAATATTTCATAATGGGTAAAGCGCAATGGTTATTGTAAAAATAGCTAAGGTATGCAATTAATACTTTTATAACGTTCAATAGACCGCAATTAAAATAACAGGTGTTCCACCGGAACGCCCCCGAACACTGGAACGGGTGGAACACTATTTATGCTGATAATCAACACTTTAAGCTTTACTAAAACAGGCGATGGAACACCATATTGCCTGACAATCAGTAAGTTGCATTTTTTACAAATTGCGGCTTTTAAGCTTTAAACTTCAAATTAAGATTGTTTTGCCGAATTAGCGCAGCGCCTACGAGATCTGATACCAATGCTTATTTTATTTCCCGCTTGTTAATTGGTTGAAAACAATGCGCTTATAATAAATATATATCTACTTTTAGAATACATATATATACTTTTAGTTGTACTAAGCCAAGGCATAATAATTCCTTAATTTAACATTACTTTAAATGCAAGTCTCACCTAAATACTACCTGATATTTGGCCCCGTTTTGTTGTTGCCGATGATGATTGCAATGCGTGCACTGGCGCAAAGCGACCCCGAATTTAAACCAATACCGGCAGAAATTATAACTATTACCTCAAAGGTCCTGAATGAAAAAAGGAAGATATATATTTATACTCCGGCTAAAGATTCTTTAAACACAGGCAAACGTTACCCGGTATTGTATATACTGGATGGCGACAATCATTTTGGCATGGTAGCCGAGTATTGCAGGTACCTGAGCCGGCCGGATGTAAATGTGATGCCCGAAATGATTGTTGTTGGCATAACTAACACAAACCGCACCCGCGACCTTACACCTACCCATTCAAATACTGATTATTACGGAAAACCCGATACCAGTTCAACATCATGGCTTAAGCCAAGCGGGGGCAACGAACAGTTTTTTCAATTTATACAAAATGAACTTATTCCTTATATAAAATCGAATTATAAAACCCAGCCGTTTAGTGTTTTCGCAGGCCATTCGTTTGGTGGAATTACCGCCATTAATTGCCTTTTAACCCGTCCGGAAATGTTTAACGCTTATATTGCTGTAAGCCCGTCATTTTGGTGGGATAAGGAATATCTGCTGAAGTTGGCCGATAAGAAGCTGCAAAAAGGATCAACCCTTAATAAGATACTTTTTTACAGCGATGCCAGCGAGGGTGTAGCCGATAAATCGGCATTTCATGCCAACCTGCTTACATTTGATTCGCTCCTTATAAAAAGGCAGATCACGGGGCTCGATCATAAATATGTTCATTACCCGGAGGATATACATATGACCGAGCCTATAACCGCGTATTATGATGCACTGCGTTTTATTTTCAAACAATGGGACCTTCCCGAGCAGGACGCCAGGCAAGTTAACAGCACTGTTATAGCTAAACACTATCAGCAATTATCGCAGCGATATGGATACACTATTTTGCCCGGGGAAACAGCTATTAACAACTGGGCATTATACCTGGTGCAAAATGCCGGAACTATTAATAATGCCATCAGTCTTTTTGAGATGAACACGGTAAATTACCCCCGGTCCTATAAAGCTTTTACCAATCTTGGCGATGCGTGGTTAAAAAAAGGGTTTAAAGAAAAAGCAATAACCAATTATAAAAAAGCCCTTGAAATAAATCCTTTGGATACCGCTTTAAAGGAAAAAATCAGGATGATGGCGCAAGGGAAATAGAAGCTTGAATTGACGTTAGCCTTTAGTCGAAAATTTCAGAGGTTGTCTAAAAATAAAAAAACAAACCGTCATTGCGAGTATCCATCAGGTAAGAACCTGAAAAAAATCGTGATGACGTGTTTACTTATGCAAGTAGTTGGCCTGTCACCCTGAGCCTGTCGAAGGGTCGCGCGCAGAGGCCTTCACCCGCTATGCTTCGACAGGCTCAGCATGACAGCCCTTTTTTAACAATCATTCTCTCACAACGAGAAGTGTCTTTAGATATATATTGACAATCAACCACTTGCAAACACGTTATTATAAGACACGAAGCAATCCCCGATTTACAGAGTAGCTGTGCAAATCCGATCTGCATAGTTGGGGATTGCTTCGTACCTCGCAATGACGGTTTGTTTTTTTATTTTTAGACAGCTTCTTAGCCAAGTCAAAAAAAGAAAAAATCCGGCTTATAACTTACAACTTAGTACTGTTGACTTAACCTTCAGCCTATTTCCATTTAAAACTTTTGATCAAAACTTGAAGGTCTTTCTTAACAAAATTAAGGGCAGGCTGAATGGAATCCAATTTCGGTTCGGAGTTAAAATAAAGTGCCCCTCTAAGATAGTTTTTTGTACTATCCGTAAGGAAAAACTGCACAGATGATGCCGCGTTACCATCAATGGTGTAATAAATACCATAAACTTTGCGCCCTGGGTAAGCTATTATACCTTCATCAATTGAGGTTGCTTTTACCGTATGCTTAAAAGCAAAGGTGCGTGCATCCTCCACTAACTGATTGAATTCTTTTTTTGAAGTAACCTGCTGGTAGCTTAAATGCAGCGTTGCATTAAACTGCGGAAACTGCATATTTACCCAGCATGGTTTTGCATTTCTGCTCAGATCAGGCTCAATAAATGCATATTTGGGATAAGTAAATGTGTAAGGGCAGCCTGCCGTATAATCCTGGTATTCTTTTTTAGGGAACTTTATACGGAAATATCCACGCGGCTTGGGTGAGTAATCATGATTGCCGCCACAGGCAGCAAACAACATCAACACTAAAACTATTAAACCTGTATATCTCATGTGCGCAGGTCTGGAGTATTCCATATTTCCCATGATTTTTCTGCCTGCAACACCAACATTTCGTAGCCGTTTTTGGTGGTTGCTCCCTGCTCACGTCCGTGTTTCAAAAACAGGGTCTCTTCGGGGTTGTAAATAAGGTCGTATAATAAATGCTCATCGGTAATAGCCTCGTAGGGAATCGGCGGGCATTCATCAATATTGGGATAAGTACCTACAGGTGTTGTATTAATGATGATTTTATGCTGCTTAATGTGGTGTGGTTTCAGATCGCTGAATAGCAAATGATCGGGATGGGGTTTCCGGGTTACTGTTTTATAGGTGATGCCCATATTTTCCAACACGCATCTTACTGCTTTTGCTGCGCCGCCATCACCCAATACAAGCGCCTCGTCATTTGTATCATTGATGAGCGGCTTTATCGACATTTCGAAACCATACAAATCTGTATTATATCCTTCAAGCCTGAAATCGTGACCTTGTACTCCAACCTCGCCGGTAAAAGCCGCCTGCAGCGGACTTTCGCTACTGATACAGATACAATTTACGGCTCCAGCCATGCGGGCATCATGCTCAACCCAATCAAGGTATGGTATAATGGAAACTTTGTGCGGTATGGTAACATTAAGCCCCACAAGATTGGGGTTTTCATCCAGCAGATCCTGCAGATCTTTAACATGCTCAAGCGGAT
Source organism: Mucilaginibacter sp. P5_A6 (assembly GCF_056400585.1). Taxonomy (NCBI): domain Bacteria; kingdom Pseudomonadati; phylum Bacteroidota; class Sphingobacteriia; order Sphingobacteriales; family Sphingobacteriaceae; genus Mucilaginibacter; species Mucilaginibacter sp. P5_A6. Next base: position 80,196 of record NZ_JBFUKZ010000023.1, on the reverse strand, counting down.
ATAAATCATAAACGGCATCTTCAATACCTTCTGCTTTAAACTTTTCGGCAAAATACTTTTTTGAAAAGGAGTGCGAAAGCGGAAAACCTATTAGCCCGTAATGTTTCATGTATTATTATTTGTTATTGCCTAAAATAAACGCCTAAAGATATACACAGAAACGATAAGTGCCATACTCAAAATTATAATACAGTATTTATTATCAAAGAAGCTTATCTAAAAATAACAAACAGACCGTCATTACTGCAAATGGGGCTGTTGTAGAGACGCATAATTGCGTCTCCCGCAGGACATTCAGGATTTGCAAGGCCGATTGCAAGTTCAATTTGCATGTGTGATTTGCACGCGGGAGACACAATTATGTGTCTCTACGTTGAAAACTCAAAAAAACATATTTAATAATCAATAACTTACGGTCACATCATTATAAGATACGAAGATAACCGACCGCAGGGAGCTCATTAATACCTGTAAAAACAAAAACACAACATTAATAATCCCCAACTTACAGAGTAACCGTGCAAATCCGACCTGTATTTTGGGGATTGCTTCGTCGTACCTCCTCGCAATGACGATCACGAGGCGGTTGTGGTATCCCCATACATGTAATTACTGTTTTTCCAGCCTGGCTGGTGGATACTTGTATGACAAGTCTGTTTTTTATTTTTAAACAGCTTTTAAAGAAACGCTTGACTATGAATTTATTAGTATAAAAAAGCCCTCTGAGTTTTCATCAGAAGGCTTTGTCAGTATATGATAAGGTTAATTATAAGCTCAGAAAATGATCAAAGGTATCGCTCCGGATTCCCAGGCGCAATGTTTCCAGCGGTATAATATCCGAAGGAGCAATATTGCCTAAGCTTACGTTGGCCCCAATAAGTTTGATGAACCAAACCTGTTGCGCCTTTTGCGGGGCCTCCCAAATAATAGTACCCTCAGGAATCTGGGTAAGAATCTCGTCAACCAAACCCTGTCTTACCTCGCCAGAATCACGATAGATCCCCACATTACCACTTTCGCGGGCCTCGGCAATTACTTTCCATGAACCGGCTTCAATTTCGGCGTTCATCAATTTTATCCATTTATATGGGGCAAATATTTTTTGCACATCCTTTGACCCTACTTCCGATATCACTGTAACGTGCTTTGCCAGCTTGCTGATGTATTCGCATTTAACATCGTGTTCAATGGTGATCGAGCCATCTGATACTTCGCAATGCTCCATCTGGTATTTGTCGAGCAAGCGGCAATAATCATCAAACTGGTTACGCACAATAAAGGCTTCAAACAATGTACCCCCAAAATAAACAGGGATCCCAGCTTCCTTGTATAGTTTTAATTTCTCGTTGAGGTTAGGTGTAACGTATGATGTGGCCCAGCCAAGCTTAACAATATCGGTATGTGTACTGCCAACTTCAATAAAATCCTCTACCTGCCTTAAACTTAAACCTTTGTCCATCACCATCGTAATACCTTTATCGCGGGGTTTAAATGTGCGCTCGGGTAAATTATTGATATTGTAATTCATATGCATTGCTGGTTATAGCCTATAACTAAAAGTTCTAACGGGGTAAATGTCGGAAAAAAAATGCAAAGGATAAATGAAGTAAATGTTAAATCTTAGATAAGGTGACACGCAAATTAATATGTAGTTTGTTTTTGAGATGCCGGCGCTCACTTTAAAAATCGTGTTAATCCTGTAAAATCCAGAAAATCGTGTACAAAAAAAGCCCCGCATTACGCAGGGCTTAACACATATTAACTATTTATAACTGAAAAAACTCAAGTTTAAACAATCGCCTGCACCTATCATCCCTAATATTTTATTTGTTGTAGTAATTGGGGCCTTATTAGGGCATCTTATATCAAAAATATTATTCTTAAATTATCATTCAATTTCAGAGTTTTCCACATTGTGTTTACAAGTGCACATTTTTAATCAAAATTGTAAAATTGTTGTCATAATTCCTAAGCACAAACCTGTACTTTGCTCATTTTATGTAGCTTACGGTACTCATTAACAGATACCCCTTATGAAAAAACTGCTTTTTATAACTTTGATCTCTGCATTTGCTTTAAGTGCAAAGGCACAGGACAAACCCCATATTTACAATCCAGCCGCCGATGCAAAAGCAGATATTGCTGCCGCAGTTAAACAAGCGGCAAAGCAGCACAAAAATGTGCTTTTACAAATTGGCGGAAACTGGTGTAGCTGGTGTATCCGTTTTAATGAGCAGGTTACAACAGATACCACGCTGGATAAATACCTGAATGACAATTACGTTGTTTTGCATGTAAATTACAGTAAGGAAAACCAGAATGAGGAGGTTTTAGCTAAACTGGGTTATCCACAACGGTTTGGTTTTCCGGTTTTTATAGTGCTTGATAGCCAGGGCACACGCCTAAACACTCAAAATTCCGAATACCTGGAAGAAGGTAAAGGCTATAACCGGGACAAAATTTTAGACTTTTTTAAAAGCTGGTCGCCAACCGCTCTTGACCCTAAAAGCTACACCAAAACCAAATGATTTTTTTTGGTAAAGCACTAATCAACAACCACTTACAACACATGCCTGTTTGTTTGACAGGCAATAAACCATGATTTGCTATTGTAACAAACCAGATACAAGGGAAATTTAATTTTTCCAAAGGTTAAATATTTTCGCAAATGTTAATTATCTTAGGTTTTTATTGTTTCACCCTTTAAAACTCTAACTTATGGCAAAGCACACAACATTAAAAAGTGGTCAGTTACTTAAGTACATTGGTAAAAGGTGGAAAAACCTTAACATTAGCAACCCCTTCATGAAATTTTTAGGTTATGATGGCAACGGCTTTGCCGATGTTTGGGTTGAATACCAGGGCCGCCTTATGTTGCTGGCTATTAAAGAGGTTGAGCTTGTAAGCTTAACCGCCTGATTTTTGCCCTGTGGGTATTCAAAAAGCCTTAATCAAATTATAACTTGATTAAGGCTTTTTGCTGCAATACTTTTCAATAAAACTATCGGCTTTGCTGCTGCCAATATTGCGGATAAAATTCCAATCGGTGCAGGCGCCTTCGGTATCCCGTTGTTTTAGTTTTTCATTAGCCTGGCCAAGCAAATCATTTACCAGTTCGTCATCAAATCCTAATTGTTTTTTAAGGGCAATAATGGTTGCTTCTTTAGATAGATCGGCCTTGCCCTGGTATTTGTTGATGTAGTAATTGGTAACCGCGTTCTCCAGCTCCTGCCTGTTCTTATAATCGGCAATGGCGACCTGCATATCATTTGCTGATGATGAGCTACAGCGCGTTTGGTCGGGGTTAAAGCGGATAGGCTGCACCAGGTAAGTAGTTGATTTATAATCAGCCGGGATTACCCATTGCCCCGATGTTAATTTGATCACCCTTAAAGCTTCGTCGTCCAGGTCGATACCAGGTCCTTTTTGTACCCTGGCATCAATCACCTTACCACTTTTATCGAGCCGGAAAGCGATGTCAACAACCCCTGAAATACAATTTCGTCTTGAATATTCGGGATAAACAATTTTCGACAGCAGGAAATTATCCAACACCCGTTGGCCGCCCTTAAATGCGGGCTGAGCGTTAGCAGCAAACGCTGTAGCTATTGTAATAACACCGATGAGCAGGCACCTTATCATAGTATAAATATCGACAATAAAACGCGGATAATGTTTTATGCTGTGGAATTGTTATAGCGATATTTACTCTAATTCGTGCCGGGTTTATTTGCCATCCTGCAGAACAACTAATCATTAGGTTAGGTACACTGCTTATCGTAGACGGGTGCAATTCAAATTGTCGCCAGTAAAGTATATCCTAATCGTTTGGCCGCCACTTAGCTTATTGCAATCATACTGAATTTGGCTAAAGCCTGTTTTTGATAACCATTTATCCGTTGGCTGAAGCCAACGGCAATGAAACATAGCATAGCAGACAAACTCATTGCCGTCCCCATTTATGGGACGGATAAGGATAAATAAGAAGCGTGGGCTTTAGCCGAAACAATTGATTAGCCACAATTTGAATTGCACTCTCGTCGACTTAGCATATGGGGTACCGAAACAAGTTCGGCATGGCCTCTTTCTATGCTCCCCCTTCAGGGGGCGGGGGGGCTAAAACCCCAGTACCAAGGCCGGATCAGGGACATTAGCCATATACTTTTCCATCTCCGAATATTTACATACACCGGGGTAATCGCCAAACCTGCCTTCCATATCAAACATCAGTTGAAAGTGCAGGTGTGGCGGCCATTGGCCATTCTCGGTATTGTTACCCAGTGCAGCTATACGCTGATTCTTTTTAACCGGCATACCTACTGTCAACCCGTCCAGGCTTTTGCGGCTTAGGTGACCGTAAAGGCTGTAAAGCGTTAGTCCATCCAGGTCATGCTCCAGTATAATCGCCGGGCCGTAATCACCCACGTTATTATTATCCTGGAAACTGTGCACCTTACCATCAAACGGACTGTAGATAGGCGTACCATCGGGCCCCCAGATATCAACCCCTAAATGAAGCCGGCGGGGTTCATCTTCGGTATCAAAATGGGCGCTTACGGCATAAATAGTCCGATGCTCCAGGTAACCGCCAATACCGTACCTGCAACCGTTGGCCTTTAGCTTATCATTTACCCAATTGGTAAACTTTTGCGTATCGGCAATTATCGCGGTAGATAATTCTGTATTGGCAGCGGTAAAATCCAACGGAAAAAGCCGGTCGGTGCCGGCATTATAATCAACCACCTTGCGTGCGGCTCGGGGGTATTTTTGTAAATATGTTTTTAGCTGTTCGTGCCTATCCATCAGGATAAATAACTTACTCGGTATCCGGCTGGCGTTCTTCTTTGCTTATCTTATCAAATATCTTATCCATGCGCTCTACATATTCGCTGGTATCATCCACAAAAAATTCCAGCTGCGGTATTATCCTCACCTGGTCTTTAATACGGGCCCCCAGTTTGTAGCGGATTTCCGAAGCATGCATTTTGATAGTTTGCAAAGCCATCTGTAAATTGGTATTGCCAAAAAAGCTCAAAAAGATACGGGCTATGGCCAAATCGGGCGTTACGCGCACTTTGGTTATGGTTACCAGTGTATTAGGCAAATAGTTCATGCCTTCGCGCTGAAATATAGCTGCCAGGTCTTCTTGTATTACTCCGGCAAATTTTTGCTGACGTTTTGATTCCATGATGATAAGTTAACGCCAATTCAGGCAGATGAGTTTTATTTATTTTGATTTACCAATGCTGAATATCGTGTTAATTACACATATCCTGCGGTATCTCTTTTGTTATTTTTATTACTTTTTTTACAACAAGGGTACTGTCATATTCAGATCCCATACCCTCCTTACCCGATTTTGATTTGAGCCCTTCTACCTCAACGTAAACCGGCTCATAAGGTTTCTCGAAATTCATTTGCGAATATTGCAGTTCAAGTGTTGCCGAGCTATCGGTAACCCAAAATTCAGTCCCGCTATCGCAATCTTTAAACGACTTTATTTCGGGACCAAAACTGTATAAACCTTTGAAAACAACAGGTGTTTTTGTTTTTTGCGACTTTTGGTTACATGAGCATGCCGCTATAAAAAGAATAAATAAGAAGGCGAAATATTTAATATAGCTTATCCTCATATAACAAATTTACAAATCCTGTTTGATTTCATCCAGTCCTTTGATACTTAATCGTGCACTAATACCCGATGCGATAACCGAAATGGCCCCTACTGTTAAAAATACCAGCCCAAAATCGGATACTTCCAGGTCAACCGGGTAGGCATCAATCACCGTGTTAGCCGCTCCCATCTTTATTAATCCAAAATGCTGCTGAACAAGGCAAAATGCCAGGCCCAGCACAATCCCCACAACACAGCCAAATACCGATATCATCATTCCCTCGAAAAAAAATATGCCCTGTATAATCCGTTTATTGGCCCCCAGGCTGCTTAAAATGGCTATATCCTGTCGCTTATCAATAACCAGCATGGTTAACGACCCTATAATATTAAATATAGCAATGATAAGTACAAAGGTTAATATCATGAATATACTCCAGCGTTCGTAGTTCAACGTTTTATACAGCTCGGTATTTTGTTCCTTGCGGTTTTTTACCGTAAACCTATTGCCTATAGCATCCTTTATCTTATTTTGTACAGCCGCAACATTGGTACCCGGTTTGTATGTAAGCTCAAGCGAAGTAATTTCTTTTGGCTGATCGAGCAGATCGCGCGCAAACTCGATGGGGGTAACCACAATATCATCAAACTCCTGCTGTATGCCAAATACACCGGATGCATTGATGGAGCGCACTACAAATTCATCAAGCGGATTAGCCGAGTTTACTACAGTGCGCCGCGGAGAAAATATTTGGATAGGCGACAGGTCATCATGAACATTGATGCCCAGGCTACCCTGTATGGTTCTGCCTATAACTGCAAAATACCTATCGCCGCTTTTAAGGGTAAACGATCCGTTTTCAACGGTACTATCCAGCTGTTTATTTTTTAAAAAATCATCACTTACACCCTTTATAGTTCCTATTAATGGCCTATCTCCATATCTTATCAGGGCTTTTTCCTGTAATACCTCCGTAAATGAAAAAAGGCTGGCATCTTTATGCAATGCTTTAAAATAAGGCGTATTAGGATCAAAGGTTTTACCCAGCCGGGTTTCGATCTTTATTTCGGGCGTAAAGTTGCTATACAGGGAAAGTATAACTTTCTCGAACCCATTAAACACCGACAAAATAATGATCAAAGCCGCGCTGCCTATCAAAACACCCAGCATAGATATGCCCGATATGATATTAATGACATGCATTTTCTTGCCCGAAAACAAGTACCTTTTAGCTATATATACCGAGGTGTTCAAATTAGTGACAAGTATTAAGTTATATGCTTAAGTAAGAAACGGGTTGTTTTGTTTTTCAAAACCAATAGTAGTTTCGGGCCCATGACCCGGATAAACGGTACAATCATCGGGCAGGGCAAAAAGTTTGGTTTCAATATTATCTATCAGCTGTGTAAAATTACCACCCGGCAAATCTGTACGACCAATACTCATTCTGAATAAAACGTCGCCACCTATTAAAATATTGGCCGCTTTATCATAAAAGCACAAATGCGCTGGTGAATGCCCCGGCGCGAAGATCAGATCGAGGGTAGTATTACCAAACAGGATAGTTCCGGTTTCGGCCAGGTACTCGTCCGGCACCGGCGATACCTCGTACCTGATGCCCATTTGAGGGGCGTAGGCAACTACAGCCGCTAACACCGGCAACTCACCCACATGAAATTTAGGCTTTAGTCCGTATTTATCAAAAACAAATTTATTACCAAGCACATGATCTATATGGCAATGGGTATTCAGCAGTAAAACGGGGGTTAAATTATTATCCTTTATAAAATTCACCACCACATTTTGCTCGGTGGCGGTATACATTCCGGGATCAATAATTACACATTTGCCGGTTTCATCATATAAAATATAAGTGTTTTCCTGGTAAGGATTATTCACAAACGATTTAACTTTTGCCATGGGGTAAAAGTACGGATTTAATTGAATCGGGCACGAGGATGTAAATTCGCCAATGATAATTACGGCCGGGCATTAATTAGCATTTCATTAATGCTGCACATTTACCGCAGGTATAACTCATTCGGATTATAAAGTAAAGCTGCACCCTAAAACTTCAGACGTTATCTTCCCGGTTAATTCATAAACAAGCTCATATTGCTTGGCATCATTAAAGGCAAACATCACAACCTTTTTGTCAGCAGGGTCAATAATAAAATACTCACTAACACCGGCTTTTTCGTATAGGCTTTTCTTTTTCAGCGTATCATGTATCCGGTTTCCGGATAGTATTTCAAAAATCACATCCGGTGCACCATGAATTGCATCCTGGTGAATAATGTGTTTGTTTTCATTCAGAACAACCAGTATATCAGGTTGTAAAACCGATTGCTCCTGTTCAAAATATACATCGGTGGGCGCATGTAATACTATACCCCTACCGGTTTCTTCTAAAAAATTATATAATAAAGCAGATAACTTTACAGAAATAAACTGGTGGTCGATATTAAATGCGGGTGTCATGATCAATTGATTGTACAGCACTTCGCACCTGGTACCCTCAGGTAACATCCGGTATATATCTATAGCGGTTTCTGGTATTGTGGTACTCATTGCTAATTACTTTATGCTAATTTAGTTAAATCACTTCATTAAAAAAGTTGTTTACTTTACTACTATACAGCAATCAATTCACTCCTTCCACCAGCTCCACCTCGGCAACCGGGCTAAACAGGTAAACCCGTTTGGTTTCTATTTCCACACATTTAAAACGCTTGCGCAACTGCTCCTCTTTACGAAAAACGCGATCTCCTTTTATTTTAAACAGGGCTTTAAAAGGCACTTTATCTATAGTTAGTACCGATTCCTTTGGTGCATCATACTTGCGCAGGGAACGGTACAGGTTCAAATCTGAACAGCTGGAAGCCGCAGGGTTATTAAGGTAACTGGTTATAGCATGCTTTACATCGTGCGGAAAAATGTCCTTTTCAAAAAAGGGCTGCATCATTTTTTTGAAATTACTTTTCCACTCGGTGCCATGCGGCTTAGCCTTTTGTTTATGCTCGTTCCAGGTGTGCAGGTGTGCAAACTCATGTACGGTGGTAACCAAAAAAGCGTAGGGATTAAGATCATAATTTACCGAGATGCGGTGACCTTTACCGGCATGGGGCGAACGGTAATCGCCAAATTTGGTGCCCCGGTTGCGCGAAATTTTAAATTCGCATTTAAAATAGTCGATCCAGCGGCCAATGAGCGGAGCAGCATCAGGTGGGACATATCTTGCTAAAACTTTTACTTTATCCAATTTTTACCTCAATACAAATATATGTTTTGAAGACCATAGTCCATAGACGATGGCCGATAGTTTTAGGTTGTAATTAAATAAAATAACAATTGATTGATAATTAGCGATGGTCTATAGACTATCGGCCATGGACTACGAACCTATTTAAGCAAATTGTAAACAATAAAACTGGCCACATATGCCAGCGCTGTCATGTAAGCAAATTGGGTGGCCGGCCAGCGCCAATCCTTGGTTTCGCGATATACCACAGCCACGGTACTGGCGCACTGCATGGCAAAGGCGTAAAACATCATGAGCGAAAACGCCACAGCCAAAGTAAACACAGGTTTCCCGGTATCGGGGTTAGTAGCACTATGCATTTTTTGCTGTACCGATTCCAGCTTGTCTGCATCGCCGTCCACACTGTAAATGGTGGCCATGGTGCCAACAAACACTTCGCGGGCGGCAAAGGAGCTGATGAGGGCTATCCCTATCTTCCAGTCGAAGCCCAGTGGTTTAATAACCGGCTCTATCACATGGCCAAACACACCGGCGTAGGAATTTTCTAATTTTTCGGATGCCACAACTTTGTTCAGGCTGTCGGGCTTCATGGTTTTGGTGTATCGCGGCTGGCTGTATGTTTTATCTATCTGCGCAAACCTGTCGCCAGGGCCGTATGATTTCAACACCCACAAAATAATAGATACCGCAATGATTACCTTACCCGCCTGCAGCACAAAGGTTTTTGAACGATCATACATGGTAAAAGCCACGTTTTTCCATCGGGGCATGCGGTAAACAGGTAACTCCATAATAAAGTAACCACGCTCGCGGGCCTTTAAAATGAATTTCATTACAAAGGCTACCAATACTGCAGATATAATGCTCAACAGGTACATGGCCGTAAGCGCTAATCCCTGTAGGTTAAACAGCCACCAAACATTGCGGTTTGGCACCACAAGGGCAATTAACAAAGTGTAAACCGGTAAACGGGCCGAGCACGCCACCAATGGGGTAACCATAATGGTAATCATCCTGTCCTTCCAGTTCTCGATGTTGCGGGTGCTCATAATAGATGGCACGGCACAGGCAAAGCCGCCGATTAGCGGCACTACCGATTTACCGTTGAGGCCAACCTTACGCATCACCTTATCCATCATAAAAGTAACGCGCGACATATAGCCGGTATCTTCCAGTATGGATATCATGGCAAACAAAATGGCTATCTGCGGCACAAATACCAAAACACCGCTTAAACCGGCAATAATACCATTAACCAGTAAGCTGGTGAACGGACCGGTTGGCAAAGCCTTGTTTACACTGCTTTGCAGCCAGATAAATAAATTTTCGATAAGCGACATCGGGTAGGCCGACCAGGAAAATATAGCCTGGAATATGAACATCAGTATGGCAAAAAATATCACAAAGCCGAATATTTTGTGCGTAAGTATCTTGTCAATTTTATTGCTTACAGATTCGTCATGTGCTGTTTCTGGTTTTTTAACGGTATCGTACAGAAGATCGTTAATAAAACTGTAGCGGGCAATGGTTTCTGTAGCCTGGGCCCTTTGGGAGTGAAAAGAATGCTCTTTTTCCAGGTCTTCTATCCGATCGCTTTCCCTGGCAGACAAAAAATCAAGCGTTTCGTGCTGATGGGCAAGCTGCAGGGCGAAGTACGGATTATCTATTTTTAACTCTTCCTGTATCTGCGCTATAAGTTGCGGGGCTATGGAATCAACATCTATGGTATCCTGCTGCAGCGCAATTTTATTGGCATAAGCTATGGTGCTTTTAAGCAGATCGATCCCTTTTATCTTGCGGGCCGAAATAGGAACAACCGGCACGCCCAGCTTTTTGGCAAACAGATCAATATTGATAGTAATACCTGCTTTATCAGATACATCTATCATGTTTAGCGCTACCACAACCGGTATTTTTAAATCGGCTATCTGGGTATACAGCAGCAGGTTGCGCTTAAGATTTGATGCATCAAGTATCACCACGATCAAATCGGGAACAAGCGCTTTGGTTTTGTCGGCTAATACAGAAAATACAATGGATTCGTCCTTACTTTTTGGATAGATGCTGTAAGTACCGGGCAGGTCGATAATTTCGGCGGTACGCCCATCGGGCAACTGGCAAAAACCCGTTTTTTTATCAACAGTAACCCCCGGAAAATTTCCTATTTTTTGATTAAGACCGGTTAAAATATTAAAGAGAGTTGATTTACCGGTGTTTGGATTTCCTACAAGTGCAACTCTTATATCGGCTTTCAATGTTTACAAAAACTACTGCAAAATAATGGTGGAGGCTTCAAATTTACGCAAGCTTAACTGGTAACCCGAAACATGGATGGCTATAGGATCGCCAAGCGGAGCAATACGTGAAATTTTAATCTCTTCACCTGGTAAACATCCCATCTCCATCAATTTTACCGACATTTCCAGATCAGTAAATTCCTTTACAATTCCTATTTCGCCTACTTCAAGTTGTGAAAGTGTCATCCTATATCTTTTTAACCTGAGCAAATGTAAGCTTATTTATATTAAATCCAAATAAAGCAGACGCTTTGATGTGCAAATTTTAGATGTGCAGATATGCAGATGAAAAAACTGATTTTCAAATGAGATTTACGGATATGTGAATAATTTTGCACGAATCAAATTTGCAGAATTTTAACAACGTTAGCCAAGCATCTCCACATCTGAAACGGCGAAGCCCTCAACGTGGTTAATCTGCACATTTGAAATCTGCATATCTTCACATCTGAAACGTACAGATTTTACCTTCCCAAACGTAGGGCATCCGCAGCCTTTTTTAAATATACCGCAGGATGAGCAGCTGAGCAGCAGGGCAACTCCTATGATGATCAGTTTATTTTTTTTCATTGCCAATTGCGCTTAATGTTAACATAACACCAAAAATTCCCATACAAATTCCAAGCATATCACAAAACATATCATTCCAGTCGCCGCTGCGCCAGGTAAAAACAGTTCTTTGCAATATCTCTATCAGCCCACCAAAAAATACAGAGGCCACGGTAACTACCAGTACCTGCTTATACGAGAATGAGCGGATTTTTTGTTGCCGTATGATACCATTGCAGAATAATACAATCAGCGTAAAAAATAATCCGGTATGCGTAAGTTTATCAAAGCCCTCGAAAAACAAAGGAGAATCATCTACCGAATCCAGTTTAGCTGAGCACATGATGAAAATAAATAAGGCCCACAAAATTGTGAGCCCATGATATTTTAATGTCGCTTCCATTTAAGCGCCAACAACAGCTTTATAATCACCGGCAGATAACAGGCTATCTATTTCTGATACATCAGCAATACTGATCTTCACCATCCAGCCTTCGCCATACGGATCAGCGTTTACCAGGTCGGGTTGGTTATTAAGTGCAGGGTTAATTTCTGTTACCGTTCCTGTTACAGGCATAAACAGGTCTGATACAGTTTTTACAGCTTCAACGGTACCAAAAACTTCATCTTTGGCAACTTCTTTCCCTAAGGATGCAATATCCACATAAACAATATCGCCAAGTTCGCTTTGCGCAAATTCGGTAATACCGATAGTAGCTTCATTGCCTTCAACCTTTATCCACTCGTGGTCTTTAGTATATTTTAATTCAGCGGGAAAATTCATGTCGTTAATTTTATGTGCTCAAAAATAACAAAACTTTAGGCTATAGCAATAATTAAAGATTTATTGTAATACAGCTTAGGGTAAGCTACAAAACGTTAACCGCAGCCCCACAAATTGGCACCTCGAATTTAAAATCATTATGAGTTGTCATAATGTTTAAGGGTGTGCTTTTTCTTGCCGTGTTTAATTGTTAATTTCCATAAACGGTTTAAAAAATTTATTTTGCACACTTTTAATGACCAATTTTATTAAACCAGGAAAAACAGCCACATCAACCGATGACCAACTGCTTAACACCTACCGTGAAAACGGCGATGTAGCGGTGTTAGGAAAACTATATGAAAGATACATGGTTTTACTATATGGGGTTTGTTTAAAATATCTGAAAGATGAGGAACTGGCCAAAGATGCGGTGATGGGAATATTTGAAGAACTGGTAGTAAAGGTTAAAAATCACAATATCAACACATTCAGAAGCTGGTTATATGTATTAGGGCGCAATTATTGCCTGATGCAGTTAAGGGCAGGCAAAAAAATAGAGACGGTAAATTTGGATGATGTTATGGAATTTACCCCGCTTTTGCATCCTGATGATAGTAACCGCGAAGAGGCCTATAAAGCATTGGAGCAATGTATTGATAAACTGGCCGGCGCGCAAAAACAAAGCATTGATCTATTTTATTTAAAAGAGAAATGCTATAAGGAAATAGCCGAGATAACCAATTTTAGCCTGAATGAAGTAAAAAGTTATATACAAAACGGGAAGCGCAACCTTAAAATTTGCATGGAGAAGAAAAGTGAATACTAAAAAAGCCGACATATCGCAGATCAGGAAGTACCTTAACGGGGAACTTGATGCCAAAGCTATGCACAAGCTTGAACGGGAAGCGCTTGATGATCCATTTTTAATGGATGCCATTGAAGGATTTGAACCTGCTTCTAAAGATCAACAAGCTAACCTGACCGACTTGGCCGGAAGGTTACAACAGCGAATTGAACCAAAGATAAGCCGTGTTATTTCATGGCAGATGTGGTCAATTGCTGCATCGGTTGTGGTGGTATTAACCATTGGCGGTTTGTGGTTAAAGAAAACACCCACTCCGCCCGAACAAAAAACCAATGACATTGCAATAATTAAAGAGGATAAGACCAAGGTTGAGCTAAAGGACACTGTTGCTTTAAGTGTACAGGATACAAAACAAGCGCCTTTGCTTGCTCAAAACACCAAAAAGCACCCTCCCATATTAAAACCGGGAAATAAATCCGTTTACCAACAGGAGATCTCCTCGGCAGATAATAATGTGGCGGCGGTTTACAAAGCTCCAACAGCAACTGCTCCAAAACCCGTAGTGCAAGCTGATGATGACGCAAAAGAAGCTGCATCGGTAAGTGAGATAGTAGCTTCAAATTACACACAAACCCGAAAAGATAATACCGATAGCCTCGCAGCTCTTGCTAAAAAAGCACGTGATAAGGCCTCAATTCCCAACGAATCTAAATTACAGGGTAAGGTTGATGGTTTAACCATAGTAACCTCAAAAGATTCAAAATCGCAGTTTGGCTACACAAACATTAACGGCGTAATTATTGGCAAGCCCGATGGCGCCCCTGTTATTGGCGCAGCTATCCGCATAGCGGGGACCAATAAAAGTACAGTTACCGATGTTAATGGCTATTTTTCTATGCCCGCAACAGGGAGTAAGCAAACATTGGATATAGCATCTATAGGTTTTTTGCCCAAACAGGTAAGTGTAAAAAGCGGGGATAGCCTAAAAGTAGAACTTAATCCCGTTAGCAGTTCTCTTAATGAGGTTGTGGTTGGCTATGGCACGCAAAAAGCTGTAAGCGCGCACCCCCAGGGAGACATGAGCGCCCTTAAAAAATACCTGCAGGCCAATGCCATTTTACCCGACAGCACTATTGCGGGTACAGTAAGTGTAACATTTACCGTTAGTGGTGATGGCGCATTGAGCGATTTCAAGATCAAAAAAAGCCTTACACCCGCAGCCGATCAAAAAGCTATCGATCTGATAAAGGCAGGCCCTACATGGATTGGGAACAGTACAGGCAAACCAGAGGAAGTTACGGTTAAGGTAAAATTCCAGAAACAAAACTAAGAAATCAAGAGGTTAGCGCCAGGAATCAAGACAAAAAGCAGTGTTTGGTTTAAAGGTAATCGCTCAATACAACCCGCAATATCTCCACCAGTTCAGGATCATTAAACCGGTAATTGTCTTCAATTTCAAGCACAATTAATTGTTTGCCATTGAGTTGAAACCGCTGTTTGAGTAATTCTTTATGCTTATGCTCCATTACAAATATCACATCTGCCCTGTCAATCATTTTTTGATTTACCCTGGTACGCGCCTTATCACTTGTGCCGGCAGAATATGCCTTGTGTTCCGGGTGATCTTTAAACAACAGCTCGGCAGTAGGGCTGCGCCATTGGTTTTTACTGCAGATGAAAAGGAGATTGGCCAAACAGACTGGAGATTATTTTATAAAATTATTGACTAAAAGCCGGCGCTACTCTTTCTTCAATGGTATATTCAATACCATGCTCATCCAATACCGTGGTAAGGGCATTGGCCAGGGCTAAATCATTAAACCTTTTAAACAATATAAACACTGGCTCCATAATAACGGGTTTTGGGGATTAGATAGATCAGAGGCCATTTTTGGGTACCCAGGCCTGGCTTTTGATTAGCCATTTACCCCCTACCATACGAAACACAAAAGAAAACGCTCCTTCCTCATTAAACGGGTCGCCATTAACTGTCCCTGTATATTCAACCGGTACAATTAAATAGGCTATTTCATCGGTTTGCCTAAAAATTTTTATGCGTTTAACAACAACCATAAAATCTTTTATCTTAAACTCCTTAACCGCCTTTTCAACCGAGTTTACCCATTGTACACCCGCAAGCTGACCATTCCATGAATAAGGCATCTGCTCATCGGTAACAACCGCGTTTGGCGCATACATATCAGTAACCTTATCAATATCAAAAGTATAAGAGGCCTTTAATACAGTATTAACTGTTTGCAAAACTTCGGGGTTTAGTTTTTTTACAGTATCGGCAAGGCTTAAACCTGTCGCGATGGCTTTTTGTCCCGCTACCACAATTAGTAACAGCGTTATGTAAACCATTGTTAA
This sequence comes from Mucilaginibacter sp. P5_A6, assembly GCF_056400585.1. Lineage (NCBI taxonomy): Bacteria > Pseudomonadati > Bacteroidota > Sphingobacteriia > Sphingobacteriales > Sphingobacteriaceae > Mucilaginibacter > Mucilaginibacter sp. P5_A6. The sequence goes on along the minus strand of NZ_JBFUKZ010000023.1, from coordinate 64,532 downwards.
TATGTTTTTCCTCATCTTATTCAGTTAATATACTTCGCTCCTTTTGCCATAAGTTTATAAAGTTAAGCATCAATTACAATAAAAAGACAGCTGCCCCATAAAACACGTTATTATTATCACTTCCCTTTTGATGCCATGTAATCTAATGTTAAATTGCATAATGCCTTAACACCCAAAGTAAAACCACTTTCATCAATATAAAAATCCGGGGTATGGTGCGATGGGGCTTTAAGCGGGTCCTGCCCTTTTGGCATCCCGCCCAAAAAGAAAAACAGTCCCGGTACTTTTTCCTCGTAAAAGCTAAAATCCTCGGCCCCGGTAACCGGCGGCTTTAACATTACATTTGACGCGCCCGCGGTTTGCTGCAAGCTGGGCAACATTTTTTTTGTAAGCTCGGGGTTATTATATGTAACCGGGTAGTGGTTGCTATAGGGTATCTTAACTTCGGCAGTGGCGCCTTGTGCTTCGGCGGTTTTGGTAGCTATTAGCGTAACGCGGTCAATCAGCATCTTTTCGTCTGCAGCTGTAAATGAACGCAGGGTGCCCAGCATTTCAACGCTCTCGGGAATAATGTTTGAGCGGTTACCCCCCTTTATGGCTCCAACGGTTACCACCGCCGGGTTTTCGGTTATGTTGATATTGCGGCTTACTATAGTTTGCAGGTTGTTTATTATCTCGGCCGAAACCACTATTGGATCAACGCTCGACCACGGAGCGGCTCCGTGTGCCGACCGGCCTTTTACAATGATCTGCATATCGTTAACACCGGCCATCGTTCCACCAGGGCGGTAGCTGATCTTGCCAACCTCGGTTTGCGAGTTAATATGCAAACCAAATATCACATCAACCTTAGGATTTTCAAGTACTCCTTCTTTCACCATTTGTTCAGCGCCGCCTTTTTGACCCGGCTCAACGCCTTCTTCGGCTGGCTGAAAAATAAATTTAACGGTACCATGCAGTTCGCTTTTCATAGACGATAGTACCTGGGCTACCCCCATTAAAATAGCCATATGCGAATCATGACCGCAGGCATGCATTACGCCAACTTGCTGCCCGTTATAGGTAGTTTTTTCTTTTGATGCAAATGGCACAGGTGTGCGTTCAATTACCGGCAATCCATCCATATCGGCACGCAATGCAACTACCGGGCCTGGTTTACCTCCTTTTAAAATGCCCACAACCCCGGTTGTGGCTATACCTGTTTGCACTTCGATACCCAATGATTGCAAATGTTTGGCAATAATTGCCGATGTGCGTACCTCGTGGTTGCCAAGTTCGGGGTGTTCATGAAAATCGCGTCGCCAGGCGGTTACCTGGTCTTTTAAGGCATCAGCTTTAGTATTAACCTGTGCTACGCGGGCTGCATTTTGCGCAAACGCCTGTACCGAAAACAATAAAAAAAACAGGATGGAAAATATTTTCATAGGGGCTTTTTTTAGAACAGTTAATATAAGAACAATACTTCAAATCTAATAACCCGCGGCTAATGATATTTCGGCCGCTGTTCCAACCCACTCAACAAGGCAGTATTATGGGATGATTTATTTAAAATCGACAAGGTCGATATCAAATATCAATACAGCGTTTTCGGGTATCGGACCACCGCCGCCTGGACCGTAACCCAATGCTGATGGTACAAATAACAGGATATTACCACCTTTTTTCACATGCGGAATACCAATTTGCCAGGCTTTTACCAACCTATCGAGCGAACTCGAAAAACCATTGGCCGAATCAAATGGCGCTCCGTTGATGAGCTTACCATGGTAATTTACTGTCACTGTTGAGTTGCTGTCGGGGTAAGCGCCTGTACCTTGTTTAACTACCTGGTAGTACAGTCCAGATGGATCTTTAACCGCCTTAATCATGGGGTTGTTGGATAAATAAACCCGGATGATAGAATCATCGGTTTTGGCTTGCTTTATCATTTCAACAGATGGTCGATGTGAGCAGGAGGTCATTGCAATTGATGCAACAAGTAGCAGTGACAGTAAATTCTTCATTCAAAATAATTATTTGACCTTTTTTAGGTTGTATTTAAACGACGGAAATATACCAAATAAAAAAAGCCCGGAATGTTATTCCAGGCCTATAATAAAATTCTTAATGCTAAGCTCCGGCAGTCGATAAATCAACAGTAAATATCAATACAGAGTTTGCCGGTATTTTGTCGGTAGAATAAGTACCGTACCCATACCTTGATGGTATAATCATTAAAACCTTTGAGCCATACCGTACATGCGGCAATACTATTCGCCATCCTAATATCAAATTGCGTAACACATCGGTATAACCTGAGTTGGTTTCAAACTGGGCGCCATTAAGCAATTTGCCTGTATAACCTACTGTAATTGTTGAAGCATCTGTGGGGTAGTTACCGATTCCTGCTGTAAGCACCTGGTAATATACACCTAAAGTATCCTTGACATTGGTAATTTCGGGATGGGCGGTAATATATGTTTTTATGGCAGCATCGTCAATGGCAGCCTGCGCTGCTACATCAACAGTTGCAGTATCGCTTTTTTTGGAGCATGCTGAAAAGATGGCCAACGGAAGTAAAAATAAGAATAGAAGTTTTTTCATTTAAATAAAGATCAGTTTAATATGGATACGTTTTAACCGCCATAAACGCTACAATTCAAAAAAACTCACTTATACCGTTGTTTTAATTTTAAGTTCATTCATCTGGGTATCAGCAATGGTTGATGGTGAATCGATCATCACATCGCGGCCCGAATTGTTTTTAGGGAATGCGATTACATCACGAATAGAATCCAAACCGGCAAAAATAGATACCAGGCGATCAAACCCAAGGGCCAAACCACCATGCGGGGGTGCGCCAAATTCAAAGGCATCCATTAAAAAGCCAAACTGCTTTTGCGCCTCGTCCACAGAAAAGCCTAAGTGCTTAAACATCAGCGACTGGGTGGCACGATCATGGATACGGATAGATCCGCCGCCAACCTCGGTACCGTTAATTACCAGGTCATACGCATTTGCACGTACTGCTCCCGGGGCGGTATCAAGCAGGGCAATATCCTCTGGTTTTGGCGAGGTGAATGGGTGGTGCATGGCATGGTAACGGCCGGTTTCCTCGTCCCATTCCAATAAAGGAAAATCCAATACCCAAAGTGGTGCAAATTTATTTTTATCGCGCAAACCTAAACGGCTGCCCATTTCCAGGCGAAGTTCGTTCAGTTGCTTACGTACTTTATCTGTTGACCCGGCCAATACCAGCATTAAATCGCCTTTTTCGGCTTCAAATGCGGCAGCCCAGTTGGTCAGCTCATCTTCATTGTAAAATTTATCAACCGATGATTTTAGCGTACTATCATCATTGTAGCGGCAATATATCATGCCCGTAACACCAATTTGGGGGCGTTTTAACCATTCGGTTATTTCATCTAATTGTTTACGGGTGTAGCTGGCGCAACCTTTTGCGTTGATACCAACTACCAGTTCGGCATTATCAAAAACACCAAAGCCTTTTCCTTTAACAATATCATTCAGCTCCACAAACTCCATCCCAAAACGCACATCCGGTTTATCAGAGCCATATAAACGCATAGCATCTGCATATTGCATGCGCGGAAAATCGCCCAGGTCGATGTCTTTTACTGTAGTAAACAGGTGGCGGGTTAAGCCTTCAAAAATATTCAGGATATCTTCCTGGGTGATGAAAGAAAGCTCACAGTCTATCTGCGTAAACTCCGGCTGACGATCTGCTCTTAAATCTTCATCCCTGAAACATTTAACAATCTGGAAATAACGGTCGAACCCGCTCACCATCAGTAATTGTTTAAAGGTTTGAGGCGATTGCGGCAAGGCGTAAAACTCGCCCGGATTCATGCGGCTTGGCACCACAAAATCGCGTGCACCTTCAGGTGTCGATTTAATCAGTACCGGGGTTTCTACCTCAATAAACTCCAGGTCGCTTAAATATTTACGAATCTCCTGTGCCATTTTGTGGCGAAGGATGAGGTTATTGCGTATTGGCGCACGGCGCAGATCAAGGTAGCGGTATTTGGCGCGAAGCTCCTCGCCCCCATCTGTTTCGTCCTCTATCTGGAATGGAGGGGTTTTAGCAGCGTTAAGTATTTCTATATCCTCAACAGCAATCTCGATCTCGCCGGTTGGTATTTTTGTATTTTTATTGGAGCGCTCCAACACCTTACCTGTAACCTTTATCACAAACTCACGACCAAGCTCACGGCTTTTTTCGCGCAGTGCGGCATCGGTATCTGTATTGAAAATTAGTTGGGTTAAACCATAACGGTCGCGCATGTCAATAAACGTGGTACCGCCCAAATCGCGCGATTTTTGTACCCATCCGCATAAGGTAACAGATTGACCTAAGTTGCTGATATTTAATTCGCCACAGGTATGAGTTCTAAGCATAACAATATTTATAAAAGTTTGCAAAAGTACATTTTTGAGGTGAAAGCCGAAAGGTAAAAGCAGAAAGCTGAAGAACCTTTATGATATAAGTAATAAAAATTTGATTTTTTAGGATTTCTGCGGCTATCTTATTATAGTAATATTCTTATAGCAGAATTACCTGTTTTGGGTGATTTATCTGTGATTAACACAATATCTTACCTTTTAAACAATGTTGTTGTTTTCAATTTCAGCATTGGTTTTTCTGCAAAGTACCATGACAGTACAGCCAGAAGAAGCACCAAAGGAAAAGTGTAAAAAAAATGTGCTGTTGGCGTTAATGCCGGAAATTTTAAGGTAAGCAATTGCTGAACAGGAAATGCATAAATATAAAGCCCGTATGAAAAATCGCCAAGTTTATGAAAGCTTTTAACCTGCAGTTTGGGATGATATGAAAAAACCAAAATACCGTATACCAGTGGCATATCAACAACATAATCAATATACGGCAATCTGAAATGGAACCAGGCATAAAAAACAATAAACGTACCCAGCAACAGGGGTAGGCTTATAATTATTTTATTACGAAACAGGTAACAACATGCGCCCAAAAAAAACAACGTCGACCACGAAAAAATATAGCTTATATACCATGCCTCATAGGGTATTCCCCAGAAAAAAACAAAAACAACAATTAATACCGGTAATGCTATCAAAAGCTTCCCGAACTGCTTTTTAACCAGGAGTAATAAAACACCTAAAAGCAAAACGCACAGGTACATCAGTAATTCGGCGGGCAATGTCCAGATGGGGCTGTTTACACTGCCGGGGTAAGGGTTTGTTTTGAAAGTACCGGGTAAAGCATTGCTAAAATTATGAAGTGTAGCTAATCGCCATGTAAAATCATAAACTGCGATACTGGTAAAATATTTACTCAAAGGTAAAGTTGTACATAAGGGGCCAATGATAAACGCGCAAAAAATGGCGGTTAAAAACAATCCCGGAAAAATCCTGAGGAAACGTGCCCACACAAAGCTGCCAAGTGAGGGCTGCCTGAAAAGGCTTTTAGTTATAAGAAAACCGCTGATAGCAAAAAAAACCTTAACACCCATATTCCCCAAAGTCATAAAACCAAGTAACCTTACCATTGGTTCGCTTTTTAGTGTATCGGTTACTAAAAAAGAGTGGGAAAAAACTACAAGTGAAGCAGCAATAAACCTAAGCAAATCAAAATTATTATCTCTTCCCGAATCTAATTGCCCAACAGTTACCATAGTTATAACAAAACTATAAATAATCTTTATATGGCCTTAAAATATCACAGGCCAGGGGTAGGTTATTTATATGCAACAACAGCAGGATCCCACAACGGCTTGCATGCATCAAATTCAAATCCTATCTTTGGGTCATAATTCTCAAGGGGTGCCTTGCTTTGGTGAAATAAAAAACAAGCAATTTGTTTTTACCAAACTGAAAGACGGGCTGAGATCAAACCCATGTCCCCCCAACCCCCTAAAGGGGGAGTTTTTAGTTTAAAGCCAGCCTTTAGCCTACTTGCTCCCCCTTCAGGGGGCTGGGGGGCTACACCTGATCCGGGTAATGCCGGCGTAGGGAGAGGTAACAAGTTAAGTATACTGCAATTGTACCCTGATGAGCAGTTTAACTATTTTATTTTAAAAAACTTTGAAAAATGTATTCGCGGCTGTTATGGCCCTGCTGCTGCCCGCCCTGGCATCGGCCCAGCTTTCCATATCCGGAAAAATCACTAACCAATCGGGCGAAGCACTGCCCGGCGCAACCGTCACCATCACCAACCCGGCTATCAATGCTATTGCCGATGCAACCGGCAAGTATCAATTTACCGATTTAAAGCCTGGCAACTACACATTAAAAGCCAGTTATATTGGTTATCAAACCACCGACAAAAGCATCGTTTTAGGCAGCACGGTGGTTATTAATATAAAACTTAACAGCAATACGTTTACAGCCGAGGAAGTTACCGTTAGCTCAACCCGTGCGGTTAAAAACTCACCTACCGCATTCACCAATTTAAGTAAAAAGGACCTTGCTAAAAACAACTTCGGGCAGGACTTGCCTTACCTGTTGAGCCTTACGCCATCGGTAGTTACCACATCTGATGCAGGCGCGGGTATAGGCTATACCGGTATCCGCATCCGCGGTTCTGATGCTACAAGGGTTAACGTTACCATCAATGGAATTCCGTTGAATGATGCCGAAAGCCAGGGATCATACTTTATTGATCTGCCCGATCTGGCCTCATCTGTTGATAATATCCAGGTACAGCGTGGTGTTGGTACATCAACCAACGGCGCCGGTGCATTCGGCGGCAGTATCAATATTCAAACAACCACACGCAGAGACACGGCTTATGCCGAGATCAATACATCGGCAGGCTCCTACGGCACTATCAGAAACACAGTTAACGCAGGCACCGGTTTATTAGGCGGACATTTTAGTTTAGATGGCCGGTTATCGCGCATCCACTCCAATGGCTATATCGATAGAGCAACGTCCGACTTAAAATCCCTTTACCTGAGCGCCGCCTGGTATGGTAAAAACAGTACCATAAGGGCCAACGTAATGTCGGGCCATGAACGCACCTACCAGGCCTGGAATGGTATTGCCGATTATGTTATAGGCGATAATACCCGGGCCGACAACCGTACCTACAACGAATTGGGCTTAATGGCCGATGGCTCGTTTTATAAAGACCAGGTTGATGACTACCTGCAAAATCATTACCAGTTGTTGTACGATCAAAAGATAAGCGATAAGCTGTCGTTCAGCGGCGCCCTGCATTATACCAAAGGCAAAGGTTATTACGAGGAGTTCCGCCAGCAGGATGCCATAGCCAATTATGGTTTAAAACCAGTGATCATTGGTACAGATACTATTGCCACAACTGACCTGGCCCGCCGCCGCTGGCTGGATAATGAATTTTATGGCGTTACCTATGCCCTCAAATATCAGCCCGAAAGCAACCTGAACATGACTTTGGGCGGCGCTTATAACCAATATTCGGGCGCGCATTACGGCAATGTTATTTATACCAAAGAAAGCGCCGGCATAGGCCCCAATTACGAGTACTACCGCGATAATGCCAAAAAGAACGACTTTAATATTTTTTACCGCGCAGAGTGGCATTTAAGCAATGTTTTGTTGTATGCCGATATGCAATACCGCCATATTTACTACAATTTTTACGGTATAGACAGGAACCTGAACAATGCGCAGCAAAATGTAGAACTTAACTTTTTTAACCCTAAGCTGGGTATAACTTATCAGCTTAATGAGCAAAGCAATGTGTATGCATCGTTTGCAGTAGGTAACCACGAGCCAAATCGCGATGATTACATAAACTCTGTTCCGCAAAAAAGGCCAAAAGCCGAAAACCTTAAGGATTTTGAAGCGGGTTACCGTACCGTAGGCAAATTTTTTAGCGGCGGCATTAATGGCTTTTACATGTTGTACAAAAACCAGCTGATATTAACCGGCGCGTTAAATGATGTAGGATCGCAAATACGCACCAACGTTGCCGATAGCTATCGCGCGGGCGTGGAGCTTGATGGCAAGGTAAGGTTAACCAGCCAGCTTAACTGGGGGCTTACCGCTACCTGGAGCGCCAACAAGATCAAAAACTATCACCAGTTTTTCTCCAATTATGATGATGGCACATTAGTTGAAGAATCGTTTAAAACAACAACCATTGCCTACTCGCCATCGCTTACCGGCGCAAGCATCATTAGCTATAGCCCTGTTAAAGGCGGCGAAATTGCTTTCATCAGCAAATACGTGAGCAGGCAATATTTAGATAATACCATGAACCAAAACCCTGCAGGCTTCAACATAGCACCAGATAATATTGGCAACCCGTATGCAGCCAACCGTTACCTGAAAAGTTATTTTACAAGCGATGTAAGGCTGCGGTACAATTTCAGCATCAGCGGGGTTAAAAACATTGGTTTGGGCTTACAGGTAAGTAACATCTTCAGCAAAAAGTACGAGGCTAACGGCGCTACTTATCCTGATATCGAAGGCGGCAATGTGGTTAACTACAATTACTATTTCCCGCAGGCGCCGCGCAATTTTATGGCATCAGTGAATCTTAATTTCTGACACGAATATTCACGAATTGAATCAACACGAATGGTCACGAATTAAGCCGAATTTCACAAATCTGGGCGGATAATATTCAGACAGAACAGTGGCACTAACGAAGAAGGGGAGTTATGAATGATTTGATATCGCTTTTTATTGATCAAATAAAAGAAACCACCTGGGTGCAATGGCTTGCCGTTGCCCTGGGTGTTGCCGAAGTTTTGCTGGCACGCCGCAATAGCATCTGGCTTTATCCGACAGGCATTTTGAGCACTGCGATTGCCATTTATCTTTTACTGAATGTTGGGCTTTATGCCGAATCTATCCTGAACATATATTATGTGGTGATGAGCGTTTACGGTTGGTGGTACTGGATAAAACGGCGAAACGAGCCGCCGGTACAAATTTCATGGAGCACCGGCACCGAGTGGAAAATAAGCATTGCCATATCTGTTGTTGGCTGGGTATTTTTTTATGTATTGATCAAAAACCTGCCTGCTAAGTATTTTACACCATCAAACGTGCCGGTTTGGGATGCATTGATAACTTCAACGGCCTGGGCAGGCATGTGGCTGCTGGCAAGGCGAAAAATTGAGAACTGGATTTTTTTAAATATATCAAACCTGTTTGCAGTACCTATTTTGTTTTATAAACACCTGCCCATGTTTGCCCTGCTAACCGTCTTTTTATTCGTAATAGCCATTTTTGGATATTTTGACTGGAGAAAGAAAGTCAAAGAGGGAGCTGAAAGCCGAAAGCTAAAGGCCGAAAGCTTTTGACTTCAATCTTACAAATTGCTTTARGCTTTTTGCTTTGAGCCTTTAGCTAAAATGAAAAAAGGGAGCTGAAAGCCGAAAGCTAAAGGCCGAAAGCTTTTAACCTTAACCTTACAAATTGCTTTGTGCTTTCAGYCGTTAGCTAAATGCGCAAAGTTTTCATGAACTTTAAAAACTGCTTTAAGCTTTTTGCTTTGAGCCTTTAGCTAAAATGACCCATCCATCATATTTATTAAAACCCGAATGGGTAAAGATCGTTCGCGATGCCGCACCCAAAGCCGAAAAACTGGGCATGCTGCATCCTGATCAACTGGCATTGATATATGAACAGGGCTGGTTTAAACTTCTTGTTCCTGAAGCATACTCGGGTTTGCAGCTGGCCTTACCTGCTATGGTACGGCTGGAAGAAAGCCTGGCCTGGGCCAATGGCAGCCTGGGATGGGTAGTAACCCTGTGTAGTGGGGCAGGGTGGTTTGGCGGATTTTTATCGCCTCAAATAGCGCAGGAATTAGCTGGCAATCCTTATTTATGTTTGGCGGGCAGTGGTGCATCCACCGGCACTGCAACCATTACCGATGACGGCTACATCATCAATGGCACCTGGAAATATGCAAGCGGCGTACACCACGCCACACACATAACGGCCAACTGCATTATCAAAAACGGCGAAGAAACTGTTTTAAATGATGATGGCAGTGAACTGATCCTTCCTTTTATTTTCGACCGGAAAGATGTTGAAATTTTACCTGCATGGAAATACATCGGCATGATGGCAACCGGCAGCGATGCCTATAAAGTGACTGATCTTTTTGTTAAGGCCGACAGATGTTTCCGGATCGACCCGGAATTTACGGTGATAGATGAGCCACTATACCGCTACCCTTTTTTGCAATTAGCCGAAGCAACCCTTGCGGCAAATATTTCGGGTTTAGCGGTACACTTTCTTGATCTTTGCGAACCACTGTTTGAGGAAAAACAATTGGGCAAACGGGTAAGCACAGTCCAAAAAGAAACTATCAAACAGTTACTGGATGAGTTGGCCGCCAAATTGCATGAAATCCGCCAGGAGTTTTACATGGCAGTTGACGCGTCATGGCGAAGTGGTTTAACAGGCGATGCCGGGTATTTAAACGAGGTAAGTACAAGTAGCCGCAAACTTGCCAAAACGGCAAGAGAATTTGTAGACCAGCTGTACCCCCACTGCGGCTTGCAAGCCGCCAACCCCGATACCGAAATCAGCCAGGTATGGCGCGATCTGCACACCGCAAGCCAGCACTCCCTGCTGAATAGCCTCAGTTAAATTCCGGTTACAACGGATGTGTTTTGGAGAGGGCATTTTTTGGATATTTTCTCCGTTTTTGGTATATTTGTGTATAAACAATACCGAGCTTTATTTTGGCAACCTGATTGCCATCGCCGTTTAAAAATAAAGAGAAACCACATCTTCAACATTCATGCATAAATCACTGAATTACAGGTGATTAATTCCTAAAACATGGAACATTAAAAGGCACTCAAAGTGCATAAAAAGGTGCCGGCAGAGTATTCAAAAGGAGTTAGAAAGGTGCGCCAACGGTGTATCAAAAGTGATCTTTCTGATATCCCTGTATTAAAACCCTGTATTTTATCCGGCCTGCCAATTTTAATGTTTTGTTTTTTACTTTGTAACAAAACCCTATAATTAACACAAACTTCACACAGCTTTTTAATTTCATTGCTGATATTTGGCCGATTCAAAGCAATATAAAAATGAAGTTTAAACATCTGCTGCTTATTTCCTTATCTATAATCACCGTTTCTGCATCGGCACAAAAAAGAAAAACCACTACTACCGCAGCTTCGTCAACTTCGGTGCCCCGCCCTAAATTAGTTGTTGGTTTAGTAGTTGATCAAATGCGCTGGGATTACCTTTACCGCTATTATGACCGTTACCAAAGCGGCGGATTTAAACGGATGCTAAATGAAGGCTTCACCTGCGAAAACACAAATATTGATTATATACCTACCGTAACTGCCGCGGGTCATTCGTGTATCTACACCGGCTCTGTGCCTGCAATCCACGGCATAGCAGGTAACGATTTTATTATACAGTCAACAGGAAAATCTATGTACTGTACCGATGATAGCACGGTTACCACTGTTGGCAGCACCTCAAAAGCCGGGCAAATGTCGCCGCGCAATTTGCTGGTAAGTACCGTTACCGACGAATTAAGACTGGCCACCAATTTCCGCTCGAAGGTTATTGGCATTGCATTGAAAGACAGGGGAGGCATTTTGCCCGCCGGTCATGCTGCAAACGCCGCCTATTGGTTTGATGATGCCAGTGGCAACTGGATAAGCAGCACCTATTACATGACCGATTTGCCTGCCTGGGTTAAAAAATTCAACGATCAAAAGATCCCCGAAAAATACCTTAAACAGGATTGGAACACGCTTTACCCGCTAACTACATACCTGCAAAGCGCACCCGATAACAGCCCCAGATACGAAGGCAAATTTGCCGGAATGGAGGCGCCAACCATGCCTGTTAAAACATCAGCACTATATAAAGGCCATTTAGGAATGATCCGCTCAACCCCTTACGGAAACTCAATGACGCTTGATCTGGCCAAGGCAGCTGTTGAAAATGAGCAATTAGGCAAAAACACCGTTACCGACTTTTTGGCCGTGAGCCTTTCGTCAACAGATTATATTGGGCATCAATTCGGCCCCAACTCTGTGGAAATTGAGGATACCTACCTGAGGCTTGACCGCGATCTGGCCTCATTTTTTACCTACCTTGATGCAACTGTTGGCAAGGGCAATTATTCGGTATTTTTAAGTGCCGATCATGGCGCCGCACACAACCCCGGTTTCCTGGCAGATCATAAGATCCCTGCAGGTACCTGGGATGACGGTCTGGCCCAAAAAGAAATGAACATTATGCTGAACGATAAATACAAAGCCGACAAGCTGGTTATCAGCATGGACAATTACCAGGTAAACCTCAACAATGCCGCTATAAAAAAGGCTGGTTTAAGCGAGGAGGCCATAAAACTTGATTGTATCCAGTACCTGCAAAAACAGCCGGCAGTTCAGTTTGCCGTTGATATGCAAAAGGTAAATGCTGCAACCATTCCTGAGGATCTGCGCAGCCGTATTGTCAACGGTTATAATACAGAACATAGTGGCGTTATCCAGGTTGTTTTAAAACCCGGATATTTTTCGGGCCACGGAGCAACCGGTACCACGCACGGAACCTGGGCACCATATGACACCCATATTCCACTTGTATTTATGGGCTGGGGCATTAACCATGGCAGCCTAACCCGCCAAACCCACATGACTGATATTGCCGCTACCATAGCATCACTGCTGCATATACAGGCTCCTGATGGCTGTATTGGGAAGACAATCAGCGAGGTGATAAAATAGATAGTCCGGAAGTCGGTTAAGTCGGAAAGTCCGGAAGATAGATTTACAAGGCGTTCTTCCAAAATAAAAATTAAACTTCCGGTCTTTCCGTCTTCCGGACTTTCGGTCTTTCCAACTACTTAAAATCATGAAAAAATACATTTCCAAATTTCATTATATAACACAGGATCTGCCAAACCGCAGCCATGCAGAACAGGTGCAGATAGCTTGCGGCGCCGGAGCCAACTGGGTGCAATATCGCTGCATGACCAAAGCCGGAGATGAACTTATAGATGAAATAAACCAGATAGCCGAAATTTGTGACGAATGGGGCACTACACTTATTATAGCTAACCATTACCACCTCCTTCACCGGGTTGATGCGCAGGGTGTACACATAGAAGATCTGGAAGCCGATTTTGTCGCCATTCGCAAAGCCATAGGCGAGGATAAAACTTTAGGAGCTTCGGCAACTAACCAGGCCGAACTCCTAAACATACAAACCCTGGGTGTGGTTGATTATTGTGCATATGGTCCGTTTGCATATACGGATACCAAGCCGAATAATTTTCCCTTGTTAGGTTATGATGGTTACCGCCAATTAGTAAAAAAATCTATTGATATTCCTGTAATTGCAGTAGGCGGCATCGGGTTAAAGGATGTAGAGCAACTGCTTAAAATTGGAATTTATGGCATCGCTGTTTCGTCCGCCATTAACCTCTCGCCCGATCCAGCGGGTATGGTGAAGGAGCTGTACAGAACGGTATATTGAAAAACGGAGCAGGGCATCACTTAAAGCATTTATTTTTGGACCAAACAACCTAAACAATCCATCGTAACACGCTAACACACAATATTTTCATTGGTAAGATCAAATTAGCTATTGAATGCGTAAATTGCATATTATTCCAATACCTAAAATTCTAAATACCATGGAAACCTATAATAAAGTATGGCGGGCATTCTTTGCCACCTCGCTAATTGCGATCGCCGTACAACAATTTATTTACACCGGTTTCAGACCGGTGATTATGCCCCCAGAACCAGCATTCATCGAACAAAGCACTTTCTGCATGTGCGTGGTAAGTATCCTGCTAATATTAATATCAATAGCTATTATGGCGGGTATCAATTCGCACGTAGTAGCCGATTATTTAGGTGCTTCGCTACTGCTGATGCTGATCCTTTTTCATATTCCTTACAACATAAAAACCAACTTGAATAACCTGGGTGGCTGGACCAACGCACTGAAAATGTTAGCCTTTTGCGGCGGCGCTTTAATTGTGGCCACATCACTCCCAACCCATAAAATAAGCGGTATTGATGTTGTAACCGAAAAGTTAAGGCCGGCCGGCCCGTATTTCTTTGCAACCACCATAATCATTTTCGGTATCATGCATTTTGTGTATCCCACATTTGTAGCAACGCTTGTACCGGCATGGCTTCCTTTTCATCTGTTTTGGACATACTTTGCCGGCGTAGCGCTTATTGCCGCAGGGGCGGCCATTGTGCTTCGGGTTAAGGTAAAGCTGGCAGCCACACTCTTAGGTGTAGCGCTTCTTTTATGGCTTTTTATGCTGCATATTCCCCGGGCCATTGCCGATCCACACAGTGGCGATGGCAACGAGTGGACCAGCGTTTTTGAAGCTTTAGGTTTTAGCGGCATAGCGTTTTTAATAGCCGGAATGTATAAACCCAGGAGACCTGAAACGGGTCAGTAATTGGTCAAAACAGTTGTAGTTGTTTTAGCTGATTTGGTTTTGTTGTATATTCACGCAAAAATTCCATAGCATGACAGCTTATAGCTTTTTACAACATCTTCATTCCGGGTTCAGGTATATTGTACTGGCATTAATATTGGCAGCCATTATTGGTTCATTGATTGGCTGGCTGGGTAAAAAACCCTATACCAATGGCAACCGCAAGCTCAATTTGTTTGCCCTGATATCGGCACACACACAGTTGCTTATTGGCATAGTACTGTACTTTATTAGTCCGCTTGTACAATTCAACAGCGACACCATGAAAAACAATGTGAGCCGTTATTTTACTGTTGAACATTGGGTTATGATGGTAATAGCTATCGTTTTAATCACCATTGGCCACAGCAAATCTAAAAAAGCAGCAACTCCCGAAGGTAAGCATAAGGTTGTTGCTATCTTTTATATCATTGCTTTATTACTTATTTTGGTGGGTATTATACTAATTCCACGTAGCTAATAGGATTTAGCAAATAAATAGTTTCTAAATAAATTTGATAATTCATTTTTCTTTATAAATTTGTGACCTCGATGATTAAAAACTCACATAAAAACAGCTGGTGGCACCAATTAAATTTGGCAGCCGGATACGTTTTTGGTCAGAGATAATCTAATCAATTGTAAACCTAAGTAGGAAACCCGGCGACCCCAATTCGTCGGGTTTTTTTATTAAAATATATTTTGAACGTAAAACATGAGCACTTTTAAAATAACCACCACCTATAAAAAACTACTTGCCGATACCACCACCCCGGTAAGCATTTATCTTCGCCTGCGCGATGTATTCCCCAACTCGCTGTTGCTGGAAAGTTCTGACTACCACAGCCGCGAAAACAGTTTAAGTTACATTTGCTGCGAACCCATTGCCGGCCTGGTGCTCAACAATGGCATTCTAAAAAAACAATATCCCGATGGCAGCCAGGAAAACCATGAAGCCGGAACATTTGAATTGATAGACCAGCTTAACCAATTTATTGGCAGTTTTGAAACCGATCCCAATCCGCTTAAAATAATTTCGAATGGCTTGTTTGGTTATTTTACACACGAGGCAGTTGAACATTTCGAAACCATCAAACTAAAGCAAAGTGACGATGTTAGCCGGCAGATCCCGGTGATGCAATACCATATTTACCGTTACATTATCGCGGTTGATCATTTCAAGAACGAGCTATACATTTTCTATAACCAAAGCGAGGGCGGACCAACCAACGGCGGTATCGAGAAACTGGAATACCTTATCAAAAATAAAAACTTTCCCGAATACAGTTTTAAAAGCAGCGCTGCCGAAAAATCAAACCTTACCAACGAGGAATTTATAGCCATTGTTGAAAAAATGAAGCAGCATATTTTCAGGGGTGATGTTTTCCAGATAGTGCCGTCAAGAGCCTTCTCCCGCACTTTCCAAGGTGATGAATTTAATGTTTACCGCGCGTTACGCTCCGTTAACCCATCGCCATATTTATTTTATTTTGATTACGGCGATTTCAGGATCTTTGGTTCATCGCCCGAAGCGCAAATCACCATAAAAAACAACATAGCCAGCATATTCCCTATAGCGGGCACCTTTAAACGCAGTGGCGATGATGAAAAGGATGCAGAAATAGCCCGCAACCTGGAGAACGACCCCAAGGAATCTGCCGAACACGTGATGCTTGTTGACCTTGCACGTAACGACCTGAGCCGCCATTGCGAGCAGGTAAAAGTTAAGGCTTTTAAAGAAGTACAATATTACTCGCACCTCATCCACCTGGTATCGCACGTAAGCGGAAAGCTTTTGCCAGGCGTATCATCATTCAAAATTGTGGCCGATACCTACCCTGCCGGCACGCTAAGCGGCGCGCCAAAATACCGGGCAATGGAGATTATTGATGAGAACGAAAAAGCTAAACGCAGCTTTTACAGCGGCGCCATAGGGTTCATGGGGTTCAATGGTGAATTTAACCACGCTATCATGATCCGCTCGTTCCTCAGCAAAAACAACACCCTGCATTACCAGGCAGGAGCAGGCATTGTAGCAGGCTCTGTGGCCGAAAGTGAATTGAAGGAGGTTGATAACAAAATAGCGGCTTTAAGAAGGGCTGTTGAACTGGCGGAGGAGCTTTAGATATTCGAAATTCAGTTTTTCGATTTCGGATTTGATTTTTAGGATTTAGAATTTACAACATGAACAAAATATTAATAATAGACAATTACGATTCCTTCACCTATAACCTGGTGCATTTGGTTAACGAGCTTGGCCGCCAATGCGAGGTTTGGCGGAACGATAAATTTGCAATTGAAGATGTGGATGCTTATGATAAGATCATCCTGTCGCCGGGACCTGGCATACCTTCAGAGGCAGGGTTACTGCTGGAGGTGATCGAAAAATACTCGCCTACAAAAAGCATTTTTGGTGTTTGTTTAGGCCAGCAGGCTATAGCCGAAGTTTTTGGTGGCAGCTTATACAATCTTAGCCAGCCGATGCATGGTATTGCTACGCCGATAAAGATTACCGATGACCGGGAGGAGCTTTTTAAAGGGCTTCCCGCCAGCTTTAAAGTAGGCCGCTACCATTCATGGGTAGTAAAAAATGATGATTTTCCCGAAGCATTAAAAATTACTGCGGTTGATGAATCTGATAATTCAATCATGGCATTATCACATCGCGAATATGATGTACGGGGTGTGCAGTTTCACCCGGAATCGATACTGACCGAGTACGGGAAAGAAATGATGCAGAACTGGTTAAACCTGTAATTGATGGATAATGATAACTTTGTGTTAATAAACACACAACTGTTATTGCGAGGTACGAAGCAACAGCGAATTATGCAGATCCGCCTTGTAATCTTCGCGCTTGCCACGCTGGGCCCGCAATGACATTGTTTTTAAGATTTCTGATACATGACAATACTTGATAAAATAGTTGCCAATAAAAAAAGGGAAGTGGAGTACGCCAAAAAACGAACTTCATATGTCGAACTGGAAGAATCTGAATATTTCCACCGGGAAACCTATTCATTTAAAGAATTTCTGCTTGACCCTGCCCGTACAGGCATTATAGCCGAATTCAAGCGCAAATCGCCTTCGAAGGGCATTATTAACGACAAGGTTAGGGTTAGCAAAGTAACAACCGATTATGCGGCTGCAGGTGCTTCAGCGCTATCTGTTTTAACCGACAGGGATTTTTTCATGGGGCGTAAGGCCGACCTTAAGAAGGCCCGCTCAGTAAACACCATCCCGGTTTTACGTAAGGATTTTATGATAGATGAGTACCAGGTAATAGAAGCTAAATCATTAGGCGCTGATATTATCCTGTTGATAGCCGCTATACTTACGCCTGCCGAGATAGATAAACTGGCCACATTGGCCAAAAGCATTGGCTTGAATGTATTGTTGGAGGTACATAATTTAGAGGAATTGGAACGCAGTATCCACCCCAAATTAGACGCCATTGGTGTAAATAATCGTAATCTGGCCGATTTTTCTGTTTCGGTAGAAACATCCTACAAACTGGCCAAACACATCCCTGCCGAATTCATGAAGATCTCAGAAAGCGCCATTAGCGACCCCGCAACAATAAGGCACCTTAAGCTGGAAGGTTTTAATGGCTTTTTAATTGGCGAAACTTTCATGAAGCAGGAAGACCCGGGGCAGGCCATGCGCGATTTTGTAGCACAGCTGTAACCTCCGATCGCTATTTTTTGCAAAAAAAGAGGGAGTTACCAACTGGCAACTCCCTCTTTTGTAACAGAACAATAATTAATTTTTATCAAAAAACAACTTTGTAGTTACTTTATCGCCACCAATGGCAATAGCTGCTTTATTATAGTTAGTTACATTCACGTTTTGCTCATTAACAGGGTATGTTAAACGAACAGGAAAATCGGTTTGGGCTGTTGAAGGAGCAACCAGCACAGGATAATCCAGTCTCCTGGTTTCATTCCATGCATCCCAACCACGATTATATAAGGCAAGGTATTTCTGAAGTGCAATTTTATGAAGATCGGTACCACCGGTTGCTGTGGCAAACGCGACAGTAGGTTGTAATAAATAAGTCGCCGCTGCGGCTGCTGAGGCGCCCCAATAAGTTATAGAATTTGTTACGCCTTTGTTGTAATGTTCCGCAACCGAACCAGAAACCGCATAACCTCTTGATACAGCCTCGGCCAGGTTAAATTCAGTTTCTGAGTAATCCAATAACAAACCAGGAAAATCAGGATTAGTTATCTTTCCGATTGAAGAACCAACTAATAATGGGCCCGATGGTTTTGAAAATAAACTAAAAGTTGCACTTGCTCCTGGATCTGCACCTGCGTAATTACCATCAGCATTAACCGTAAAATAATATGGAAGCCTTGGATCAGCTGAAACAGTTTGCGGCTTTAAGAAGCCCATGATGGTACTGCATGCAACAAAATCTTGCCTTGCGCTTTGTACTAAATCAACCCATACTGGATTGGTGTTTGGCGGGCTGTTTAAATATTGAAATTGGGCATTGTCGTCATTTGATGCAAATACGCCAGTAGCAACGGCTGCCTCAACAACAGATTTTGCTTTTGCATTATCCAAATCGGCTATGGTTATACCCATTTTTAATTTTAAAGTAGCCGCAAATTTTTTCCATTTAGTGATATCTCCACCGTAAATAACATCGGCCGAGCCAAAGCTTGCTGCACCAGTATTTAAAGCGGCAATATCAGCGTCCAATCGGGTTAAAAGAGCATAATAAACTGTTTTGCCATCGTCAAACTTTGGAAAAGGTTTAGATATATCCAAAGCATCGGTATAGGGAATATCACCAAATGTGGTTACAAGGTAATAATAAGTATACACCTGCATGATATCAGTAATGGCAATTTCGTTTTTTTGCACATCCGCCCCGGTTACATCGGTTGGAATTAATGTTTTCGTACGTTCGAAATTATTAAGCACGTCACGATAAAGCGCATTCCAGATATTATCGGGAATAGGACGGGTAGTAATATCATAATTACTTTCGTCAGTATAAGTTGTTTCCTGCCATTGCTGCTCAATCAAACGAAATATATTTAAGTTAACATTTGATGATGTAACAGTGTTTGTTAATCTCCTTTGTGCATTTGTGAACAGCGCATAAGAAGGAACTATCGATGGATTCTTCGGGTCATTATTCAGACTCGTAATATCCTTTTTACAGGCCGAAAATAGTATCGTCAGTAAAAATACTCCTAATATTTTTTTCATAATTCTTTTACTTAAAAACGTAATTTCAAATTCAGTGAAATGGTGCGTGTGGTTGGGTAAGCACCTACCTGGTAACCTTGCAAGTTGCCTGATGTTAAACCTTCTTCAGGATCTGAATAGGGTAAGTTTTTATGGATTATCCATAAATTTCTTCCAATAAGCTGAAAGGTAACTTCCTTAATAGGTCCCAGGCTTGATACCGCCTTTTGCGGCAAAGAGTAACCGATAAGGGCTTCTCTTAATTTTACATAACTTGCATCATATATAAAGGCTTTGTCAGGTAAACGTGCATAACCAAAAGCGCCGTAGTTGCTTGCGCTTACGCGTACAGTATTTGTTTTGCCATCGGCAGTTACCCCTGGTCTGATAAACCCGCCTCCGTTTGCAAGTGTATTGCGCACAGGGTTACCAAGGTCATTAGTATATACCGTTTCAGGGAACAAACCTGTTGCTAAACCATAATACATATCCGTTGAAAATACAGATCCTCCTTTTCTGATGTCGACCAGGAAGCTAAGGTTAAAACCTTTATAGGTGAAGCTGTTGTTAATGCCACCTATCCAGTTCGGATTAGAGTTCCCGATATTTTCGTTAGGACCACTTTGTAAATATTGGCCGTTGGCACCTACAATTTTTTGTCCGTTAGCTGCGTATTTATAATCGGTGCCCCGTATCATACCAAACGGCTGGTTTAAACTGGCATTAATAGAAACACCACCCTGGTAGCTATTCAATTCCAGGTTTTTAGACTCTTCGCCTGTACCATCTTTGAATAATTCTGTAACCTTACTTCTGTTTCTTGTAAAGTTTACAGTCGTTTTCCAGCTAAAATCCTTTGTACGAATAGGTGTACCGTTTAATGATAATTCAATACCTTTATTTTTAACAGTACCGGCATTTAAATAACTGAAAGAGTAACCTGTTGCTGTTGATACATTTACAGGTAATATTTCATCAAACGTTGATGTACTGTAGTAGCTACCATCAAAACCTAAACGATTGTTAAAGAATGACAGCTCCAAACCAACCTCGGCACTTTTTGTACGCTCTGGCTTCAAGTTAGGGTTGTTTTTGGTTGTGACAACAGCCGCCTCGGGATTTGATCCAAATGGCGGAACAATAGTATAAGTATCATTAACACTGTACACATTGGCATCGGCACCTACCTGTGCGTAGTTAGCCCTTATTTTACCATATGATAACCAGGTATACTGTTTCAACAATTCAGAGAAAATAAAACCACCGGCTACCGAAGGATAGTAATAAGTGTTATTGGTCTTTGGCAGGGTCGAAGATTTATCTCTTCTGATAGTTCCATCTAACGTAATTAAATTGTTATAGGTAAGCGTTGCTCCGGCAAAAATACCATCAACTTCCCTAAGGCCTTTGTACTCTATGGGGGCGTTAGGTGTATTTAAAGAGTTTGAAAGTGAGTATACACTTGGAACAATTAACCCACCATTAGTTACTGAATATACACTTTGCGTATTTTCTTTCCTGATGTTTGTTCCTAATAAAGCTTTCAGGTTGAAAGATTTTGACAGGTTTTTATCAACATTTGCCAACAGGTCATAGTTAGTTTCAGAAAAACTCTTGTTGTTTCTTGAATAATACGGAACACCAACACTGCTTACATTTTTACGTTCTTCATCTAATTCCGTATAGGCATCTAATGATACACGGCCAGTAATTGTTAACCAATTAACCGGCTTGTAAGAGGCGTTTACATTTCCAATATACCTGTTACGCGTATCGCTTTCAAAGTTTTGGTAACGCACATAATATGGATTATCCCAAAATATCGGGCTTAAATTACCTGCTAATGGATCGGCGTAGTTCCAGGTAATGTTTTTGCCGGTTCTGTCATAAGCGGCTTTCAAAGCCTTAACATCATTATTTACTTCCCACCATTGTCTGAAGTTGGTCATAACGTTTCTTGCGCTCGCGCCATCATAACCTGTTCCCGGGCGGCCTACTCCATTGATATTGTAGTAGTTAATGCTACCACCTACAGTTAGTTTAGGTGTGATATTATAAGTTCCGCCTAAATCAACTATATTTTTCTTGATACTGCTATTTGGAATAATACCATTTTCATCATTCCGGGTAAAGCCTAATTTAAATGAACCTGCATCAGTTCCGTTGGTAATCATTATGCTTTGGTTATTAGAAACCGGCTTTTCAAAAAATGAAGTGGGATCATTTTTTGCAGCAACCCATGGAGTAGCTTTTTGGTAATTAGCAGATGTTTTATCAAAAGCATCCCATTGATAAACCAGCAGCTTGGGATCAAACTTAGCACCGTAAGATGCATCTTCTGTTGTTGGAGTAACTAAATCAGATTTGCCATCACCGTTTACATCCCCGTAAAAGAAGTATCCCGTAGGGTCGTTATAGTAATTACCGTAACCACCACCATAACTATGCTGATATTTTGCAAAAGTAGATTTATCTATTTCTCCAACACTAACACTGCTGTTAACAGTGATGCCCACACCTTTTTTAGCTTTTTTACTGGTAATCAGGATAACACCGTTACTACCGCGCGAGCCATACAGTGCACTTGCAGCCGCACCTTTCAAAACAGTTACCGATTCAATATCATCGGGGTTGATATCTGATGAAGGACTTCCATAATCGTAACCACCTCCACCGGCTTGCTGGGTAGCACTATTATTATTGCTATTATTAACTGGCACGCCATCAATAACAAAAAGAGCCTGGTTATTACCAGTCATTGATTTTACCCCCCTCAATACAACATTTGTAGACGAACCAAGGGCATTGTTCTGGCGTATTTCCAAACCGGCAACTTTGCCTGATAAACCATTAACAAAGTTTGAAGAACGGGTTTTATTCACCTCTTCACCTGTAACCTGCTGAGCAGCGTATGATTGCTGGTTACGCGTCCTGGTTAAACCCAGAGCCCCGGTTACAACCACTTCGCCAAGTTGCTGGCTTGAGGCAATTAATACAACATTCATTGTATTACCGTCCACGGGTAACGATTGGGTAATGTAACCAATGAAGCTGAATGATAAAGTTGAACGATCGGGGACCGATAAGCTAAATTTTCCATTTATATCGGTTTGGGTCCCTGTTGTAGTTCCCTTAACGGTTACGGATACACCTGGCAGTGGTAAGCCGTCTTCTTTAGCCGTAACCTTTCCGGTTACGGTATGGTTTTGCGCAAATAGCTGTGTTACAGCCAACCACAAAATGCACAAAGTCGTTAGTAGACTTTTTTTCATAAATAAATAGATTAGTTATTAGTTAAAAACTTTAAGGAGATAAACTTACTGGAGATTTATAATAAAATCAATTATTAATTGTAACGTTTCCTTTACATAAATATTATTAAGTCATAAGAATATTTATGTAAAAAAATATAAAACATTTCGTTCATTTGTTCGTTCTTAACAATGACTAAAAACATTTAGTTAATAATAAGACAGTTAATTAAGTTAATTAGAACAGGGAAAATGCGCGAGGCAATTTCCCTGTTTATTTTAATACTGGTTTAAAACAAATTAATTTAATCAACTAACTACAAGCATATTACAAATTAAAAAACGTTTGCCCTTCAGATGCAACGCCTTTAATACCCTCCCGTGAATGCTGCTGCCTGGGGTATTCAACCAATATTTATTTCAATAATAATAATTATAGTCGAGAGCTAAAATGAACTATTATCAAATATGTATTAAATAAAAGCCTACTATTTAATACAATTTTCCTTAAAGGTAATTAATTTGTTACTAATTTAAAAACTTAATAAATAACAAGTTAATAAAAAACGAGCGTGTTGGTAACCGGCCCTTAGTAACCCGCAACCAATATTGGCAACTATTTCTCGCTGCTCATCGAATATGGTACATCAGTGCCTCTTGTACCGGGCGGTTTAAAATACAATATTGAGGATAAAATTAAACTGAGCGCCGCGGATTTCCCGCTGAAATTGCGCGCAAGTATCATGAACAAGAAGCAGCACATATTCTATAAGCTTAAAGCTTAAAGCTTAAAGCTTAATCATCTTGCCATTATACACAACATTCCCGTTTAAGGCAATTACGTAAACATATACACCGGGATTAAGATTTACGGGAATAACATTTTGAAGGTTATTGAGTACTTTGGTCATACTAAGCTTACCGCCTGCGTCATAAAGCTTAAAATCGTAATTATTAATGTCGCCGCTTAAAACGGTGAACTCTGTGTTTACCGGGTTAGGAAAAACGGCAAACTGCCTGCTTTGCAAAACAATGGCCCTGGCCACATCCGAATAAATAACCTGGTTATCTGTTGTTGTTAATTTAGCCCGATAGTATTGAACATGCTTTGGCGCTGCATCTGTAAACTGGTAGCTAAGCTGATTTGTTTCTATGGGCGTTGTACCTATTGCTGTAAAGGTATCGGCCCCGGTCATTTTTTCCCAGGTGATTGTTTTAAGGTTTAACACACTTCCCAGGCTAAGGTTTAGCAACACTTTGCTATCAGCAACATTTGCCAGCAATGTTTTAACATAACAGCCAACACCTTGCACCGTAGCATCTATAGTATAGCTTTTTAAGCCTTCAAAACCATTCCCTTTAGCGCTTACCGCAAAATATTTTGATGTTTGCTGCTCCGCGGGAATAATGAGCATAGTATCGGTTGTTGCTTTAAGTTGCTGTAACAGGTTATCTTTTATGCTATAAACAACATAGCCTGTACTACCTTCCTGGGGCGACCAGTGCAGCAAAGTTCCGTTTGTGCAATTATAGCCCACATTAAGATTTATAGGTTTTGAAATACTAAATTCTGCGCTCACCTGTGCTTTGCCATCAATATCCATTTTAAACATAGCAGTGCCGAATATATCCGGAGCTGTCCAGGTATAATTGTTGCTCTTGAGGTTAACTGTTTTGATTGCCTGCCAGGTTAAACCATGGTCGTAGCTTACGCTAAGCTTGCCGGTTGTGGTGTTAAATGAGCTTTGCCAGCGCAGGTAATTATCATCAGCTGCAAAAAGCTGGCTGGCTACAGTGGGATATATCCACTCGAACTTATCGGCTGGTGCTGCCTGATAAGCAAAATAAAACTTTTGCGAACCCGAAGGTATTTTGCGTCCCTTTACGTGTATAGTATATGTACCGGCTGCCGGGTTTATAATGGATACTTGTTCGGTATTATTTAATGTGTCCCGTTGCCGTTGCGCTGGCTTTTGCAGGGAGTCAATAGCGGGATAGGAGCTTAAGGTCCAGGGTAAAATGATTTTCCCATCGGGAGTTGAAACATATAGATCAAGGTCATTAACCAATGTATTGGGCGCATTGAGCGCCGCAGGCAAATCATTCCAGGCAATTGATACTTTAAGTTCGCGGCAATTTGATGGTACCGTTATACTGATGTCTTTTTGCTGGCCATCAATTACCGAGCCATTACCAAACCTGCTCTCCTTTATGGTACGCAAAGCTTCAAGAGCATTTAGCCTGCCGTAGCCGGTTTTAAAATCAACCGCCGTATTGCCAATATCATCCGCTGCATTAATAAGTACACTTTTAATTAAAGCAGCCGAAGGTAAGTGTCCATATTGTAATTTATATGCCTGTTGCAATAAGGCAATGGTACCCGATACCAGCGCCGCTGCGCCCGAGGTGCCATCCTCACCATCAGCTACAAGTTCGGGTTTAATACGGCCATCATAAGCCGGGCCGGCAGAACTCAGGTCCTCCGGTAAGTTGGTACGCCCTGTTCCGCCTATTACAAAAACATTTTTAGCCTGTTTAAAATCGCCCGATAAATTTGCTGTACCCGCCAAACCGTTATAAACCCCGGTTGATGGCGCCGTTGTACCAATATTTCCAGAGGAGAATACGTGGATTATGGTGTCATTATCTGCTACCTGTTTATCATAGGCTACGGCTTCGGCCCCATAATAGTTTTCTATGCCGGTTCCATAGGAATGATTTTGCAGGCTGATATGGAATGCCTTAAAAATGGCTGTACTATCGGGGAATAAATTACTAAAGTTTGAAGACGTAAAGCGCACCCGGGGTGCAGCACCAAGTCCTTTTATAAATGAGTTTCCATTGCCGCCAATGAGTGTAGCCATAGTGGTGGCATGCCCCGAATTTGTTGCAGATGCCGGAAAAGAATCAAATGACCTTCCAAGCAAATCAAGATCATCATCGTACCTGTCTTCTTTAATACTTACATTTATACCCTGTCCGTTAATTTCGGGATAATTACTGCCGATAGCATTTATGGCATTAGCCCCCAGGTCAATATCGCTTATCGATAGTTCTTCATGCGCCTGCCGGGTATTATCCGCAAAAATCACATATGGCTGCTGCAGTATTTCCTTTAGCCTGTTTATTGGAATGCTTACCTTAATCCTATTCCCATTTGAGCTCGTTATCTTCACATACTGCGCTACCTGGTTGATAGCAGCAATACTGCTTACCGTAATATCAACGTCAATCCGCTTATTGCTATTGGGATGTTTTTGAGAAAGAAGAACCAGGTTATCTGATGCTTTCCATAAAGAATTAGCCGGTGCCGCGGCGGTAATATTCCCGCCTGGCTCAACAGGTATAGTTGATGCTACTATATAATAGTTATAAGAAATCCTTTTAACAATACGGTTTCTTTCCTGGCCGGCACCTGAAGGTTTTAAGAATTTAACGACATAATATTTAAGCGAATCGGCTGCTGGTATTTTATTCGCCGACGCATAAAGATCAATGATCATTTTATCGCTGATTGGTTTTTGCGACCAGGAATATTTAAAGCATAAAATTAGAATAACACCAAACAGGAACTTTTTACCCATGCTTTAAATAAATAAAAATAAGGAAGGGCAATGCCCTCCCTTATAGTAGATCATATAGTACAAATGTATGAGCCGAATACCTTTTTAATACAAATAATTTAAAGCAATTTTATCGTTTGGATTAAAAGTGCGGTCGGTACCGTTAGAGCAAGCCAGCATCCATGACGCCGCATCTGCTTTAGTTGGGGTGCCCGGGATATTAATTGCACCAATACCAGCGCTTCCTTCATTTGATCTGCGCCCGCCGCAGCTAAATGCGCGGTTCATGTAATCGGTGTGCCTAAAGCCAATGCAATGCCCTATCTCGTGCTGCAAAACCGAGGTAAGGTAATTCACATCGGGGTTGGTTCCATAAGCCTGGGCATTGGTATTCATTTGGATTTCATTGTAAGGATTGCCAGATGATGTAGGAAAGCCTGATGAACCCAATGTGATATAACCGCCGCTTGGCCCTTCGTTAAACCCAATAACCTGGATATTGCCGCCGCTGCTTACTATCTGAAAAGTGATTGTAAGGCCTAAAGCATTGTAGCGGGCAACTGCGTTACTGGTAGCCGTTGCGTAAACCGTTGGTAAATTTGAAACAGAGACCGTAATTGTTCTTGGCAGGTTTTTAACCAGGTTTGTGGTTCGGTATTGCTCTGTTTCGGCAATCCTTAAATTAGGGCTGGTGCTGGTTTCTGATAAGTTAGCTGTTGTTAAGAGAATATCCCCCTCAACCAAATAACCCCCGTCCCGTTTTTTGACATCATCGGTGCTAAACCCAAGGTTGGCTATGCTTTTTAATACATCGGCCGAAACTTCGTCGCTCTTTGGGGCCGGTTTGCTGTTATTCTTTGTACAGGAAAAGAACATAGATGCACTAAAAGCTACACCTAAAGCAATTGTTAGTAATACCTTTTTTTTCATGTTTTTTTGTGTTAAATTATTTTCATAAAGTTTCCCTCTTAAGAATTATAATTGGCTGGCCAGCAATTGAAAACAGTAAAACTTTATCAAAAAGTTATACCTCCTCAACAATTAATTTATAATTACAAGTTAATTCTCAATTAATTGTAAATTAACTTTAATTTTTCAAAAAACAAATGTTGTATAAAAAAAGTTATCGGTTTCATCGTTATCGATAACGCTAAAGAATAGATCCTTTTAAGAAGCTGTTTAAAATTTGATTTATTACTCCTTTGCATTTCTAATGAGACAGATATCCCGTTACTGAAGAGGAAACAACGTTTTAAAAGGACCCTCGGACTGACAGGCCTTCACACCTTGAAAATCGAATATATCGTGGGCACGCAGAGATCGGTGGCTAATACCTCTAAACCGGCTTAACCACTTCTATTTTATAGCGGGTATATATTGGTAAACCACTTCATAAGGCTTGCCTTTTAATTTATCTGGTACCTGCCCTATTGCCAGGTTCTGGCTTTGAGGTGTTGGTTCGCAAAGCGAATAAATTTTTCCTTTGTAAATTATAGGGCTGCCAACCGGTTTATCAAACTGTACTGCCATGGTAATGTGTGTAGGATACAAAATGGCAATCATTGGTAAATTATAAATTTCCTTAACCAGGTAAAAAAACAAAGCGGCCCTGTCATCACAATCACTATATTTTTCAAACAATGTTTCTTCGGGCGATAGGCGTTTTTCTTTCCCAAAGTTCAGCTCATCTGTTTCATATAAAAAAGCATAGCGCGTAAACCGCATTAAGTAGTCCACCCCCTTTTTTTGATTCATCCCTTTTATATTTTTTCGTAACAGCGGAATAAGCGATCCGTAGGTTTCCTTAGTCAACGGAATATTAAAATACGATCCAAAATCAACTACCGGGTAGTTTTTAAAAATGGCTTCCACCTCCCTATTCAGTTTTATGTTAAAATAATAAACCTTGTTATGGTAGGTAAACTGTAGTTCTTTCTCAAAGTAATCTTCCGGTTTAAAGTCGGGCATCGTCTCTATATTATAGGAAAAAGCATTTACAGCTTCCGGAATATTTACCGGTACAGGTACCGGTGGGTCCTGGTTCAGATCGGTATTTGCATAATCATGATAATTTAGGCATACGTACTTTTTATTATCAATCTCGAAGAATGGAATATCTTCCACCTGTTCATTATTAAAAACGTAAAATATTACCTTATTTGATGTTAAAGCCAAACGGGCATCGTAACCCGATTTGGCCAGCAAAAACCATTTATACAATGTATAACTGCTATAGTTAATTTCCTTTGGACTAATTTGCTGTACTACTTTACGGATCAACTGATAATAAAGCCAGTCGTTTAAATGATACCTTTGCTTATAGGCCGTTAATGAATCAATTACAGGTTTATAATTCCCAGCATTTACTTTCGTATAAAATGATGTTACAACCTGTGGTGTTAATTGTACCGGAACATCAACCCATATGGAACTGTCTATTTCGCTATTAAAAGTTCCCTGGTAAAACTCAAAGCAGATCCTTTGATCTTTGCCCTGGCCGTAAACTGCTGACAGTGTAAAGATCAGCAACAATGTATATAATACATTAATACGCCTGATCATGGAACTTTATAATTGGTTATATTAAAGCTACTGATAATTAACAGCTTTGGTATATTATATTTTAACATAAAATATACTCCCACTTAACATTAACTCAACATATCATTTAGCTTCTATAAGCCTTAAATTCGAATTAAAAATCAATAAAAAAGTCCTCCAGGGCTTTCACCCTGGAGGACTTTTATTTAAGCGGGACAAAGGAAATCCCGGTTTAAGATATCATTATCCTGTTATTTACTTGCGCTCCAGCCGTCGCTCCAGCCATTGCCGCCAGAGTTTTTCGCACCTTTTACCAGCGCATCATATTTTACACGCTGTTTAGGTGTTAAAACAGTTTTGATCTTTTTAATAGTAGCCGTACGCAAAGGCTCAATGGCAACCACCATTTTTGCGTTATCACCGTGAGTATCGGCTTTTATCTTTTCAAATTTTTCTGATGACTCCTTGTAAATAGCCGCTATTTTAGTGGTCTGCACGTCTGTAAGTTTCAACTGTTTTTGCAACTCTTTAGCTTTTTCTTCGGGCTTTGCAGCAGCTACATTATTTTGTGCATTACTTGCTGCTGTTAATCCGATTAACATACAGCACACTAACAATAATTTTTTCATCGTTTAAGTTATTTTATTTAAATGTAGCTGATTTTAATCGAATATAAAAAAAATGCATGCATTGAACTTTTAACATAAATATACTGCCTACTTCATTTTTGCTGTCATGGGCATACAAAGCGACATATCCTGCTTATCTATAAATGTTAATTTGGCAAGCTGGTTTGCTTTAAATTGATCTACCCCTTCGGTAATGTGCAAAAACTGGTTGGGTAATACATTTTTAAAATATTGAACGGTGCCGCTTCCGGCCCACTTTATTTCAATTTCATCAATTAATTTGGCCTGCCCTA
Source organism: Mucilaginibacter sp. P5_A6 (assembly GCF_056400585.1). Lineage (NCBI taxonomy): Bacteria > Pseudomonadati > Bacteroidota > Sphingobacteriia > Sphingobacteriales > Sphingobacteriaceae > Mucilaginibacter > Mucilaginibacter sp. P5_A6. The sequence continues at coordinate 34,646 of NZ_JBFUKZ010000023.1, read as the reverse complement.
TCCCTATTTCCTGCCTTAAAGGAGATGCCCCAAAACTCCCGCCAGAATTTACATCTTTATATACGCTTCTTTTAACGCCGTTTTCTGTAATCGTTAGTTTAATATGGCTGCCAATGGCTGCTTTATTTGCTTTTACGCCATCAAGCTTTAAACTTATCCAGTTATTATCATTTGTTTCGGGATTAAGGTATAACGAACTGGTATAAGAATCGCCGATATAAGCGCCCCCCATTTCGGCAAATATATCCTGTCTGCCAACATTTCTCAGATCGGCAAATGCAATACCATGCCCTTTTTGCAAATTGCCTAAACGCGAAGATGTTGTTATATCAACAAATTTTTTCCCGCCAACATTCTTAAACATTTTGTTAGGCACCAATGACCTGAAATCGGGGTTGCCTGTTCCAAAATACATATCCAGGTAGCCATCATTGTCAATGTCGCCAAAGTTGCCACCCATGCTGTATACCACTTTATCTAACCCAACCTCTTTGGTTACATTGGTAAAAGTACCGTCGTGGTTATTTTTATATAAGAACACATTACCTGCATTAGGTACGGGATGTCCTGATGCTGCAGCGGCGCTATAATATCCCAGGGAGTATTTAAACTGGTAGTCGCTTACAATAATATCCTGCCAGCCATCATTGTTGTAATCATAAAACCAGGTTGTAAACGTTCGCTCTTTATTTTGTGCAATCCCCGCCTGTTCAGTAGCATCTTCAAAATCAACACCCCCGCCTTTTATGCCTTTATTTTTGAGCAGGTACTTATTGCCGGTCATGGTTGAAATAAATATATCCGGGTAGCCATCGTTATTATAATCGGCCGAGGTAACACCTTTTACAAACGATACAATATTACAATGAGCGGTCTCGGTAACATTAGTAAAAGTGCCGTTATGGTTATTAATATATAATGCGCAGGGAGATGAATTTGCATCGAGTACCTGGGTTGAGGTTTCGGTACCCACAAAAACATCAAGCCAGCCATCATTATTAAAATCGGCCCAGGTGGCTGTTTGGGTGGGATGAAAGAAAAGCAAGCCGCTTGGTATGGTTACATCGGTAAAGGTGCCATCGCCGTTATTACGTAGTAACGAGCTGGGCTGATTTCCAAATCCCCGGGTAAGCCAGGCTCCCCTCAACACAAAAAGATCGATGTTGCCATCATTATTGAAATCTGTTTGCTGGATATTTAACCCTCCTGTTATTCCGGTTAACCCGCTTTGCTCTGTTTGGTCGCTAAATGTGCCGTCCTTGTTATTTTTAAAGTAGTGCATAGGATCGCTCAGGTCCCATCCTGATGTTATGATATCCAGGTATCCATCATTATTAAAATCATCAATGGCAACACCGCCCGCGCGGCCATTAACGTTAAGGCCTAAGCTTGGGGCAATGTCTTTAAAAGGTTTTATGCCCGCTACGCTATCAGCATTCAAGCCTGGGATTAACAAGTTTTTGGGCACCTTTTGCGGGTATTCGCCCAGCGTCATATAGGCGATGTTAATGAGCCATTTTGATTCCAGGTCATCTGGATGCATTTTTAACATGGTTTTGTAGGTTTCAATTGCTTTTCTTGAGCCGGTCTGGAGCTTATGAACACCATCATTTTTAATTGGGAATATACAGGACGAGCCGGTATGATTAAGCATACAATTGCTGCGCTCACCAAGGCGCATGTAAGCAATGCCCGATTCAGAAAAGACGGCATCTGTTGGCATAAAATCCAGTTTACTCAATACATTTTCATAAATATTAACGGCCTGTTGTTCTTCCCCTTTCATAAGCAGAAGCGATGCCTTTGAAGCCCACAGGTACGAATCCTGGTTATTAATCCCGATTTTGAGTACCGAATCGCAATATGCGATCTTAACTTCGGGGTTAAATGGGTTTTGAATATTATTATTCTTTTGCTTAATTCTTTCAAGTATTTGAACCATTTCGTCATGCGAAGAGCTTTGACTTGATGCGATTATAGTGAAGCCCAACGCTACAACGAGCGTTGATGCCAGTATTATTTTTAATTTCATATGGTTGTTTTTACTGCAGTTGTAAACCTGCCGGCTTACATAACTTAAAGTATTGATAAATTAGCCTGATGCCCTGGCATACAAAGCATCATAACAAATTAAAGCTGATTAACGGGTTGCCGGATTTGAAGTGGAATGCTGTAATTTATTTGCAGGCGCCAAAACGCAGGGCACAGGTACCTGTCAATTAAAATGCATTCAATAACATCAAATGGGCATACCCAATGTGAAATAAATGAGAAGGAATATTAGCAGGAAGTTTTGGGTGGTTGTTCAGGAATGTCCTGGTGGCAATGAACCAGGGGCTGTACGGGTCGCACAACATTTTGCCGCACCTTTTTTATAGGGCAATTAAACTCAAACTGTACAAAGGACAGGCTGAGGTTATCCAGCATTATTGATTTACCATACGGAACATGATTTTTTTGAGATACCGGTATATCTTTAACTCTTTTGACATTTACTACATTATTATCAGCCGGTCGGGTAGTTTCGTAATTGGGAATGCACATCAGGTGAATAGCGTTCCGGGTGATCTTCATTTTTACGTAATTGTAACTGGTGTTACCAAACATAATCTGGCCGGCTATATTTTCAAAGCGTTTCCAGTCATGTATACCGGGCAGGTTAATAGGAATTGCTATTTCGGTAAGATCTTTAACATCATACAAACCTTTGCCAATCTGTTGGTTGTAAAACTTATCGGTTTTATAAACCAAATATTGATGCACTGCCAGTTGTCCCCCGATATTAAGGAGGTAAATGTTTAGCAATAACAATGCAATAAACTTTTTCAAGCCGTTTTTTTCAGGTAATGATTTATAAATATGGGGTTTATTATTTATAAATCAAAATAAGTTGAAATTATAAATATCGCGCTTAATACAATACATAGCGTTTCTGCTTAAACCTAAATCGCGTTTATATAAGCTTAATCATCATCGTCCTTACCGGCCAGTTTTGCGGGATAAGCTTTTTTACCTTTGGCTGCATACCATAGTATCCGGTTCAATACATCATCGTTTCCGCCGTCAATATGGTCATACTCGGGCAGTGATGATAATTGTGCATAATGCAGTGCCGCACCTTTTAAAGAGGACAGCTTTGGGTTAATGCTATTGATTGCAATCTTGTTCTTTAAGCTTTTATAGGCATAATTTGATGGTTTATCTGTAAAACAATCAAACATGGGCATGGCCGTTGCATCAATAATATTCATTGCCGGAATGCCTAAAATCTGCTCAATAGACCTTACCATACAGGTTTGATTATAGTTTTTAGAAACCTTGCCCTGCAAACGGCTGTAAGGACTTACCACAAAGCCGGTGGTACGGTATGCCGACACATGGTCCCAGCCCGCCTGGGAGTCGTCCTCGGTAACAAAAATCACCGTATTTTTCCAGAACCTGCTCTTTGATACCGCCTCCACTATGCGGCCAAGGGCCAGGTCGTTATCGGCAACCATAGCTTCGGGTGTTGGCATGCCTGGCCTGGTGCCAACGGTATGGTCTGATGAAAGGGCCATTATCATTAAATTAGGGAGCTGGTCGCCGGGCTGCTTTTCATAATCATCGAGTTCTTTAATAAAAGCCGATGCACGCAACTGCTCATTGATCCGATGATCATCAGAACCGGGAAAGTTTTGTGACAACATAGGCCTTACCCGCGATATGGTGCTGGTATTGGTAAACTTAAAGGGGCCCCCAGCCATGTAATTATTATAAATATCCGTCCAGGTGAGTTTATTATCAAAATGCGGCTGGCAGGCTTCGCCATATATCCTTACCGTTTTTCCGTGATCTGCGGCATTGTTCCAGATAAAGCCATTGCCATCATAAACCAGGGCATCTTCCTGCACATGGGGATAACTCCTGAACCATGAGCGCACACTTTTTTCAACATAATCGGTAACCATAGCGGCATCCGTCCATTGATGCCCTTCGGCCGAGCATTTGCCCGATGCATAATAATTATCCAACAGTAAAAAATTCCGTGCAATGTCATGCTGGTTTGGAGTGATGCTATCGCCATAGATACAAAGCGATTTCATCCCGTTACCTTCGGGCATATCACCTAAAACCTGGTCGTAGGTACGGTTTTCTTTGATGATGTACAACACGTGTTTAAAAACAGAAGGTTCGCCAATGCGTTCGGGAACAGGGCGTGCCGGAATATTTTTGCGGGGCAGCAGCTGCGCAATTTCCTGCCTGAAGCTTAGGTTAAGATCCTTTACCCTTTTAGTATATTGTTGCAGCTGTTTATCACCGGGTAAAGAGATGATAGATACTGTTGCCTTTTGATGGTGCGAATTATAAACCCCTGCGGGGTTATTACTTAATTCGGCATCAAGGCCCGCTTTGCTAACTTCTTTGCTGCTTACGCGCGCGCCTTCGCCCTCAAGGTTAGTAACAAACAAGGTGTTATCACTTACAGCAAGCCCGCCGGGATAAGCTTCCGTTGGGATAAAGCCCTTTACCTCGCTGTTACCAGCACCTTTACCCGAAGCATTTGAACCCAGTTTTACCACAGCCACCGCATTATCAAGCCCATTGGCTACGTACAAAGTGGTTCCCGATCCGTCAATTGCTAAAGCATTGGGTGTATCGCCTATATAACCTGTTTTACCCGGATTCAATTTTACGCCGATAGATTCCACATTTTGAAGCGAAGCGGCAGCAATCACCGAAACCATATCGCTATTGCCATTGGCGATATAAACAAATGCCTCATCGGCACTGCTGATAATGGCATTGGGGTGCAATCCAACGGGGATCTCTTTTATAACCTCGCCATTAGCCAGGCCAATCACCATTACCGTGCCCTGTGCTGTGGCGCCTGTTTTTGGATCAATATATGTTTTACCATAGGGCACACCTGCGGTTTCACGGTTAAGGGTATCTATCGCTTCGGGACCGGCCCAGTTGGTTACAAATGCCTTATTTTTGGCAATTGCAATCCCGTAAGGCGCAACACCCGTGGGCTTGGTCCACACTGTTTTATTGTTATCGAGGTTTATTTTTACCAGCTGGTTATTCCCGTTTAAAACCACATACAGGTAGTTGGTGCCATTCTCGTTATTTATGGCCACGTCATTAGGCAGTGCTAACGGCGATTCGCCTTCGGGCTTAAAATCAAAAGTGTTTTTTATGCTGATTTCTGCACCATTAAATATCGCCTGGAAAACATATGACCTCGATTCTTTACCCTTACCCGCCGCCGCGCTCCAGAAGATTTGCGTTTGATTATTTAATTTCACCACTTTTAAACCCGAGTAAGTGCTCGAAAGCCCTTTATACTGGCTGCTTGCCTTGTAGGTCCACCGGGTAACAACTTTACCCGATACGGTGTCAATTATAGCAACTCCATACCTGTCTTCAACAGCAATCTGCGGGCTTCCGGGAATAAGCCTTACATCCATGCTATGGTTTTCATCATCCGCATCGCCAAAGGCTACTACTTTACCGGCAGGATCTATAATCCGGTTATAAGGCATTAAAACAGGCAAAATATTCCTGCTTAATGTACTATCGTCATAAGCGCTATGCATGTTTACTTTTTCATTATCAACGGTTTTTCTATTTGTTGATATCGAATGGCATGCCGCCAATACACTTATTATACAAAGCGTAACCGAATATAATTTTAACGATCTTTTAATCATGATTTTTTGATAGTTCCCAACTGATAAAAATATGCCATTAATATGTAAAGCCGGTTACCAAATAGTAAATTAATAAACCGGGGATTACATTTGGTTATAAAAATAACATTTGCCACGCGTTTACCAGGATCACAAAAACAACATTAGGATTATCTGCCCATTCAAACATATCTATAAATTCAATTAGTTTTTCTATAACTATAGCATTTATCTATATCGCGCTATCTTTTTCATATTTAATCGTCTCTTTATATTGATTTAGTACCTTTGGGCTTGCAACAATTAAAATGATGTCTCTCAATTCCCCTAAATATAAAACTCCCGTTTTTAAGAAAAACCAACCCGACGATACCTATAAATTTCAGCCGCTGCCTGCTCCTGCGGGCAAATACCCATACCATTTACAGTTAAAGGATATTGTGCCCAACTTAAATGATGAGCGCATTATGTTTCACATGATTGGCGATACAGGAGGCCTGGGCAACCCTGCATTGCAGCAATTGATAGCAAATACTATGGCCGGTCAATGTAATAAAGAAGGCAACGCGGGCGATAGTCCGCAGTTTTTATATCACCTGGGCGATGTAGTTTACCACTATGGAGAAGCCGAACAATATGACCCGCAATTTTTTCAATCTTTCAAGAATTATCCCTGCCCCATTTTCGCAATAGCCGGTAATCATGATAGTGATGTTAACCCTTTAAGCATTCACCCCTACAAAAGCCTTGATGCTTTTACAAAGGTGTTTTGTGATACCGCATCCCGGCCTGTTATTTTCAGCCATCAAACCCATCGCAAAAGCATGGTTCAGCCCAATATATACTGGACCATGGAAACGCCCCTGGTTACCATAATTGGCCTGCATAGTAATGTACCCAAATTTGGCATTATAACCGATGAACAAAAAAATTGGTTTATTAACGAGCTCCGCCAGGCCAATCTTGATCACCCTGAAAAAATGCTGATAGTTTGCATTCACCATGCGCCTTATTCTGCCGATATCAATCATGGCTCAAGCCTGCCAATGATCAATTTTTTAGAGGATGCATTTGAGGCCGCGGGTAAAAGGCCCGATATTGTTTTCAGCGGGCATGTGCATAACTACCAAAGATTTTGTAAAAATTACGCTGATGGCAAAAGTGTTCCCTTTATTATAGCCGGAGCAGGCGGATTTGACGAATTACACAGTGTTGCCACCCTGGATGATGAGCGCTTTACAGCCGATATTCCGCAATTTGATGATGTTATGCTAATGAGCTATTGCGATATCGGGTATGGATTTCTCCAGATCACTATAAGCAAAGATGATGATGAAGTAATACTCAATAGCAAATACTTTAGTGTAACACAAAAAGAGACTACATTAATAGATTCCGTTACCATTAGCAAAAACATTCAACAAAAAAACCTCCAGGCTTACAACTGAAGGTTTTGCTGATTTGGTTATGGCTGCATGATAAAAAAGTTTATTATTTTACTTTCAAATCACTCTCGGCTATATCTTCCCACCGGTAATAATGAAAAGTTTTATCATTACTCATTACTACAAAAATACCGTGTTTAAATGTTTCGTTAAGCGGTACAGCTATTACATCAGATCCATCGCTTTGACGTGCAGCCACATTTGCTACTTTTAATAAGCGGTGTTCAAAAGGATTGTTTTTTGTACCCTCGCGGCTAAATATCTGAAATCGGTTTGCCCCCTGGTCTGATACCAAAATATACCCCGTGGTATCGGTTAATTTGTAAATCGAGATACCTTCATGGTCGGCCACAAAACCGCTTGTTCCAAATATGGCAAGCTGTTTATCACCCTTTTCAGGATCTGCATAATATTGCCTTACACCGGTTTGTTCGTCGGAGTAATAAATATAACCCAACTCATTATCTACAGCAATAGATTCAATTTCCTTTTTACCACTATACTCACCAAACTTACGTACAAGCCGGGCCTTAACATTCCCCGTACCATCATCTGTAAGCAAATATTGCCAAATGTATCCGCCTTTAAGCGGGCCATTTTTACGCCCGACAATGGCGTACATCTGGCCATTTTTTGCAGTATAAACTGATATACCCATCAGGTCGCGGTACTCATTACCGGTTTCGCCGGCAAATGCTTCTATACCTCCGTTATCTACGGGTTTCAAATCGGGCAGGGAGTATATGCGTAGCATATGTGTTATGCGTTCTGTAGTAATGGCAATATCTGTTGGTTTGCCATTTAACATTAAGCCGTAGGCTATATCCACATTATTAGGGCGTTTAAGGCCTTTCACTGTTTTGTTTGCTATTATTTTCCCCTCCAGGTTAAAAACATAAAGTGCACCATCGCTGTTTTTATCCGTCCCCACAATAAGGCTTTGCGCCGGGTTACTGCGGTTAATCCAAATTGCTGGGTCATCGGTATCAAATCCAACCGGATCTGTAACAACTGCAGGTTTTATTTCCGGCGAATTTATGCCTGGCAAATTGATATTACTTTTATTGGCAGCAGTTTGTCCGCAGGCCGTGTTAAATAGCAATAAAGCTAACGGTGCTATATAAAAAATATTAAATCTGTTCATTAAATTAAAATAACAGGCGGTCGCTATAAAGAAACCGCCTGTAGTGAATTATAAATTTCTTGCTATTTTGTTCCGAAGGCTCCTACAAACACCGATGGATCGGGCGATTTATACGTTATACCATTTATAATGATACCTGCCGCGTGGTGGCGGGTAAAAGTAGTTATGCCTTTTGTTAATGCGGGCGATCCTGCTTTTAGATGGAAATCCCAGCTGGTGTTAAAATCAGCATTGCTGGTTGATGTGCTAAGTGGATAATTTACAAATTGCGGATCATTCTCGCCTGCATTTTTGCCAATCACATCATTTACACCTGTCACAATTTCGGCACTGGGCTGAAACTGGTTAACGGTAGTCTGATCAAATCCATAATACCAGTTATTGCTATACACCGATCGCTTATCCTCCGGCTTCTTGGTATCTCTTTTAACACCAAAACGGGTGTTGGCAAAAAGATTATTATACAAATCGGCCCGAACGGTACTTTCCAGCCAAACTGATCCGCCTTTTGCGGTAGGCCTTCTCCAACCGGTATTGATCATGGTATTATTATAGGCTATAATATAGGCCTGTGGCACTCGGTCGCCGGTGTTTGATAGTTTAAAGGCATTGGTATTGGTACTGTATACCATGTTATAGGCCAAATCTGCCAAACATCCCGATTTAAAATTCATAGCCTCGCCGCCGGTTATACCTGTAGTATAAAATAAGTTGTTGGCAAAAATCACTTTACCGCCTTCAATATAGGTACAATCCTCATTAAAGTTCCTGATAGTGCTGTTGATTACCACCAATTTCCCGTTAACATTTGAAAACCATAAAGCAGGCAAATTTTCGCCGCTAACCGCTTTGTACAAACCTTGCTTTACCGATGTTGAAGCATCAGAAGTTGTGGAGCCACCATATTCCAATATGGTATTGTCAAGCACCAGTTCGGCGCAGCTTTTTGCAGCAAGTATACCTCCCCAAAGCCTGCCAAATTTTTTGGCGGTGGTTTTATAAGCATCGTTCACGGTAAATTTAACCGGGTTTTCTGCGGTGCCATAGGAGTACAGGTTGCCTTTCACAATAATTTCCGGTTTGGCAACGGTATCCATCAATACAGTCACACCTTCTTCAATGGTCAATGATTTTCCTTCCGGGATAATAATGTCTCCCTTGATCATCTGCGTACTTCCTTTTGCCCATACACCCGATACCTCACCAATGGCCGATCCATCGGCCGGGGTTGTATCAACATCAATATTTGCTTTTTGGCAACCTGCAAAAATCACAACCGATAATGCGATGCCTGCAGAAATTTGTTTTAAGTTCATTTTATATATTTTTAAATGATGATGTTTTTATAGTTTATACCTGATACCCAACAGGTAGCTTTGTTTATAATAGTCTTCGCGGATTAACGTTTGCCCGTTTGATACAAGCTTCTCCTGAATTTTAAGATTTTCGGGATTGGTACCTTTAATGAACAGCTTGGTTGGTGTATTGAGCAGGTTTCCGGCTTTTAAAAACACACTTATACCGCCTTTAAATCTTTTTTCGGCCGAGAAGTCCATCTGTATAAACCCTTTTTGCCACAGGTCATTATTTAAAAACTGCGAAACAGTATTGATACGCGGCCCGGTATAAGCGCCTGCCAACTGTGCATCCCAGCCTTTTTTGGTATCCTTATAGAGTAAAGAAATATTACCGATATGCTCCGATTGGCCGTAAAGCGGGCGCGATTGCTCAACAGAAAGGGGCTCAACATCCCCTGTTGAGCTGTTAATTGCCCTTGAGGTTTTAACGGTTGTGATGCGTGAGTGGGTATAGGTATAGTTGGCTTTGATACCAAATTTATTAAAGAATTTAATGTAATCGATCTCTGCACCATAGTTGCGCGCGGTACCAAAATTGCCCGGAATATAATAAATATCCTGTCCGCGGGTGGCATCAGCTTCGAAGGTGTATTCAATAGGATCTTTAATTGATTTATAAAACCCGCCTATCAGTAATTGTTGAGATGCATCCGGGAATAGTTCATAGCGCAGATCGAAGTTATCCGCTTTGGCGCGTTTCAAATCGGGGTTACCGCGTTCCCGGTATTCTTCGTTTTCAACCTTACTTGGTACTATTTCATAAAATCCGGGGCGGTTAAGCGATTTAAAGTATGATCCATGCAGCTGATCTTTATCGCCCAGTTTATATTTCAACGTTAAACTTGGCAATACATCGGTATATACCTGGCTCCCTTTAGGCCTTAGCTCACCTGCCGGAAACAGCAGGTTATATCCCTGGTTGGTATGCTCAACCCTTGCGCCGCCGGTTACCTGTAAAGCATTAACGGTAAATTTAAACATTCCATAACCAGCGCTTGTTTTTTCTGAAGCATCATAGGTTAATGGGTTATTTACAGCGCCGGTAGGATTTTGAACTGCCCATGCTACATCTGTATAGTTTTGAAAATCGGCACCATACTGTGCCGTAGTGTTAACCGGGTAAAGCGTGTAGTTATTAAAAAAACTACTGCGTTGCTTATCCCTGTATAAACCACCTGCTGTAAAATCAACGTTTACATTACCAACATGTGCGGTGTAGGTAATATCCAAATAACCTGCTTTATCTTCATCGGTGTTGCGCTCCCAGCGATGTGTGCTTTGATCAACCACAGTGCGCCTGTCAACATTATTATCACGCACGCCGCTTAGTGAAATAGTTGTATTATCGGGTACATCGTTTTTTGCTGATGAATAAACGGCCGACCACTGGATCTTTAATTTGTTGTCAAAAAGTTTATGATCGCCATGTAAAGTACTGTTGTATATTTGTTGCTCGGTTAAACGGGAACGTGTGGAGTAACTTAATTCGGCATCGCCCGCTGCCGGATTATAACCGGTGGAGTAATTGGTAGATACCGCGTCACGGGCCTGTATATTATCAAGCTTTACGTATACATTATATAAGCTCAGTTTGTTATTTTTATCAAACACGTAATCAACTTTTCCGTGTAACCCGTATCGCTTTTGCTGGTCTGAATATTGACGGCTGCTTTTACTGGTAATTACTGCATACTGGTCGATACCGTTTACATCCGAACTGTAAAATGTGCTGTTACTGCCCCTATAGGTATTTTGGTAGCTGCCTGCTAAAATAACACCCAGCTTATTATCAAAAAATCGCTGGCCTATTGACAAGCTTCCTACCAGGTTGGGCGCTGGTTTCTTTGAATCGTAGTTTAATGTGCCTTTAGGAAAATCATTTTGCGTGGCCTGGTAATTTTTGCCGTTAATTTCATAAGGCGACTTATGATTTATTTCTGGTGATTGGTAACTAAGAAAATTACGGTCAAAAAATAGCTGATTGTATCCGCCGGCTATATTTGCGTTCACCTGGAAACGGCTTGGGGCATCTTTCATTACCATGTTAACTACGCCGCCAACAGCGTCACCTTCCATGTTCGGCGTAAGGGTTTTATATATTTCAAGCCTTTCCAGTAAGTCGGCAGGAAATATATCAAGCGGAACATAGCGATACTGATTATCGGGACTTGGAATTTTAACTCCATTTACCAGCGTATAATTGTACCGTTTATCCATACCCCTTAAATAAGCATACTGTGCATCGCCATTACTGTTACGCTCAACCGATACGCCGGATACGCGTTGTATAATGTTGGCAACCGTAAGATCGGGAGAGGCTTCAATAGCCCGGCCAGATACTATATTCATAACCTGTACAGATTGCTGCTCAATACGGCGGGCCTCATGCTCTGCCGATCCGTCTTTTTTTGATGTTATAGAAACCTCCTGTAAATCCTTTCCATCAGCCTGAAGATAAATTTTTACACGTGGATTATCTTCCTTTTTAATATCAAGTTCCTTAACAACAGTTTTATAGGAAATATAGGAAACCCGAAGAGAAAAGGAGCCTGCGGAAACTCCCTTTAACTCAAAGGAGCCATCAAGCCCTGTTACGGTTGCTTTATTAGCCTTGTCGAGGGTAACGGTTGCCCCAACAAGCGGCTCACCCGTGCTTTGATCATAAACATGACCTTTTAATGTAGTAGCGCTTGCGGCTGTTGCGCAAAACACAAACATCAATAATATCTGTATAAGTTTATTCATTTTTCAAAATGGATTTATTCAACAATGGGTTCTCTTTTTTTATGTCGCAAAGGTGTAACAGGAACATGCATTAACTGAAATTTAGGCTGTTACAAAAAGTATACACCGTTACATGCACCATATACAGCATGGCAACAAAAAATCATAAAAACCTGAAAATGAATTAGATACTAACAATAAAAGCCGACATTATCATTTAATTACCGTTACATTAAGATAATGTTAAGTGGAGTAGGACCAGTGCCCTAACGGTATTACGCTTAAAGCGTTTGTATAAATGCTGATAGATTATCCCCCTGGCTAAGATTAAGTTTTTTACGCAAGCGATACCGCGACACGCGGAGACTATCCAAAGATATTCCCAACAAGGTTGCGATATCTTTGGAGTCGAGGTTAATCTTAAGTAATGCGATTAACCGCATATCGGCTGAGGTAAGTTCGTTGCTGTATTTTTTCAGGTCTTCAAAAAAACGCTGATGTACCTGCTCAAACGCGACAGTAAATTCTTTCCAGTGCTGTTCGTGGTTAAAGCTCTGGTTTATCTGGTGAATGATCTGCTGCATCTGTTTCTTTTGATCGCGTTTATCATCCTTAACCATTTCCTGGAGTGTATTGCGCAAACTCTCCAACAGCTGATTGTTTTTTATAAGGTTTAAGGTATGGTTGGATAGCTCCTTACCTTTTAGCTCCAATTGTTGTTTTAATGCATCTTCCTGTAGCTGTTTGTTTTTTAACTCCAGGTTCATTAACTCGCGCTGGGCCTCAAAAATCGATTCTTTCTGTGCAGCAAGTACGCGCTGATCTTTAATTTTTAAACGCTGCCTGCTAAAAATAACCAGGCCTAAAACAACCAGTAAAACAACCACAATTATTTCGGCTATGGTAATCACCTGGTTTGTTTTACGTATGTTGTTTAACCTTGCTATTTCGTCGCTTTTTTTATTAATATCATAAAGCACCTGCAAAAAGGCCGTTTGATTAACCCCTTCTTTTGAATAAACCTCAAGCGAATATTTCCGGCTAAGTTCAATATAATGGTAGGCGCTATCCAGCCGGTTCATTAACTGGTAGGCCTTACCCAGGTCTCTGCAGGCGGCTGCAAGCTGATAGGTGTTACTGGTTTGTTGTGCAAGTGTTAATGCTCTGTATGATAGTTTTAAACCATCTTCATACCGGCCAGTTTTACGTAGTATATCGCCAAGGTTATTTACAACCTCAATACTGCCTATTTCGTTATGGGCTTCCTGGTAAAGCAGCAAAGATCTGTTGAAGCAATTGTAAGCAGAATCGTACCGGGCCTGATCTTCATAAATGCTTCCTAAGTTTTCGTATATCTTAGCCGCGCCATGTTTAAAATTGATTTTTTGATACCTGTTTAAAGCAAGGTTTTGATAATAAAAGGCGCTGTCATATTGCTGATGCTTTTCGTAAAGATGACCGATGTTTCCAAAAATATCGGCCTGCCCCTTTAAATTCCCGTCTTGCTTATATATTGACAAGGCCTTATCATACAAAGCACGCGATTTCCCTATCTCTTTGTTGTAATAATACAATATACCCATCTGGCTCAGATTGGCTGCTAATAACTCCTTGTTTTTTGATGCCTCAAAGATTTTATCGGCATGTAAATAAAAATCAAGCGCCTGGGCATAGTGCCCCTGGTTAAAACAAATCATCCCCATTTGCTGCAAACAAATACCAGTTGTTAAAACATCATTTTTTTCTGTGGCTACAACATATACTTTCTTTAAAATAATGAGTGCAGAATCGGGATGATTTTGACTTATTGCCATTGTATAGGATAATTGCTTATCCTGGGCACAAAGGTTTCCTGGCAGAACACCCATAAACAAACACAGGCAACTCAGGAAGAAATACTTAACAACGTGCCTGCACATACTTATCATTCTTTATATCTCGTTAATTTTCTTTCGATACAGCCTTAAAATACAAAAGCTTTTCTAAAACAAAGTAAAGCAATCAGTATGATGATAATGTTAACAAGCATTTTACAATAAATGCACACAGGATAAATAAAGTTGATTACGCTGCCCTTACGTTTTTTGTTATAATCATGAAACTTAAACCCTTGCGTAAGTTAAACCTGGCGTTCTTCATCAATATTTTATGATGACCAGCAATTGCCTGCCCGGCGAAAATTAATTCTCTCCTTAGCTACCCTGCGCGAGGGGAAGTATTAATGCTCATTTTGCCTGAAATGATTACCATCTAATAAGTTTTAACTATCGGATATAGAATTAATTGATTGTGATTGTGTTATCTAATGTCATAATTTTATATCGCTGTACAAATCAATAAGTGCAAGTAAGTGTTCAATATATAAACTCATAACTATGGAAAGAGAATCAAATGACATCAGTAAATGTCCGTTCCACAACGGCAGCATGAAACACAATGTTGGCGGTGGTGGCACCCGGAACCACGATTGGTGGCCCAATCAGTTAAAGCTGAGTATCCTGCGTCAGCACTCTTCTTTATCAAACCCGATGGGCGAAGATTTCAATTATGCCGAAGCCTTTAAAAGCCTCGACCTTGCTGCTGTGAAAAACGATCTTCATGCACTCATGACCGACTCACAGGACTGGTGGCCCGCAGATTTTGGTCATTACGGCGGGTTGTTCATCCGCATGGCATGGCATAGTGCAGGAACCTATCGCGTGGGCGATGGGCGAGGCGGCGCCGGCGCAGGGCTGCAACGTTTTGCTCCGCTTAACAGCTGGCCCGATAACGTAAGCCTCGATAAAGCCCGCAGGCTGCTTTGGCCCATCAAACAAAAATATGGCAGCAAAATTTCATGGGCCGATCTGATGATCCTTACCGGTAACGTAGCGCTGGAATCCATGGGCTTTAAAACCTTTGGCTTTGCCGGTGGACGTGAAGATGTATGGGAAGCCGATGAATCTGTGTATTGGGGCGCAGAAAACACCTGGCTGGGTGGAGATTTGCGTTATGCACATGGTTCACCCGGCGTAAAAGAGGAGCATGGCGTCTTGGTATCAGACGATGATGCCAATCGCGACATCCACTCCCGCAACCTGGAAAAACCGCTTGCAGCTGTACAAATGGGGTTGATCTATGTAAATCCTGAAGGTCCTGACGGTAATCCTGATCCTTTTATGGCCGCTAAAGATATCCGTGATACGTTTGGACGCATGGCGATGGATGACGAAGAAACCGTTGCACTAATAGCCGGAGGCCATAGTTTTGGCAAAACCCACGGCGCCGCGACCGCTGACCATGTAGGCAAAGAGCCCGAAGCTGCAGGCATCGAAACGCAGGGCTTCGGCTGGAGCAACAGTCATGGTTCTGGCAAAGGTGCTGATACAATTACAAGCGGGCTGGAAGTAACCTGGACCAAAACGCCTACCCAATGGAGTAATAATTTTTTTGAAAACCTGTTTGGCTTTGAATGGGAACTTACAAAAAGTCCGGGCGGCGCGCATCAATGGGTTGCTAAAACTGACGAGGCCATTATTCCGGATGCTTATGACGGCACAAAAAAACATAAGCCTGCAATGCTTACTACCGACCTTGCTTTGAGGCTCGATCCGGCTTACGAAAAAATATCAAGGCGATTTTTGGAAAACCCCGATGCATTTGCAGATGCTTTTGCGCGTGCCTGGTTTAAATTAACCCACCGCGACATGGGCCCCCTTGCGCGTTACCTGGGCCCGGAAGTGCCACAGGAAGAACTGCTGTGGCAGGATCCTATTCCTGCAGTTGACCATGTATTAATTGTTGAAAGTGATATTGAAGTTTTAAAGGCAAAAGTATTGGAATCAGGCTTAAGCGTATCTGAGCTGGTTTCCACAGCATGGGCTTCGGCTTCCACTTTCCGCGGTTCCGACAAGCGCGGCGGCGCCAATGGCGCCCGCATTCGCCTTGCTCCACAAAAATATTGGCAGGTGAACAATCCGGCGCTGTTGCAAAACGTATTGAACATACTCGAGGCCATTCAAAAAGAATTTAATGCGGCGCAGGCCAACGGTAAGAAAGTTTCGCTGGCAGATTTGATCGTACTGGCCGGTTGCGCAGGTGTTGAAAAAGCAGCTAAAGATTCCGGGCAGGCTATAACGGTTCCGTTCACACCGGGCCGTATGGACGCCTCACAGGAACAAACCGATGTAGAATCGTTCGGCTACCTGGAGCCTGCTGCCGATGGGTTCCGTAACTACCGCAAATCAAAAATCCCCGTATCTACCGAAGAGTTGCTAATAGATAAGGCGCATTTGCTTACACTTACGGCACCTGAGTTAACCGTATTGTTAGGTGGGTTGCGTGTACTGGGTACTAATATTGATGGCTCCAAACATGGTGTTTTCACTTTACGTCCCGGTGTACTCACCAACGATTTCTTTCTAAACCTGCTCGATATGGGCACGGCCTGGAAAGCGTCGTCTGCTGACAGGGAAGTTTATGAAGGTAGTGACCGCGCTACCGGCAAAGTAAAATGGACAGCAACCCGTGCAGACCTTGTTTTTGGCTCCAACTCAGAATTAAGGGCGGTTGCCGAGGTATATGGAAGCGCTGATACCCAGGGTAAGTTTTTGAAGGATTTTATAGAAGTCTGGAATAAAGTGATGAACCTGGACAGATTTGACTTAGCTTGATTGTAAATTATAAATCACCTTCGTTTTCTCTGTTGACCACTAATGGATCAAATAGATGAACAAGATTAGGTAGTATTTTAAATAAGGCGTCGTGAGCCGGCGCCTTATTTAAAATATTTACATCAATCCTTTTTTAGCTGTAGTGTTATCACAAATGGCTGGGTAAATTTTGCATCACCTAAATGCAGGTAGTAATCGTTCCCGTAAGTTTTCTCGATCCGGAATTTTTGATGGCTGTCAGTTAAAAGGGAGTTGTCTGCAATTGTTGTTTTTTCGGGAAGTTTTAATTTTAATGCTTTCGAGACAGGCACGTTAAAAACGATCATATAAAGCTTGCCATCGCCCGGCTTTTGCGTAAAATAACCCCAATCCTGTTTTTCCAGGCCGGCATTGTCGCATCCATATATAGCGGCTGAATTGATCTTCATCCATGCACCGACTTCCTTAGCCAGGCTTTGCTCATAAGTGCGGATAGTGCCGTCGGGCTGGGGACCGAAATTGAGCACAAAATTTCCGCCCATTGATGCACAGGTTGCCAGCATTTCCTGTATTTCGTAAGGAGTTTTTACATGACCTTCCCATATTTTGTGGTATCCCCATTGATTTTCGGGAACGGTCATGCATGCCTCCCAGTCAAAATCCAGTTTTTTTACGTTTGATGGCAAACGGCGCTCAAAACTGCCGTCAAAATCTCCAAAATGCCGTCCTTTATAGTCATGGTCTACATGCCCCTGCGCGTCTGTACGAATGCGGTTATTAAGGATGATACCCGGTTTTAATGCCCGGCAATATTGTTCCAGCTCATAACCCATTTTATAATTCTTTTTGTAGGATGCTTCCCATTGCCCATCAAACCAAAGACCTTTAATATTGGGATAAGTGGTTATCAGCTCTTTCAGCTGGTTTTTAACAAATGCCAAGTACCGTTCAAAAGCCCTTTGGTCTTCATCAGATTTTATCACTGAACGATAGTCGGGATGATGCCAGTCGAGAATGGAATAATAAAAATAAACATCGATACCCTCTTTTTGATAAGCTTTTACAAAAGGCATTAGCAGGTCTTTTTTATAAGGCGTTGATGCGACAGAAAAATTTGTAAAGCTGCTGGGCCATAGGCAAAACCCTTCATGATGTTTGGTTGTAAGAATGACGTATTTTACACCCATATTTTTAGCGATGTGCGCCCATTCTGTTGGATTATATTTTTGAGGATTAAACTGATGGATGAGTTCGGCATATTCTGTGGAGGAAATGCCTGCATCCGCTTTTAACCATTCGGCGGCGCCCGGATAATTTTTACCTTTCCATTGCCCGCCCGGAACCGCATATAAACCCCAATGAATAAATTGACCAAAACGATTGTCGCGCCATTTCTGCATGGCCGAATCGGGGCGCTTGCTTAACACCGTAGCTCCCATTAATGAATCTGCCGTGGAAATTGTTTGTGCAAATGAAAACACATTTACAACTGTGCAAACAATAAGGGTAATTATAATTTTCTTCATTTTTTACAGATGTGGGTGTAGCAATGGGAGAGACGGCATTTGATAAAATATCTCCTTGACAATACAATGGTAACAAAATAATAATCTAAAAAAATAGTGAAAAATAGCGCAACCGTTTGCACAGGCCATATCAAACGTTTGCGTAAGTTTTGTAGCCCAGGAGCATGGTTCTGCGCTTTATTTTTCAATTAAATTTTAGTTAGTTTCGAGAATGTTAACCCTCAAAATCAATACTTTCATATGCGAAAACTAACTTTTCTGCTTGTTTTATTTTTACCGATACATCTTTTTGCCCAACAGTTTGAACCAGTAAAAGCATTGGTTAAGAGGCGCGCGCCTTGGTTAAGCGATCATATCATTTTCAAAGCCGTAAAAACCAGCAGCCCCGAAATAGTTGAACTGCAAACTGTAAAAAACAAACTGGTTATCAGCGCATCCGGGGCTAATGCAGCCGCGGTTGGTGTAAACTGGTATTTAAAATATTATTGCCACCGATCTATGTCGCATATGGGTGATAACCTGGCGCCTGTGTTTCCGATCCCGGTTGTTGGCAAAAAAACAACCGTAGAGGCCGAGGCCAGGTATCGTTATGCATTGAATTATTGCACCTATAATTATACTATGAGCTTTTACAGCTGGCCTGATTGGGAACGGGAGCTTGACTGGATGGCCCTTAACGGGGTTAATACAATGCTTACCGTTGAAGGGATGGAAGCGGTATGGCAAAATACCCTGAGGAAGATAGGGTACACCGAAAATGAAATTAACAACTTTATAGTTGGCCCGGCCTATACCGCCTGGTGGCTGATGGGCAATATTGAGGGCTGGGGAGGACCAATGCCCCAAAGCCAGATTGACAACCGGAAGCTGATTCAGCAAAAAATGATAAAGCGAATGCAGGAGTTGGGTATAGAGCCTGTGTTGCAGGGTTTTTATGGAATGGTGCCCAGCTCATTAAAAAACAAGAGTAAAGCGCATATCATCGACCAGGGTAACTGGGGAGCGTTTAAAAGGCCGGACATACTTGACCCTACAGATCCCGAATTTAGCCGCATAGCGGGCATATATTACAGTGAAATGCAGAAATTGTACGGCAAAAACATTCACTTTTTTGCTGGCGATCCTTTTCATGAAGGCGGCAAAACCGATGGCATAGATCTCAAGAAAGCAGGGGCCTCCATACAGGCATCAATGCAACATTATTACCCCGGTTCTGCGTGGGTGTTGCAGGGCTGGCAGGATAACCCCAAACAGGCTATGCTTGATGGTCTTGATAAATCAAAAGTATTGGTGCAGGAGCTTTTTGGCGAATTTACCAACAACTGGGAAAAACGTAAAGCTTATGATAACACCCCGTTTATATGGTGCAGTGTTAACAATTTTGGTGAACGCCCTGGCGTATACGGTAAATTACAGCGTTTTGCCGATGAAATATACAGGGCAAGGCAAAGTACCTACAGCAACTATCTGAAAGGCGTAGGAATAATGCCCGAGGGTATTAATAATAATCCCCCGGATTATGATTTGATGCTTGAACTGGGTTGGCGTAAAGAACATGTAGATACCCGGAACTGGATTAACGAGTATGCCAAATATCGGTACGGTAAAAGTAACACGCATACCAGCAATGCCTGGCAGGGCTTTTTACAAACAATTTACCAAAGCCTTCCCGGTTACCAGGAAGGGGCCGGCGAATCTATATTTTGCGCAAGGCCGGCACTTAAAGTTAAATCAATCTCCAGCTGGGGTACGCTTACCCGTAATTATGATACTGTAAAGTTTGAAAATGCAGTAAAAGAATTTGCCAAAGCAACACCTGTTCTTATAAATTCAGCAACTTATAAAATAGACCTCATCAACATGGTTAGGCAGGTACTCGCCAATAAAGGAACCCTTGTTTTTAATGACCTGACAACGGCATACAACAATAAGGATCTGCAGGCCTTTAACAAGGCCAGCGAGAAGTTTTTGCTCATGATAAAGTTAACGGATGACCTGTTGAACACCGACCCTTACTTTTGGCTCAACACTTATCTTAAACAATCTATTGCTAACGGAAATACAGCCGAAGAAAAAGCAAATAATTTAAAAAACTCGCTAATGCAGATTACTTATTGGGGTGAAAACGTGCGTACAGAGGATAACCTGCATGAGTATGCCTATAAAGAATGGGCCGGCCTGATGGATGGATATTACCTGCCCCGCTGGGAAATTTATTTTGATTACCTGCGTGGCAACCTGGATGGCAAAACCATTCCCGAACCCGATTACTTTTCCTGGGAGCGCAAATGGGTGGATGAAAACCAGAAGCTAAATCCCGAAAAACCACACCGGCCTTTACAGGAAGTGGTTAACCAAATTTTATCGATGTAAACTTAAAACACCCATTTTAATTCAAACTAACAGACCGCTATGCGTCAATTCAAAAAAACGGCCTTCATTATTTTATCAATTTCCCTGGTATTTTCTTCTTTATATGCTCAAAAGAAAATAGGAACAGAAACACCCGAACAAAAAGCGAAACGCATGGCCTGGTGGACCAACGATCGTTTTGGGATGTTTATCCATTGGGGACTTTACTCGCAGGCGGCAAGGCATGAATGGGTAAAGAGATGGGAACGAATGACCAATGAACAATACCAGCCTTACTTTGATGAGTTTAACCCCGATTTGTTTAACCCTAAAGAGTGGGCAAAGAAAGCCAAGGCGGCCGGAATGAAGTATGCCGTGCTTACTACCAAACATCACGAAGGGTTTTGCCTGTTTGATTCAAAATATACCGATTACAAGGCCACCAATACCGCAGCTAAAAGAGACCTTGTAAGAGAATTTGTAAACGCATTCAGAGCCGAAGGCATAAAAATAGGTTTCTATTATTCCCTGTTAGACTGGCATCATCCGGATTTTACAGTTGATGTTTTACACCCATTGCAACCGGCAAGCGAAAAGGATGAGGATTATGATAAATTGAACAAAGGCCGCGATATGGCCAGGTACCGCACGTATATGCACAACCAGATTAAAGAACTGCTTACCAATTACGGTAAAATTGATATGCTATGGCTCGATTTTTCGTACCCCGACAACGGCAAACATGGTAAGGGCAGTAAAGACTGGGGATCTGTTGAATTGGTTAAAGAAATAAGAAAACTACAGCCCAATATTATAATTGATAATCGCCTTGATATAAACGAATACCAGGACGGATGGGACTACCTGACACCCGAACAGGTAAACTTAACAGAATGGACCAAAAAAAACGATTACAAAACTTATTGGGAAACCTGCCAAACGTTTTCGGGTTCCTGGGGGTATTTCCGCGATGAAAATAGTTGGAAAAGCACCAAACAGTTAGTTACGATGCTGATAGAGGCTGTAAGCAAACGCGGTAACCTGCTGCTGAATGTAGGCCCTACTGCACGTGGTTTATTTGATAAACGTGCCAATGAAAGGCTGGACGGAATAGCAGCCTGGATGAAATACAACAGCCGGGCCATTTACGGATGCACCGAAGCCCCGGAAACATTTATAGCTCCCGAGCATACCATGCTTACCTATAATGCCAATACCAGGCGTTTGTATGTGCATTTGTTGGAGTATCCGGGCAAAACCATCACCTTACCGGGCTATAAGGATAAGGTTAAATATACTCAGTTTTTGCATGATGCATCAGAGATACAACCGGATAGCAAATCAAAAGCTTCGGGAAACGACCTGGTATTAAACCTCCCCGAAACCAAACCTGATACTGAGATACCTGTAATTGAACTGGTATTAAACTAATGCTATATATCCAACTATTAAAATTTATCCATCATCAATAATTATATTATCATGGTTCAGAAATTCATACTTGGCCTTTGTTTGCTGGCCTGTAGCCAGGCAGCAATCGCGCAAAATGAGCATGAAATGTCCAACACTTACCAGGTTCCCAAAGATTCCCTGGTGCGGCAAAAACTTGCCCAATGGCAGGACCAAAAATTTGGTTTGTTTATGCACTGGGGAACATACAGCCAATGGGGTGTAGCAGAAAGCTGGACCATTTGTCCCGATGACTGGGTTACACGTACCGGCCCCTATAGCGATGACTACTTCACCTATAAAAAAGCATACGAAAACTTACAAACCACCTTTAACCCCGTTAACTTCAACCCCGAAAAATGGGCCAGGGCGGCCAAAGCCGCGGGCATGAATTACATGGTATTTACTACCAAACACCATGATGGCTTTAGCATGTTTGATACCAAACAAACGGACTATAAAATTACCGATCCCAAAACGCCTTTCTCAAAAAATCCGCGAAGCAATGTCACCAAAGAAATATTTAACGCCTTTCGTAAAGATAATTTTATGATAGGGGCATATTTCTCCAAACCAGATTGGCACAACCAAAATTATTGGTGGTCGTACTTTCCCCCTAAAGACCACAATGTTAATTACGACCCGCTACGCTACCCCGAACGCTGGCAGAAATTTAAAGATTTTACCTATAACCAGATTGAAGAGCTGATGACCGGCTATGGCAAAGTAGATATTTTATGGCTCGATGGGGGTTGGGTGCGGCCATCACCAACAAAGGGGAACGATCCGCAGCACTATAACCAGGATCTTGATATGGCCAGAATAGCAAAAATGGGCCGCAGTTATCAGCCGGGTCTCATTATGGTAGACCGTACAGTTGCCGGCGAATTTGAAAATTATACCACGCCAGAACAAGAAGTACCGGATAAACCTTTATCCTATCCCTGGGAAACCTGTATGACCATTGGTAAGTACTGGAGCTACGTGCCGAATGACGAATTTAAACCCAGCCTGCAACTGGTACAAACACTTATAAAAATAGTTTCGCGTGGAGGCAATCTTCTGCTTAATATCGCCCCGAGGCCCGATGGTGACTGGAATCCCGTTGCCTATCAAAGATTACAGGATATTGCCGGCTGGATGAAAATTAACGGTGAAGGCATCTATGGTTCTGAGCCGGTTGCACCTTACTCTGCCGGGAATATCTATTTCACCAAATCAAAAACTAAGAAAACGTTATATGCCTTTTGGTTATCTGAAAAGGATGTGGTAAACCTCCCCTCCATAGTAAGTTTCCCGGTAAACAACATTAAACAAGTAAAAAAAGTAAGCTTGCTTGGCAGCACTCAAAAATTAAAATGGCATTACCAAAACGGGCTGTTAAGCATTCAAATACCTGGTGCTTTACAAAAAAGCGCCGCTTTAAAATACAGCGGCACTTTTGTATTAGCATATTAAGGAATAGATTATTTTGACCAGGGGAAATCGCATTTAAAACTAATTAAGACCTTAACCATAGCGATGGGTTTGAAACCTCCAGTTTTCGAAAGATTTTTCCGGGGCTACTGTGTGTATCCATTTTTACTGTTTCACCTGTTGCGAACGCAACAGGTGAAACAGTAAAAAACCACATCTATTTAGCAATCAACAAATTACGAATTGTCATAAAATCGAAAACACAACAAAACCGCAACAGCAGACGAAATAGAGCGGCTATCAGGAGGCAAAACGTTTGGGTTTCAAACCGGGTGATTCCCCTACGCCCTGTTTAAAATTTAGTTAATTTAACCATCACTGCCTCATGTACTCCAATAGCTGTTTTTAATGCCCGTTTAGTATTACCTAAACCCTTCTTCAGCCATAAATCGTATACCTTATAAGCAGATGTATTAAAATCAATATTTATGCCAGATAAAGTATCTTTTATTGGGTGATCTTTCCAATTGTAAGTAATGGTTTGATGCTTTGCAGATCTGTTTAAAAAACAAATGGCCAGTTCATTATTTGCTAATGGTTTTATCCATATCTCCAATCCTTCAAGTGTCGAATACTTAAACCCCTCAATCCCTAAAACATCCTGATCTACGGCAATCACATCCGTGTTTGTCAATATGGATTTAGTTTGGTCGGTCATTTTACGCAAATCATTACCAGCCATTAACGGCGCTGCCAACATGCACCATAACGAAAAATGTGCCTTATCTTCATTATAAGTCATCCCATTACCCACTTCAAGCATATCCGGATCATTCCAATGGCCAGGTCCCGAATATTGCCTCATTTCAGCTTGCTTATCAGCTATACCCATAACGCTCATAGCCGACCATGTCCCTTTATCCACAACTCCGTCAAAGCCGGCGCCAATGTCGCCTGTGGTACGCCATAAGTGCCCTACGCTGGTTGCCCATTCCCACGGTTTATGGTTACCCCATTCGCATAAACTGAATACCATTGGCCTTCCAGCCACTTTAATAGCTTTACTCATAGTTGTATACGCTTCTTTAGCGTTTAAACCATCTGTATTACACCAGTCATATTTTAAGTAATCTACCCCCAGCGCCGCATAAAAACGGGCATCCTGATACTCATATCCGCGCGAACCAGGATACCCGCCACAAGTTAAGGTACCCGCACAATTGTATATGCCAAACTTTAAGCCCTTAGCGTGTACGTAGTCCACAAACTTTTTCATCCCTCCCGGAAATTTTTTAGGATCGGGTACCAGTTTACCGCTGCTATCCCTTTGCATAGCCATCCATCCGTCATCCAATATAAAATACTGGTAACCGGCATCTTTCATACCCGATGAAATAAAACTATCAACCATGTTTTTAAGCATTTGCTCATTAATATTGGTTTGAAACGTATTCCAGGTATTGAAACCCATAGGCGGCGTTTGTGCCAGGGCTTCAGATTTTTGAGCAAATAAGTTATGAGCGGTTAATAAAAATATAATTGCTGTATATAAAAATGCTTTTATCATGATAGTATAGTTTAATAAGGATAATGTGCTGCTCTGTTAAAGTATACGTTTCATTACCGTTGGTTTTTTAATTAAAAACTCCTTACTGCTGTGCGCCTTTACTTATTTTATTGTTCACTATACGCGCGTTCCCATCAATGTCTGTTGCCCCATTTATATCGGCTGAGATTACCTGCCCGGAATTTTTTGCAGGCGAGGATGATTGCAAATGAATATCGGGGCCGGATGTATTTACGAATAAAGGGTCGACGCCATTTGTTGAATTAGCATCTCCGCTGCAGGCTGCCTTCCATAAATTATAATCGGTATATAAAATGCCATTCCAGGTCCACTGTGCAGCGCCTGTTGTATAATATAAATTGTAATCGATGATATTACCAGATCCCTTCGCAGTGTATTTATGAATAAACATATCTGATGCTCCGCCATAAATAATGTTATTTTTTATAACATTGTTGGTGCAATCCTCCCTGATACTAATCTCACCTTCTATTTCACCAAATGCGCCTAAAGCTTGATTGTTGTTATACAAGGTATTATTTACAATAGCCGAATTGTTTGTACCGCCACCCGTATAATTTAAATACCCTCCCATATAAATACCAGAGCACCAGCAGTTATACACCAGGTTGTTCCTTATGGTGACATGATCAGTAGGGAATCCATTGGTTTCGCTTACCGCGCCAATACCCCTATCGGTAACAGATACTTTATTTTTCTCCACCACCACATTTCTGCCGCCATCAACATAAATACCTATAGCGCCATGCCCGCCAAGCGGCCCCCTTTTACTTTCAATATTATAGAGGGTATTACCACCGATAACACCATTGCGCGCATAATTAAATGCAGGGTTGGTATTTGCCGCATAACCACCGGCCGCATCAATACCAATATTCTGGGCGTTATATATTGTATTGTTGGTGATGGTAAATCCATCAACATAGCCATTGATGGTTAGGTTTTCACCATACCCGGTTTTACAATCATGTATGGTATTCCCGGTAACGGTAATATTGGTTACCGGATCGGAAGTATTCCCGATAATTAAAATGGCATTACCCCCTCCGTTAAGCGGCAGCTGGGTATAATCAATGCCGTATATGGTGTTATTTTTTACGGTAATGTAATCAGAGCCCCCTTCAACCATAATGCCCTTAGGATCGCCGGTAGATGTTTTAAGATTGCGTATTTCAAATCCATCAACAACTATAAACTTTGCCTTGTCAATAGTTATCAGCGCCTCCCGGCCATTAACGCTAAAAGCACTACCATCAATTACAGGTTTTTCGCCACGATACGCTTTTAATGTAATATACTTATCCATTACTCCCGATTTGGGGAATACTACTTTTTCACTGTACGTTCCGCCCCTTACTATTACGGTATCACCAGGCACGGTACGATTTAGCGCAGTATTAATGGTTTGGAGTGGCGCATCAATTGTTCCCTTATTTGACTCTAATCCGTTGGCCGCTACATAGTAAACATGCACATTGCCGGCAGGCGTTACAACCTCGGTGGCGTTTTTTTTGCTGCAACCCAATACCTGTAACGCAAAGCCAAGCATCAAAAAAAAATTAACATTACGTTTCATTCCCGTTCGTTTTTAAATTAAGGACCTCTTAGATCTGTCTAAATTTGGTTTATTAATGTTTTTATACTTCTAATGAAGCACATATCGATGCGTCATAGGAGGCACGAAGCAATCCCCACCTTACAGGGTAGTTTTGCAATCCGCTATATATAGTTGGCGATTGCTTCGTCGTACCTCCTCGCAATGACGGTCCGTTTTCTTATTTTTAGACAGCCTCTTACTGCTGTGCGCCCTTATTTATTTTATTGTTCACAATACGCGCATTTCCATCAATATCTGTTGCCCCGTTTATATCAGCTGAGATTACCTGCCCGGAATTTTTTGCAGGCGAAGATGATTGTATGTGAAGATCGGGAAGTGAGGTATTCTTCAATTGTGGGTCGGCGCCGTTTGATGAATTGGCATCATTGCCGCTGGTTGTCTTCCAGGCATTCAAATCGGTGTTTGGAGTACCATTGGTACTGTTCCAGATCCATTGCGGTGTGCCTGTGGTATAGTATAAATTGTTATCAATAATATTATTGCTCCCCGTTGAAGTATACTTGTGAATAAACACATCAACCGGCCTTGCGTATACAATATTGTTTTTTATCACGTTGTTATCGCAATGCTCTGTAAGCCTTATCTCTCCTTCTATCTCACCAAATGCCCCCACAACACGATCGTTTTGATATAGTGTATTATTCACTACAAAACAGTCTTTAGTTCCGCCGGATGTGTAGTTTAAATAATCGCCCATGTATATGCCCGTACGATAGCAGTTGTATACAAAGTTGTTTCTTACAATGGTGGTTTTTGTTGCATATACATTGCTTTCGCTCACCAGCCCGATACCTCTGTCGCTATTATATACCCTGTTTCTTTCGATGATAGTGTTAGCTCCGCCGCAAACATAAATGGAGATGGCGCCATACCTGTCGGGGCCCCAAATTTCGGGAGTCCTGGTCATGGTATTATCATGAAACTCGTTATCGCTTATCACGCCATTACGGGCATAATTAGTAGCAACATCTCCATCTTTATTAAGGTTATCACCGCCAGCAACAATTATCCCTATGTTTTCTGTATCGTATACTTTATTATGGCTAAAAACAAAGCCGTCGATATTACCGGCCAACGTTACATTTTCGCTTGTGCCTGTTTGTGTATCGTGCACTGTGCAGCCTGTAATAACCAGGTTAGTAATGGCTGTGGCTCCGTTACCTATTACCAGTATGGCGTGGCCGCTTCGCCAGTCGGCTAATGACGCGTTGCTTTTTATATTAAAAATATTACAGTTTTTAATTGTTATATCGCGAGAATTGCCATTAATGGCAATGCCCTCAGGATCGGTATTAAAAGTTGCACTTGTAAGATTGCAAATATCAAAGCCATCCAGCGCTATATACTTTACATTGCTTAGTGTAATTAATGACACCCAACCCGAAACTATTATTTTGCTGCCGTCTATTACCGGTTTTTCTCCGCGGTATGCTTTCACTGTAATAAGTTTATCCTTTACTCCCGACTTAGGGAACACCACTTTTTCATAATAGGTGCCACCTCTAACCATAACAGTATCGCCAGGTACAGCATGGCTCAGTGCGGTATTGATGGTTTGGAAAGGAGCATTAACTGCACCCGCATTAGCATCAGATCCATTAACTGATACATAATAAATATGCGTATTACCTGCTGAAGGCGTTACATCATTACCAGCGCTTTTTTTGCTGCAAGCCATTCCCTGCAATGCAAAAACAAGCATAAAAAAAATATTAATATAACGTTTCATGCAGTACATTTTCAAATTAAAACACCTGATATTTTTCATTCAATAAGTTTATTGGTGCCTGAAGATGCAAAGCATAGATCCGAAGCAGAAACATGTTTCTGCTTCGGGGACTATACCAATCAAACAAAACAACCATCAATTATTATTTGCATTGCTCCCCGGGCAACAGCATTTGTAAGGATAGACGATTAACTGATATAACAGTAATTACGAGGGGTAATGCTGTTATTGGCGATTACCATTATTCGGACACTATTTTTCTTATCCTGTTATTATTTTTGTCCAGTACATACACCGTTCCGTTTTTGTCAACGGCAACACCTGTTGGAGCGCTAAAAAGGGCCGATCCTCCTATAGCATCGGCATAACCAGCCGCACCGCTTCCGGCAAAGTTGCTTACCTCAAAAGTGCCGGCCTGGATATAACGGATACTTTGATCGGGATTAGAAGTACTGCCATCCCAGGTTCCGTTACCGGCTACATATATATTGTTGTTATTATCTACGGCTATACCCCATGGAGCAGAGAATTTTGCTGCTGTAGCGGCTCCGTTCACATACCCGGCGCTTCCAGGCTGCCCGGCAATAATGCTACCCTGCCATGTGCCTGCAGCAAATTTTTGGATAACCTGATCTCCGTTATTCGATACGTATAAATTGCCGGTTTTATCAAACTTAATTCCCGCCGGATAATTAAGACCAGATACAACTTGTTTTGTAGTCCACTGAGCTGATAACTGGTAAATGTTTCCCGGGCTGGAGCAGCTTGAATAATAAACGTAGCCGGTAGTTTTATCAACAGCTATGCTCCAGGGCGACTGGTTTCCCCATGCCCAGGTAACGGCAGTACCATCCGGAGATATTTTGCGAATATCCCAATTCCCCGGATCAACAGTGTATACGTTGCCCTGGGCATCAAGAGCCACATCATAAGGTAAAGAAAAGTTTGCTGCGCTTCCTTTCCCATCCGCATAACCAGAAACCTGGGGATTGCCCGCAAGTGTGGTTACGTTCCCCGCTGTATCAATTTTTCTGACACAATGGTTTCCTGGATCGGCAACATAAATGTTCAGATTATCATCAACAGTTATACCACAGCTCCTGTACCAGCTTTGGCCGCCAAAATCAAACATAGCATCTGTTCCCTGGCCATTGGCAAAGCCTGCTTTGCCCGATCCGGCCAATGTGGTAACGGTCCTGGTATATTGGTAAGTAAAATTACTTGTACTTGTGGCTGTTCCTTTTCCTATGGTTACAACCAGCGGCCCCGACCCTGCCTTTTTGGGTACCACCGCAATCATTTGCGTAGTATTGGCGCCAATGATCCTAAGCTTTAAACCATTCAGCGTAACTGCAATTTGCGAAGTGTCGGTTGAAAAATTGGTCCCCGTAATCAGTACTTCTGTACCTCCGCCACCCTGTGCCGGAATAAATGTGTTAATACTGATAGGCGAGTCGGCATTATGCGTAGGTGCCTTTTCTTTTTTGCAGCTTATAAAAGCCACCATTATAAAAACCCCGCCGGCAAGTAAGTATTGATTTATACTTTTTGCCATTATGTTTATGAATGTTTTCATTTGAATAATTATTCTTTAATTATTTATTTTTTACAATATCTTCTATTGCCTTTTGGGCAATAAAAACGTGCATTACCAACCCGGATTTTGTACTAAAGCCCTGTCGCGGTCTAACTGGTACTGGGAGATGGGGAACAAGTACATTTTATTGTTCCATACCCTTTTTTGGAAAAGCGTTCTATTGTAAAAACCGGTAAACGAAAATCCCAGGCCCTGGTCATCGGTATTTACATTCAGACCATAAATGGTTTGGTTTTCATCAGTGCCTAATAAAAGTCTCCGTACCAGGGTATAGTACCTGTCGCTTTCAAAACACAACTCTACCTGTCTTTCCTTTAAAATGTATTTTCGCATTACATCCTTGTTGCCAACGGCGCCCGGATAAACAGTTTCTATACCGGGTAAACCGGCCCTGCTCCTGATCTGATCCAGGTACAGAACAATATTTTGATTTGATGGATCATATTCGTTCAAAGCTTCTACATAATCCAACAATATTTCGGCATATCTTATCAGTATAAAAGGTCTGTAATTTGCAGCATCCTGCCTTATATTATCAGCCGGGCTTACATTCTTCAGCACATCATATCCTGTAATATTGTTACTGGCCCCGCTTGCTTTTGCGCCAGCTTTGCCATTATAATAAAACTCTACCCTGCCTGTTCCATCAACATTAGCGGCCGATGAATAATAGTTTTTGTCATCAACGGTTGGGGCGGGTAATACCGGCCTGCCATTATATTGTATATAGGCATAAAACCGGGGCTCGCGGTTTGCATACATATTCCATTGCCCCTTGCTGTGTTCCCAGTACTTATTACCATTGCTTTGAGCAAAACTTGTTCCTGTATATCCGGATAGCGGATCATCAATGGTTCTGCCATTATTCATATAAAATGCATCCACAACGTTTTGGGTAGCGTTGTACATGCTATACCCTCCCGGCCCTGGCGATACGCATTTTGTATATCCCCAATAATTCCATGAATTTCTTGAAAATATGATCTCGCTGTTCCAGTTGGTTAAGAAAAGATCCCTGACAGACAGGTAAGGATCAAACTGGGTTCCGCCATTATCAAGATTGGTAAATAACTTATATGAACCAAGGTCAATTAAAGCCTTTGCGGCATCTGCAGCTACCTTCCATTTATTGGCATCGTATGCTGTTGGCGCCAGCTGTGTACCATCCTGGTTTTTAAAAGAGGAAAATGCAGGATTACCATTCCACAGCGGGCTTGCAGCCAATAAAGCAATCTGTGCTTTTACAGCAAGGCAGGTACCCTTTGTTGGACGGCCATAACTGCTGGTTGAGGGCCACTGGGCTGGTAAACTTGCCGCAGCCTGATCCATCAACTGATTAACATAGTCTTTACAATCATCAAAAGATGATCTTGGATACTTGTTAAAGTCGTCGTTTAAACTTAACGCCTCGGTTACTTTCACAACCGGGCCGTATTGTTTTATCAGCTGCCAGTAAAACCATCCGCGTAAAAACCGGGCTTCGGCTTTATATTGATTTTTTAACGTTACACTCAACTGGGTGATTGGAACTTTATCAATATTAGCTTCAAAAATAAATGACGACCGGATTCCATTATAATAATTACCCCAGTAATCAAAATAAGCATTTACAGGGCTCCAGTTACCTACAACCATTTGCCTCACGTTGGTACCAGGGATTGATACAGATGATTCATCACTTGCCCCCATGGCGCTAAAATTACCGCCATCAGTTTGTATAATATACCCATATATATTGTACAGGTACGATTCGGCATTGGCCCTGGTACTCCAGATCAAATCAGATGTTAACAGGTTATCTGGTTTTTTATTAAGATAATTACAAGAAGATAAACCGGCGGTCAGGAACGATGCCCCGACAGCCATAATGAGTATATATTTTTTCATTTGGAACATTTTAAATACTTTTTAATTTGACTTAAATTCATTATTTCTTTAAAACGAAGCTCTTAACCCCAAAGCAAATATTCTTACCGGTGGATAGCCTGCGCCGTTTGAGCCAAGTTCAGGATCCCAAAGTTTGAATTTGGAGAATGTTAATAGGTTTTGGCCGGTTAAGTAAAAGTAAACCGAGTTAACACCCGCTGTTGTAAGGAACGATGGCGTAAGCGTATAACCCAATGTTGCCTGTTTTAAACGAACAAAACTTGCATCTTTTGACCACCATGTACTCGGCTGATAATTGTTACTATTTTGATTGGAAATACCCAACCGTGGATAATCTACATTTTGGCTCGGGTTTTCAACTGTCCACCTGTTTTCAAGATTGGCAAGCATTCCAGACGGATAAGTACCCATACCAGTAAACGGAACAATACCCGCACCGCCTGCACCGGCCCCGCTTATTGAAGAACCATTGGCCATAATAATTACATTGGCCGTTCCCTGGAAAAAGAGAGAGAGGTCGAACTTTTTATAGCCAACCGTAAATCCGGCGCCATACAATATGGTAGGTATATCAGATTTACCGGTAAATACCTTATCAAAGCTGTTTATTACGCCATCGTTGTTTACATCTTTGTACTTAATATCGCCGGGCCTTAACACTGCACCAAATTGGGTAGGGCTTTTATCCACGTCTTCCTGGGATGTAAACAACCCTTCGGCAACATACATCAGGTTATCGCCAAATTTACGCCCGGTTGATTGCTGGTAAGCGTACAGCTGTTTAGGTTCATCCCGCTGTACAATTTTATTATTGTTATAAGTGACGTTACTGTAAAGGCGAAGGGACACTTTACCAATATTATCGTTATACTCAACATTGCCCTCAATACCATGATTATTCATTTCGCCCAAATTGGCAAATACAGATCCGCTTACACCCAATATGCCCGACAATGAACTGCGTTGAACTAAAATATTGGTTCTTCTTTCTTTGTAAGCATCTATGGTAATATTCAATTTATTGAACAGGCCTATCTCTAACCCAATATTGTCTTTGGTTGCTTTTTCCCAGGTAAGATTTTCTACCCCAATTACGCTTTCGGTAGTACCACCATATATAGTTCCGTTAAGTCCTAAACCCACGGATCCGCCACTGCCATATTGATTAATATAAGGGAACCTGGTAATACCATAGGCCGATCCAATCTGGTCATTACCCACAAGACCGTGAGAACCCCTTATTTTAAGCAGTGTAAATGTCTTTGAAAGATCCTTAAAAAAGGCCTCCCTCGAAATTACCCAGCCTGCAGAAACGGCAGGAAAAAAGCCAAACTTCTTACCCGGTTCAAAGTTTTCTGAACCTGTATAACCGGCATCAAATTCCAGCAAATATTTGTCGGCATAAGTATAGGTTACCCTGGCCGCTAAGCTCTGATTGTTATAAGGGATAGAGCCTATTACGCTGCCTGCCGAGCTTACCACCCTCGACCGCATATTATACAAAACCAGGCCGCCAACATGGTGCTTGCCAAAAGACTGGTCATAATTAATATTTGTTTCGAGGTACATGGTTTTTTCGGCAGAGGATGACTGCGAATACCCCAAAAACTGGCTCCCGTATCTCGACTGGCCCAATACTAAATTACCTTGCGGATCTCTTGATGTAGCTAAAAAAAGATCATTCGTGCCGGTTCTTCCATTATCATTTTCGCTATAGGAGTCGAATGAAAACCTTGCCATAGCGCTCAACCCTTTTGTAATAACATCCAGCTTTTGGTTGATGGAAAAAACAGACTGAATAGTGGGGCGAAACTCGTTATTATAACCGGAGTTTTGAATATCGTTTACCGGGTTTGAGCCTCCGTTATTATAAGGACCAGCCCATATACCACCCGGATATTGTATTGGAAACGCGTTAGGCGGCGTTAAATACGATTCGTACCAGATAGCCCCGGCAGATATACCAGGATAGCGGCTATTTACCAGCATGGCATCCAGGTTCATTGTTAATAAAGTAGTTTTACTTAAATCAATATCCAGGTTCGATCTGAAATCATACCTTTTAAAGTTAAGGTTAGGATTATAACCATGTTGCTTGGTAACCTTATAACTTCCATCCTGATCATAAAAAGAAGCAGAAACATAATACCTTACGGTTGATGCACCGCCGCTAACATTAAGGTTGGTGTTATAGCCGGGAGCCCAATCTTTATAAACTGATTTTATCCAGTTAACATTTGGATACAGGTAGGGATCTAACCCACTTGCTGTTTTTTGGATAGTTTCTTCGGAATATGCCGATGGGTTACCATCATTTGTAGTTGCTTCATTATGCAGCCGCATCCATGATACCGCATCCAGCATTTTAGGTGTTTTAGTGAGGCCCGACATGGACATCTCTGTTTTGAAAGAAATTTTAGGCTTACCCGCAACACCTCTTTTAGTAGTGATGATTAAAACTCCGTTGGCACCTTTGGCACCATATACAGCGGTTGATGCAGCGGTTGATG